>NZ_KB235904.1:710945-1010945 GCF_000332155.1 Kamptonema formosum PCC 6407 | reverse complement strand
TTAGCCTCAGTTAAATCTACCTCACTCAAATCAGCACCCTCCATATTTACTCTCATCAACTCAGCTTTTCTGAGGTCAGCACCGCTTAAATTTGCGCCGGTGAGGTCAGCTCTAGTCAAGTCAGCGCCTCTCAAATCTGCTGCACTCAAGTTTACATGAAGCAAACTCGCTCCTGTCAAGTCAGAACCTCTCAAATCTGCCTCGCTCAAATTACCACCGCTGAGGTCTGCTCTAGTAAAATCTACTTCTCTAATGTCAGCAGCGCTCAAATTTACCTGATGTAAAATCGCACCCGTAAAATTCGCTCCTCTTAAATCTGTACTCTCTAAGTTTGTACCTTTAAGGTAAGCTTTTTTCAAGTTAGCTTTGCTAAGATCTACTTTTGTCATATTGGCACCGCTTAAGTTAGCACCGCTTAAATCAGCACCGCTTAAATCAGCACCGCTTAAATCAGCACCAACTAAATTTACCCCTTGCAGAGAAACATTGGGAGCGATTAAGTAGGCTCCAGCAAAACTGGGGTCAATACCTTCAGAAAATAAAGTTCGATTATTATAAACAGCTTTTTCTAAAATGGTGGCAATTAAACTTGCTTCTCTTAAATCTGCGCCGCTGAGGTTGGCTCCAGATAAATTTGCTCTATCGAGTTTTGCGCCAAATAAGTTGGCTCTAATTAAACTTGCTCTCCTTAAGTCAGCTCCTTTCAAATCAGCACCGGTCAGATCGACTTTGCTGAGATTTAGTCCTGGTAGCGAGACGCTGGGAGCAAGCAAGAAAGCTCCTGCTTCAGTGGGGTTAATATCTTGGGGGAAAATGGTGCGGTTATTGTAAACAGCTTTCTCCAAAATTGCACCGCTCAATTGGGCTCCCCGAAAATCTGCGCCGCTGAGGTTGGCTCCGGCTAAGTTGGCTTTATCTAAGTTGGCTCCAACTAAGTTGGCCATAATTAGACTTGCTTGCTGGAGGTTAGCTCCTGTTAGCTCTGCTCCTACAAGAGTTGCTTCTTTGAGACAGGCTCCCCTCAAGTCTGCTTCGGTGAGGTTAGCCAAATTCATGAATGATTCGGATAAGTCTGCTCCGCTGAGATTGGCTCGGCTCAAGTCTGCTTCGATCAGGTCTGCATATTTGAGGCTAGCATTGTTGAAGTTAGTGTCTCTGAGGTCGGTTCCCCTCATGTTGGCTCCCCGGAGTTCCGCACCCGCGAGGTTAGTACCTTTGAGTTCTTGTCCTCTGAGATCGAGGCGGTTGAGAAAGTCACCAACGTTCAATTCCATGTCACTAAGTCCCTTGAATTGACACTCCCAACCCTAAAGGGGATGGGATTCTGAGCGAGATTTCTCTCTCAATATCCCAGAGAGATAATTGAATATTCTCTGGGTTCCTGCCCATACGCCGTTTGCCTTTTTGGCGCAGCGTATTATCTGGAGTTAGGAGATATTCATTGGCTTTTCTCTGGTAAATTGTTTTCAGACAATAGGTTTCTAAGTGCTGACTGGGTTGAATGGGTTTCAAGTTTCTGACTCGTGAGTTTTGATATTGGTGAAACTGTATATTACTTGAGATTGCAGGTGTGCTGCCATTGAGGAAGGGAGAACAGGGAGGGGAAAGGTTTGCCTGTCTAATTTTACCTGTAAGGTTTTGAGGGGATCGGCACCGGAGGATACCATGAATTCCAATTTTTGCAGTTGGGGCCAGGTGGTGGCGATTTCGTCGAGAATTTGGGCGATCGCATTTATGTAAGGGTGGTTGGGTTCGGAGTACCAGTGGGGGGCCGCAAGTCCGGCTTGATCGAAGCCTAGATGTACGATTAAGGAGGCTTGGCCGAAGAGGGCGATCGCGACTGGTCTAGCTTCTTCTTGCAAGATTAAGTCATGGCTTTTCGCGATCGCCCGCAGTTTCTCTAAGCGATCGTAGCGATCGTAAATTGGGATTTGAGGACTGGAGGCGAGGAATTCTAGTTCTCCTGCTTCTGCTTCTTCTTTCCTCTCTCTTCCTTCTTCCTTCTTCCCTGTTCCTTCTTCCTTCATTTCAATTGCTACTGTGACTAAATAGGTCTGTAACAGTAGGTGGCCGAGTTTTTCGGCTTTTGTGGCCAAATACATGGAATTGTAGTCTGTGGCTTCGATCAGTAGGGGAACGCGATCGCTAACTTCAATTCCATAACCTTTTAAACCAGCAATTTTGCGGGGATTGTTGGTAATCAAGCGGATCTTTTTGACACCTAAATCGTTGAGCATTTGCGCCCCCACGCCGTAATTTCGCAGGTCGGCGGGAAAGCCTAAGCGTTCGTTTGCCTCGACGGTATCAAAGCCAATGTCTTGCAGGGAGTAAGCTTTTAATTTGTTGACCAGACCAATTCCTCTGCCTTCTTGCCGTAAGTAAACTATTACGCCCGATCCGGCATTTTCAATCATTTTCAAGGCCGCTTGTAACTGCATTCGGCAGTCGCAGCGCAGAGAACCCAAGGCATCTCCGGTCAGGCATTCGGAATGGACGCGCACCATGACTGGTTTATCTTGGAAATCCGCGAGGTCGCCTTTGACTATGGCGACGTGCTCGGTATTGTCCTGAAGGTCGCGGTAAGCGTAAATCATGAAATCGCCGAATTGAGTGGGCAATTTGGCGACGGTTTCGCGGCGGACAAAGCGATCGTGTTTGAGGCGATAGCTGATTAAATCGGCAATGCTGATAATTTTGAGCTGGTGGGTTTTGGCGTATTCGATTAATTCTGGCAATCTGGCCATCGAACCGTCGGGGTTTTGAATTTCGCAGAGAACGCCTGCGGGGTATAGTCCTGCGAGTCTTGGTAAGTCAACTGATGCTTCGGTGTGACCGGCGCGTTTTAATACGCCGCCTTCTTTTGCTCTGAGGGGGAAAATATGACCGGGACGACGCAGTTCTTCTGGTTTGGTGGTGGGGTTGATGGCGATTTGGATGGTGCGAGCTCGGTCTTCGGCGGAGATGCCTGTGGTGACGTTGCTAACGGCATCGATGCTGACGGTGAAGGCGGTTTGATTGCTGTCGGTGTTTTTGCTGACCATCAGGGGGAGGTCGAGTTGGTCGAGGCGATCGCCAGTCAATGCTAGACAAATCAATCCCCGCGCCTGAACTGCCATGAAGTTAATCATGTCTGGGGTGGCGAATTGGGCAGCACAAATGACATCGCCTTCGTTTTCGCGGTGTTCGTCATCGACTACTACTAGGGCGCGTCCGGCCTTGAGTTCCGCTAGGGCGGCATCTATTGAGTCAAATTCAAAGGGTTGAGTGGAGTTGTTGTTGGGCTGCACAGAGGAGTTCAATTTAACGAAACCGTAATGTTATGAAATGCTAATTTGTTTTTAATTGTAACCTTTTGGCTTCGGTACAGAGGCGATCGCATCTCACCTCGGATAGATTTGGCACGATTACTGGGTTTCTATACTATAAATATCGAAAGTTGTCAATAGTTGAGTTGTAGAAAAATAATCAAGATGCAATTAAACGTAAGGGCGATCGCCGACAACTATCTATAGCTATGAGTTACAAGTTTTGTTGCGGCGAGCGCCCACCCTACAAGTTATAGTGTTTATTTATGTTCATCTACGTAGAAGATTCGCTTCTAGGTTTTAATTAAATTAATTAGAATCAAAGCTAATTATCTGCGTATTTATGAGTACCAAAGAAACGCTTCAGGCACTCCGTGCTGCCCTCCAATTTTCTCCCGACAACGTACCCCTACGCCAGCACCTTGCAGATACTCTTTTAGGGCTGGGACAATTTGAGGAAGCTGAGACAGAGTATAGATTGGCGCTGGCGATCGCACCGTCTACCCACCAACTTAAATTCGGTCTAGCCCGCGCTTTCTATCAGCAAGGCAAGAGTGCTCAAGCGGTGGTAATTGTCGAAGACCTACTCAAAAGTTCCGAAAATCGAGCTAGCGTGTATCTATTATATACTCGCATCCTGCTAAGCACTGGCGAGGTCGGACTTGCAACGAAGCAATACCGCAAAGCAGTTGAGGCTGACCCTGCGGTTAATGACCCAGAATTGGCTGAGAGACTAGGCTTTGTCTTGAGAGACGGTTTACAGAATGCAGGTAGCGATCGCAACTTCTTAGAAGATACAGCCTCTCCCCTAGAAACATCCCACGAAAAACCTACAATTACCTTCAAAGATGTGGGCGGAATGGAAACAATTAAAGAAGAAATTCGCCTCAAAATTATCTATCCCTTAACCAACCCAGAAATTTATCAAGCCTACGGCAAATCTATAGGCGGCGGAGTTTTGCTCTACGGCCCTCCCGGTTGCGGCAAAACATATCTCGCTAGAGCTACCGCTGGAGAAATTCAATCCAAATTCATCTCAATTGGCATTAATGATGTCCTAGATATGTGGATTGGAAATAGCGAGAAAAACCTGCATGAAATCTTTCAGCAAGCGCGGCGAGATCGACCTTGCGTACTTTTCTTTGATGAAGTGGATGCGCTAGCAGCAAAACGCACTGATATGCGCCAAGCGGGGAACCGCCAAATTATTAACCAATTCCTTGCCGAATTAGATGGCTCTCAAACTTCTAACGAAGGTATTTTAATATTAGCTGCGACAAATGGCCCTTGGTTTTTAGACTCAGCTTTCCGCAGACCGGGGCGTTTTGATCGCATTCTTTTCGTACCGCCGCCAGACCTTCAAGCGAGGGCAGTTATCTTGCGGTTGCTGTGTCGCGGCAAGCCAATTCAAGACATTGACTTCGATTATTTGAGTAAAAAAACTGAACATTTTTCAGGTGCAGATTTGAAAGCAATTCTTGATTTAGCAGTGGAGAAAAAATTGCAGGAAGCGATGAAACAAGGTATCCCCAAACCTCTGACTACAAAAGACTTGGCAGCGGCGGCAGACACAATCAAACCCTCCGCACAAGAATGGTTTGCTACTGCTCGCAACTATGCCTTATACTCAAATCAAGGCGGTGTCTACGACGATATTCTCAAATACTTAAAACTATAATGGGCGTACATCTAGAACGAGCCGAGATTTTACTCCAACAATCTCGCTACGAGTTGGCAGAAAAGGAACTGCGCGAAGAGTTAGCAACTGACCCCGAAAATTCGCTAGCTCATGCTTGGCTAAGTTTGTGCTTAATTGAATTTCGGCAATATGAAGCTGCTGTCAAAGAAGCCGATTTAGCGATTCATGTCGCCCCGGATTATTCCTATGCTCACTACGTACAGGCAAGCGTTGCTCTCAGGCTTTATAGAGAGTACCGCCGGACTTTAAATGATGTTAAACAATTGCAGAAATCAGAATTAGCAATTGCTGAGGCAATCCGATTAGAGCCGGAAAATGCTGATTACTTTTGTTTCTTAGCAATTCTGCACATACAGAGAGCTGAACGCTGGGAAAAAAGTCTAGAGACTATGACTGTTAGTGATTTATTTACAGGCAAAAGACCTTATAGGGATTGCTACTTGAAAGCTTTAGAAACAGTTGAACGAGGTTTAAGAATAAACCCCCAACATCCAGAATCCCTTAATATCCGCACAGCAATTCTGTCCGAATTAGGTCGCAAGCAGCAAGCGAGAGCTAATGTTAAATCCGCACTGCTCAACGATCCTGAAAATCCTAGTGCACTTAGTAGTTTGGGATGGTTTGTGCTGGATGAAGAGCGAAATGAAGCAGCATTACAACACTTTATGGCAGCTCTCAGAATTGATCCCCAATTAGAAAATGCTAAATTGGGTGTAGTTGAAGTTTACAAACGCAGATACTTGACATATCGTTGGTTGAGTATCACTACAAAAATAGGTCGGATAGTTGCGTATTTTTTCTTGACAATTGTGATTGGGGAATTGATTTTTGCAATTTTTCCTATTAACAGTATCTTTCCCAGGTGGCTACCAGTAATTTCATTTGGATACTGCTTGTTAAGTATAGTCTTTCCTTTAGTATTTACCTTGGTTTTGCAGTTTAACTCCTCCGAGAAATTGGCGACCCCTTCAACCGAGTTGATAAAAGCTAGCTTTGTATGTGGTATTATTTTTGCTTTCACTTGCTACTGCACTTCGGGGACTATAGGTGCTGAAGTTTTATCAAATATGGAAGCGAGAAAGTTAACAGTTTTATCTGCTCTTGCCCTTAGTGTACCACTAATACCAGTGGCGGTAACAATTGCTTATCCCCCAGGGCGAGAGAAGGTTTGGATGGTAAGTTACGCGGCTGTTGTTGTGATTTTGAGTTTAGTTGGAATGACTTTGTTTATTGCAAGGAATTATATGCCGCCAGCAGTAGGGATGATTTTAACAGTAGTTAGCTTTCTGTGTTTGGGGATTTCTGGAAGCGCAGCCTTCGTATCTTATTTGTTTGCTACTATTATTTTGACCTCTCCACTGAGGTAATAAATACTGTATTTGACAAAATCTGTGATAATTAGTAATTACTTGGGTAATGGCAAAAGCATTTGCACCAGAAATTTTGGATTTCACGGTAAATAAAGGCTCAATTGCTTCGACCCTACAATGCCTTTAAATCTTGAAAAACCCTAAAACTTTATCGATAAAGGGGGCTTTCATGGTAAAAACACGATCGTTGATAAAAACATCACAGGGGTATTTCCATGAGAATTGCTAAAGACGTGACGGAACTAATTGGGCGGACTCCTTTAGTTCAGCTTAACAAAATTCCGCAAGCAGAAGGTTGTGTAGCTCGAATTGTAGTGAAGTTGGAAGGGATGAATCCGGCAGCTTCAGTAAAAGACAGAATTGGCGCTAGCATGATTCTAGCAGCAGAAGAGGCGGGAGCGATCGCACCAGGGAAAACAATTTTAGTAGAACCGACTTCGGGAAATACGGGAATTGCTTTGGCAATGGTAGCGGCGGCGAAAGGCTACCGTTTAATTTTAATCATGCCAGATACGATGAGCTTAGAGCGGCGGGCGATGCTGAAGGCTTACGGGGCAGAATTGGAATTGACACCGGGGTATGAGGGGATGAAAGGTGCGATCGCGCGGGCGACAGAAATTGCCGCGACAACTCCCAATGCTTTTATGCCGCAACAATTCAACAACCCCGCTAACCCTAAAATTCACCGGGAAACGACAGCAGAGGAAATTTGGGCAGATACGGATGGTGAGATCGATTTCTTAATTTCTGGGGTTGGTACTGGGGGGACAATTACAGGCATTGCTGAGGTAATTAAACAGCGGAAACCGAGTTTTAAAGCGATCGCAGTTGAACCTGTCAACAGTCAAGTGCTCGCGGGAGGTAAAGCGGGCCCGCACAAAATTCAAGGTATTGGCGCGGGATTTGTGCCCGAAGTCCTTCGCAAGGAACTAATCGATGAAGTGATTGCCGTTACCGATGACGACGCGATCGCATTTAGCCGCAGATTAGCCAAAGAAGAAGGATTGCTTTCAGGTATCTCTGCCGGTGCAGCTTTATCAGCAGCAATTACCATCGGCAAACGCCCAGAAAATGCTGGGAAACTGATAGTAATGGTGCAACCTAGTTTTGGCGAACGTTACCTGAGTACAGTGCTGTTCAAAGATATCGAAGCTGTTAAGGAATCATCGCCTTCCCTAACAACTACTGTATCATAATAATCAATTGTATTAGGCTCGGATTTTGTGAGGTATTGTGGCGCAGAGAATGTACGTCTCGACTATCAAAGTCCGACCTAAAAGAGGATGTAAAAATTTAACCCGCGTAGGCGGGTTTTGTCTGTGTAGACGCGGTTTCAACCGCCGATTATACCAAATCCAGCTATCCTTTATTGTCATTGCGAGCTTTATTGTCATTGCGAGCTTTATTGCTATTGCGAGCTTTATTGTCATTGCGAGCGAAGCGAAGCAATCGCCTAGTCTCTGCGATTGCTTCGCTTCGCTCGCAATGACAGATTATTGCTAATAAAGGGGATAACTAACCTGGATTTGGTATTATACTCAGCCTCATGGTGAGACGAGTTGAGGAGTTTGAGCCGGTACAGTAATAGAAATATTATAGCGCGTGGCTATTTCACTAGGCAGATAATCAGTAACTTTTGCATCAAGAACTTTGGCTAAATAGCAATCACGAACTGCTAACATAAAGCCTTTAATTGCCTCTAGGGAAGTCTGAAAATCTCCATTGATGATAAAATCGCACCATTTACTATCATCATTACCATAAATATCCACTAAATGCAACCCGGCTAAATACTCGGCTACGGGGTCAAGAACAAAACTAATATTGTCTTTGCTAGAACCCTTCCTTTGCAGGATACGGAGTTTTTCTTCCAGATATTTAAGGCGTGCTTCAGCATCCTGTAAATTCAACGCAGATAGAGCAGTTAAAGCATCTTTAATCTTGATACTTGTGGGTCGATAAGTAACTTTTAGGCATTCCCAAGCCAACATTTTAGCTATTTCGTGAACTTCGTTATCGCTCAATTTATCCTCTGCCACATCCCGATTAATTTCGGTTAGGTACGACAGCATCAAATCCGGGATATTTTTAGGTGAATCGTCGTCGCTAGTATTGTCTGCCGTTTTATTAGCAATTAACACATCAGCGTACAGTTTGGCAAATAAGACAGTTGTGCTTCTTCCTTGATTTTCGATTCCCTCTAAAAGTTTAGCCAAGTCACCGCAAGCATAGTGAAACCGCGAACCGCCAAACAGATGTATTTTCCCTAGCTTTTCCAAGTATTTCTGCATAAAATCGGATAATTCCGATCCCTCAATTCGCAGCGGGTGAAGCGTGGTTTTATTGCCTCTTCCCAGGCTTGAATCCAGCCGCGAAGTGACAACTAAAGCATTGACGGGAAAATCAGGAGAGTTAGGGAGAATTGCCTTTTGGGTAGCTTCTGACATTTCCGAAAAATGGTCAACAATTACCAGCAGGCGGCGCTGTTGTAATAATTGTTTTAGCAAGTCTTCATCAGCAGGCTTGGGGAGGTCAGCGATCGATTTTAGTTGACCGTTAATTGCTGTTAAGAAAGAATCTTTGTCCTCGTTTACATTCTTTAGTTCTTCTTCCATTAGTATAGGAATCATCAGATGTTTGGTGAGGCGTTTGTTTTGATCTGGTTCCATTGCCCAATCTGCAATTTGACAGGCGATGCTAGTTTTGCCGATGCCGCCTTCACCCCAAATCAACAAACGGATGCGGTTTTTGGTGAAAGTTGACTGCAATTCTTGACATCGAATTTCAGTTACTTTTTTGTCGTCTAGTTCAAAGGAAACTGGGATGTAAGTAGCGCGGATTTCGACTGTTTCTTGTGTGGTAAATTGTTCGCGGACTGTTTCGATGTGGGTGGAAACCCAGGCATCTAGGACTCTGGGATGGTAAATGAAAAAACGGATAAAGGTAAGGTCGCGAATCCGTATAGGTGCGCCGCCCCAGGTTTCAGGTAGTTTAAAATCGTAGGATTTGAGCGCGTCGTTAATTTGCAGTATCCAGAGGGGACGCAGGCGGAGGATTGCAGACCAAAGGGAAGGGAAGAATATCAGGTAAATTATTGCTGCTGCTACCCATTTATTCTGGCGAATTAAATTGAATAAATGGGCGTTTCTTTTAGCTTTGAGGGCTTCGATGGAGAGGCGCACTGTTGCGATGTCTTCTTTTGAAAACTTAGCTTTAGGGTCTTCTAAGATTTTTAAAGCGGGTTCAAGTTCTCGGATAACTTTATCCAATTCTGCTGGGGATAGCGTTTTTGCTTGGTCTTGAATGTTGAGAGCGATTGTCTTCAGAACAAAAGAAGCATTATTACGCACGTTGGCATCGGAGTCTTTGAGCAGGGAAATCAACACAGGCACAACGGCTTTGGCTTCTGCACCGATGTCCCCCAAGCTATAGCCAGCAATGCTTCGCACGAGTCCATTGGAGTCTTTGAGCAGGGGAATCAACGCAGGTACAGCGGCTTTGGCTTCTGCACCCATGCTCCCCAAGGCATGGGCAACACTGCTACGCACGTTGGCATCGGAGTCTTTGAGCAGGGGAATCAACGCAGGTACAGCAGCTTTGGCTTCTGCACCCATGCTCCCCAAGGCATGGGCAACACTGCTACGCACGTCTGCATTGGAGTCTTTGAGTAAGGGAATCAACTTAGGTACAGCAGCTTTGGCTTCTGCGCCGATGTTCCTCAAGGCATTGGCAGCATTGCTACGCACCTCTGCATCGGAGTCTTTAAGCAGGGGAATCAACGCAGGTACAGCCGTTTTGGCTTCTGCACCGATGCTTCCCAAGGCATTGGCAGCATTATTACGCACCTCTGCATTGGAGTCTTTAAGCAGGAGAATCAACGCAGGTACAGCCGTTTTGGCTTCTGCACCAATTTTCCCCAAGGCAGAGGCAGCATTGATACGCACGTCTGCATCGGAGTCTTTGAGCAGGGGAATCAACGCAGGTACAGCGGCTTTGGCTTCTGCACCGATGTTCCCCAAGGCATCAGCAGCATTGCTACGCACCTGTGCATCGGAGTCTTTAAGCAGGGAAATCAATGCAGGTGCAAAACCTGTAGCTTCTGGTAATTTTCCCAATTCCAAACTAAAATATATAACTCCGCGTAACACACCAGCAGCGCGACGGCGAATTTGCACATCTGAGTCTTTCAAGGCTTGAAGAAGGGCAGGAATCGCAGGGGTACCAATTTTCTGTAGAACCTCGCCAGCACTCCGGCTGACTAGCAAATTCTTATCCCCCAAGGCTTGAATCAGAGCAGGAATAGCTGGCTCACCAATTTTGCCTAACTTCTTAATGGCTGCATCCAGTTCTTTTTCATTGGTGCTCTTTAACTTCGCAATCAGTGGGGCAATCTCTGTAGTCGCGACTTCTGGCTTGCGGTTTTCCAGGGCCAAGGCATTAGCGCTCAAAAGTAACGGCGCACCGCAAGACAAGAGAGTGAAAGTCAGTATAGCAGCGAGTTTTTGTGGGTAATGCTTAGTCATTTAAGTATAAACCGTTCACCTGCTGAACATTCTCAGCGATTCGGGATAAAAATATCTACATTTTCATCAATATAACTTACGCAAAAAAACCCGGTTTCTCTGAAAAATCTTGGATCATCAGGCATTTGCGCCCAAGCATTGCGGGCCAACAGCAGGAGCGAACGGCCGTTCGCCCCTACCTTTGCACTATCCTAACTCTGAACTATTCCTATTTTGCGAGGGAATAGAATTGATAAATTCATCGAGAGAATTTACCGTAAAAAGCACATCCAGCAACTCGTCTAATTGCTCGATATTCAACCTTTGTAAATTAGCCCCTATCTCCGCTGATACCTCACCAAAGCGACGCTGAATCAGACGTAAAAGCACGCGCAGGTTTTCTTGCTGTCGCTGTTCCCGCGCCATTTGCTGAAACAAAGGAGATTTCTGTAATATTGCCATATCAAACCTCAAAATTTCTCTAACTCTAGCAACATCAAACACAGAACAGGCAAAAAATCCCAAGAGATTTTCCAATTCTCGCAACTGTTCATCTGCTCGCAAAGCTGTCACTGCCCTCACCACAACTGACTCATTATCTCCACCTTTAAGTATTGGAACAAAGGGAAGTAAAGGAGTCAACGACGGCCCAAATGCCAGTTCAACATCCACTTCCCAAAGATTAATCACCCGATAATCTTGACGCGCTATCAATCCCATAAAATTAGACTCATAGCGCGTGGGAATCGTCACAATCTCTTCAGGCTGGAAAATATTAACCAGCACCGGATATACTGGTAAATTATACTTCTCCTGTGCGAGTGCGGCATAGGCCCGCATCCGCCGAGGCATCCGACTGGTATATTGAGATTGTAACTCATTTAAAACTAGAAATTCCCCATGCTCAGGACTGTATGCTTTCACTAAGACATCGCTCTCGCGGCTAAGCCATTGAAACTCAGCATCAAGAATATTTCTTGCGATCGCATCGGGGATATTTGTCACCCATTGTACCCACGCATTGGGAGCCAAACTAATTAAACGTTTGCTACCGATATCTGCTTCAGCCATTACTCTTTGAGTAGACGCTATTATATATTAGCTTGATCCCAGGACAATTACAAGGTATGATCTTATTAATTTCTGTATTATTTTATTTATGATTGCATCAACAACTATTCCCCTTTCAACCAATACTACTGTCCTAGAAGCCAAAGAACTAACTCGCAGATTCGGAGGATTAATTGCCGTCAATAATGTATCTTTTGCAGTCCAAAAAAATGAAATATTTGGACTCATCGGCCCCAACGGTGCTGGCAAGACAACTCTATTTAATCTTGTCACCGGATTGATAACACCATCCAGCGGTCAACTCATTTATCAAAACCAAGATATTTCCCAACTCCGCCCCTATCAAATTGCCAATAAAGGCATTTCCCGCACCTTCCAAAATATTCGCTTATTTGGGGAACTTTCCGCCCTAGAAAATGTTACGATCGCCAGACACATCCACAGCCGCGATGGAAATCCATTCTTATCACTGATGGCTGGTATATTGGGTTTACCAAAAGCTAACACTATGGAACGCAGAACTAAGCAAAAAGCCTTAGAATTATTAGAATTAGTGGGATTGCGCGATCGCGCTCACGAAAAAGCCAAAAACTTTCCCTACGGCGATCAACGTCGCCTAGAAATTGCCCGTGCTCTCGCCCTCGAACCGCAAATATTACTGTTAGATGAACCCGCCGCCGGCATGAATCCCTCTGAAAAACACCAACTCAGTGAATTTATCCGAGAACTGCGACAACAGTTCAATCTTACTGTAATATTAATTGAGCATCACGTCCCATTAGTTATGGGCTTATGCGACAGAATTGCAGTTTTACACTTCGGTCAGCTAATTGCTTTGGGCAATCCAGCTACGGTTAGAAACGATCCGGCAGTAATCGAGGCTTATTTAGGAGATGAATAAGGACTTTTTACCGCAGATGAATGTAGAGAAAAGCAAATATGTGTTGTTAGATGTTAAAGGATTGTTTGTTAATTATGGTGGCATTCAAGCCTTGCAAGATATCAACTTAACTGTTAATATGGGGGAAGTTGTTACCCTTGTTGGTGCTAATGGTGCTGGTAAAAGCACTACCCTAAGAGCTATTTCTAGAATGGTCAATTCTAGTGCCGGAGAAATCGTCTATGATGGGCGAGATATTACCCGTCGCCAAACCCATGAAGTTGTTAAACTGGGGATTGCTCACAGTCCAGAAGGGAGGCGAGTTTTAGCTCGGCAAACTATTCTGGTAAACTTAGAATTGGGGGCTTACGTTCGGTCTGATTCTGCGGAAATAAAAGCCGATTTAGAAAGGCAATTTGAGATATTCCCTCGGTTAGCTGAACGTCGCCATCAACTAGCAGGAACTCTCAGCGGTGGGGAACAGCAAATGCTGGCGATCGCGCGGGCATTGATGAGTCGCCCAAAACTGCTATTATTAGATGAACCTAGTCTTGGTTTGGCCCCCGCAATCGTGCGCGAGATTTTCAGTATTATTCAAACTTTGCGCTCCACAGGTGTTACAATTCTATTGGTGGAACAAAACGCTAATTTAGCATTACAAATTGCTGACAGAGGTTATGTGCTGGAAGCTGGTAATATTACCCTTTCTGGCGTGGCTTCAGATTTATTGAAAAATGAGCGCGTAAAACAGGCATATTTAGGATAATAGAGTTGCTATTAATATTTTCTTTTATAGCAACGGTCAAGGTGGTTAGGACATTCTAAATTACTGAAACTGTTCGGCTGAGGACTCACGGCGAAGCCCTTGATTCTATTCCCTTTTTCCCCTAGTCCCTAGTCCCTAGCCCCTAGCCCCTAGCTATATTTATTAACACTCTACAAGGTAAAACAAATGCACCGTATAGCAGCAACACCGGGAGGTTGGAATCCTCAATCAGAGGGAGTAATTTTCCTTCAGCAAACACCCGCACCTATTGTATTTATTACAGCCGCTGATACTGATATTCAAACTCTCGCGACAGCTATATCTAAATTACCAGCAGGATTCCCATCTCTACGAGTAGCTAATCTGTTACAATTGCAGCAGCAGTTAACTATTGATACTTACGCTGAAGAGGTATTAGAAAAAGCAGAAGTAATCATTATACGGTTATTGGGAGGGCGTTCTTATTGGTCTTATGGGTTAGAAGTTGTGCGGGAAGTCGTGCAAAAAACTAAGGCAGAACTGATAGTAATGCCAGGAGATAATGGCCCAGATCCCGATTTAATTAGCCATTCAACGGTATCCTTATCAGCAGTAGATCGATTATGGCGTTATTTTACAGAAGGCGGAGTCGAAAATTTCGTTAACGGCCTGAAATCGATCGCGGATATTGGCTTGAAAACTGCTTATAATCCCCCATTGCCTAAACAAGTACCCCGTGTAGGGATTTACCATTGGTTAGCCCCGAATTTAAGAGATAGTTTCTCTGTGGGAGGTGCAGATGATTTATCCAGTTTAGCCAATGCTGCTAAGGTGGGAATATTATTTTATCGCGCTCATTATTTATCTGGTAATCTAGCACCAATTGATGCACTTTGTCAAGCTTTAGCAGACAGAAAATTAGCCCCTGTTCCCGTGTTTGTCTCTTCTCTACGCGAACCCGACGTACAAGCCGAATTAGGTCAATATTTCCAGCCCCAAGATTCAGAACAAATTCAATTATTACTCAATACTACCAGTTTTGCTGTCTCAGGTTTCAGAAGTCAAGACCGGGAATTAGAAAATATTAAATCCTTAGATGTTCCCGTATTGCAAGTAATATTTAGCGGCGGAACTGTAGAACAGTGGAAAGTTGATTTTCAAGGACTTTCTCCTCGCGATGTGGCGATGAATATAGCCCTACCAGAGGTAGATGGTAAAATCATCACTAGGGCAGTTTCTTTTAAGGCCGTACAGACTTGGAATAGCGAATTAGAAACCGATGTTGTCGGTTATGAACCTGCAAACGATCGCATTCAATTTGTAGCAGATTTAGCCGCTAATTGGGTGCGACTGCGACAAACACCAATCGCTAACAGACGCATAGCGTTAATATTAGCAAATTATCCCACTCGTGACGGTAGATTAGCGAATGGCGTTGGCTTGGATACTCCTGCTAGCTGCATAGAAATCATCAAAGCTTTACAACAAGCTGGCTATCAAATAGAAAACATCCCAACTAGCGGCGATGAGTTAGTTAAATTACTGACATCTGGGTTTACCAATGACCCCGAAGGGCGGGAATTGCGACCGATTCAACAATATCTGAGTTTAGAAGAATATCAACAATACTTTACCACTTTACCTCAACCAGTGCAAGCTGGAATTAGTCAGAGATGGTCTTTAGAAGCTAATCATTCTCACTTCCCGATTCCTGGTATTCAACTAGGCAATATTTTTGTCGGAATTCAACCCGCACGCGGTTATGAAATTGACCCGACATTAAACTATCACGCCCCTGATTTAGAGCCTACTCACAATTATCTAGCATACTACTATTGGTTGCGAGAAAACTTTGGAACTCAGGCAATTGTTCATGTAGGCAAACACGGAAATTTAGAATGGCTACCGGGTAAAAGTATAGCCTTATCTAGTAACTGCTATCCAGAAGTTGCCCTCGGCCCATTACCTCACCTTTATCCATTTATTGTTAACGATCCAGGGGAAGGATCGCAAGCCAAACGTCGTTCCCAAGCTGTGATAATTGACCACCTCACCCCGCCGATGACACGGGCGGAACTTTACGGGCCATTGCAACAATTAGAAGCGTTAATAGATGAATATTACGAAGCTCAAAGTTTAGACCCTTCTAGGTTGCCAATTATTCGCGATCGCATCCTTACTCTTGCTAACAAAGAAAACTTACACCGCGATCTGTTATTTGTCAATGAACAGTCAATAGATAATGAAAAATTTGCAGAGTTTCTTAGTCGCACAGATGGCTATCTCTGCGAACTTAAAGAAGCACAAATTAGAGATGGTTTGCACGTTTTTGGGCAATGTCCCGAAGGGCGACAACTGCGGGATTTAATAATTGCGATCGCGCGTCACCCCGAAACCAACCGCTTAGGCTTAACTCGCGCCTTAGCTAAAGATTTACAACTGGATTTTGACCCTTTGACTGCGGATATGTCAGTGCTGATTGAGACAGCCGATAGCTTATCTATTCAACAGATAAATCTCGCTCAAAATCAGCCGCGTAGTATTGGTGATACGATCGAGATATTGGAACAAAAAGCGGCTGAATTGGTGGATAATTTAATTCACGATTATTGCCAGCATATCAACCAAGAAAATATTAACGCGATCGGCGTTAATAAGTCAATATCTACAGTTACAAATATTGGCAAAGCGACACAACAAGAATTAGACTGGATTCGTAACTATCTTTTACCCGCACTCCAACAAACTAACCAAGAAATTATTAACTTATTGCGCGGGCTAAATGGGCGCTATGTCCCCAGCGGTTCATCGGGAGCACCTACCAGAGGAAGACCAGATGTATTGCCAACTGGACGCAATTTTTACTCCGTAGATATTCGCGCCGTACCAACAGAAACAGCCTGGAGAATTGGGCAACTTGCGGCTGAATCTTTAATTGAAAGATACACTCAAGAAAATGGCGAATATCCTCAAACTTTAGGGTTATCAATTTGGGGAACTTCTACAATGCGAACAGGTGGAGATGACATCGCAGAAGCACTAGCTTTGTTAGGGGTGCAGCCAATTTGGGATGGCCCCTCGCGGCGAGTGATAGATTTTGAAATCTTGCCAGTTTCAATATTAGGAAGACCTCGCGTTGATGTGACTTTAAGAATTTCTGGATTTTTCCGCGATGCTTTTCCTAATTTAATCGATTTATTTGATTCAGCAGTACAAGCAGTTGCGAGTTTAAAGGAACCACCAGAACAAAATCCCTTAGCGTTTCAAGTTCAAGCAGAAACTCAGTTTTGGCAATCAAATGGTTTGACACAACAACAGGCCGAAATTCGTTCGAGTTATCGCGTATTCGGCTCAAAACCTGGTGCTTATGGGGCGGGACTTCAAGGTTTAATTGAGTCTCAAAATTGGACTGATGACGAAGACTTGGCTAAAGCTTATATTAACTGGAGTAGCTACGCTTACACTGCATCTAATACGAATTTAAGTCAAAGAGAAGGTGCCAACATAAATGCTAATCAAGGGAAAGCTGCTAACACAAATACTAACCAAGAGATATCTTCTAATTCATCCCCTAACCAAGATAAACCTTCTAACTTCCCCCCTTACCAAGAGAAGATAGAGAGAGGTTCTTGGGGCGAATCAGCACCAGAAGCTTTTGAAAAACGCCTGAGTGGAATGCAAATTGTTTTGCACAATCAAGACAACCGCGAACATGATATACTAGACTCCGATGATTATTACCAATTTCAAGGAGGAATGACTGCGGCTGTCCGCAAATTGCGCGGCGAAAACCCTAACACTTACTTCGGGGATAATTCCATTCCTGAAAATCCTAAAGTGCGACAACTGGGAGATGAAATTGAGCGAGTTTACCGCTCCCGTGCTATAAATCCTAAGTGGATAGCTGGAGTTATGCGTCACGGTTACAAAGGTGCCTTTGAAATGGCTGCCACAGTTGATTATTTATTTGCTTATGGTGCGACAGCAAACTGTGTAGAAGATTTTATGTATCAAGGAGTAGCAGAGGCTTACTTATTCGATGCAAAGGTACAAGAATTTATTCAACAAAAGAATCCTTGGGCATTACGAGATATGGCAGAAAGGTTGTTAGAAGCACACCAGCGGGGGTTGTGGCAAAAAGTGCAGCCGGATATACTCGAAAAGTTGCGATCGCTCGTTCATCAAGCTGAAGGCGTTATTGAGTCTGCTAGTGCTCCCAATCGCTAACAATTTATGGTTTATTAATTATTAAGTCACATTTGTGGAAACGCGAAACGTTTATGATCCGCCACTATACCGCTAGGCTCAGCGCCAAATTTTTCAGACGCGCTTGTGCTACCTTAGCTATGCTAGCGCTAAGTGTCGGATGTACGCCGACTGAGCAGCCCAACAGCGCCGCTAAATTTTCCTCCCCAACAACCCCTATCGAGGGACAATCCCCTAAATCTGTTCTTACCCAAAACTTAAACAAAACTAACAAATCAGCAAATTCCCTTTCCTGCGTTCAAGGCGATGCCTTTAGTCATTCAGTAAATTTTGCCAACAAAGCTGCTAGCTTAGTTCAATCTGCAAGCTCGAAATCAGACTGGGACGAAGTATCTCGCTATTGGGTACAAGCTGTAGCCTGGATGCAAGCTGTTCCCCCAGGAAACCCCAGACGTGCCTTTGCGGAGAAAAAAGTTGTCGAATATATGAGGTATCTTAATTATTCGCAGCAGCAAGCCGCAACTTTGCGATCGCAGGTTAATTCCCCCTCATTTAGCAGCGAGCTCCTCGACCAACAATTACAGCTTTACCTATCCTACGTCGCCGCCCTTGGGCCGCCAGATATTCTCATAGTCGGTAGTTCCCGCGCCTTACAAGGCATAGATCCCAAACAGCTACAACAATCCTTAGCCTTTCAAGGATATTTCGATCTCAAAGTATTTAACTTTGGAGTCAACGGCGCGACTGCACAAGTTGTTGAATATCAACTGCGGAGGCTATTGGCACCGCAGCAGATGCCACAAATGATACTATGGGCAGATGGTGTACGAGCCTTGAATAGTGGTCGAATAGATCGAACGTTTAATGCGATCGCTGCCTCTGAAGGTAATAAAATGTTAGCTGCTGGCATTCGCCCCAAACTGTCGGAGAACCAATCACAAAATACCCGCCAGTGTTATAAATTCCCGCAGCCATGCAATGCTACCTTACCAGGGGAATTCTCTACGAAATCAGCAGGCGAAGCTTTAACAGTCAGCTATTCACAAGAATTAAACTCACAAGTGAGAATTTTTCCTCAACTCCAAACTCAAGACTTAGGGCGGGCACGGGGGCACCGCCCCTACAAAACTCAAAACTTCCTTTCCCCTGAACGCACCTTAGCACAGGCTTTCTTGGGTGAGTCAGATAATGCGATCGACTCTAACGGATTTCTAGCTTTGTCCGCGCGTTACAACCCAGCAACGTACTATAACAATCGCCCTTTTGTTGCTGGTAACTACGACGGCGACTATAGTAATTTCACTCTAGATGGCAAGCAGATAGCAGCGTTGAGCGCGATCGCCAATTTTGCCAAAAGTCGCAAAATACCCCTTGTATTCGTCAATTTACCCTTAACAGACGACTATTTAGACTCCGTGCGATCGAGGGCTGAACAGGCATTCCGACAGCGAATGCAGCGCCTCGCACAGGAAAAAGGCTTTATCTTCCGCGACTTCTCACAACGGTGGTCTAAGCGAAATGACTATTTTTTCGACCCCAGCCATCTTAATCGCTATGGTGCGATCGCAGTTTCTGAAGAACTTGCCACTGACTTAAACATTCCCTGGCCGCAATCTCGGAGGTGATGGGTAGATGGGGAGGATGGGGGAGATGGGGAGATGGGGGAGATGGGGGAGATGGGGGAGGATAGGGGAGATGGGGGAGATGGGGGAGATGGGTAATTAGCCATTAGCCAATTGACTCTCTTTCCCTCTTCCCCTTCTTCCCTAGCCCCTAGCCCCTAGTCCCTAGCCCCTTCTTTGTTAAGTTCACCTCAACAAAGGCGTTTAGGGGGTAGCTACCAATCGATTCAAACACAAACCTCTACTCAATAATCTAGGTTTCTCTAGATATTTTAGCTATTGCAATTAGCCCTTTAACCAAAGCGCCCGCTTACATACTCTAGCGTCGCCTCTTCCTTGGGACTTTGGAAAATAACTTCAGTCTTATCGCACTCGACGAGATAGCCAAAACGCTTGCCATCATCGGAGAGTTTAGCATTAAAAAATGCAGTCAGATCGGAAACTCTGGAAGCTTGCTGCATATTGTGGGTAACAATCACAATCGTGTACTGTTCTTTAAGTTCTCGCATCAACTCTTCAATTTTGAGAGTTGAAATCGGGTCAAGAGAAGCACAGGGTTCATCCATTAACACTACATCAGGATTAATCGAGATCGCACGCGCGATACAAAGGCGTTGCTGCTGACCCCCAGACAGGGAAAAACCGCTTTGTTTAAGCTTATCTTTGACTTCATCCCACAAATAAGCTTGACGTAGCGATCGCTCCACCAGCTCATCCATATCTCCCTTATAATTATTTACCCTCGCCCCATAAGCGATATTATCGTAAATTGACTTCGGGAAAGGGTTAGGCTTCTGGAAAACCATACCAATTTTACGGCGCACTTCTACGGGATCTATATCGGTATCGTAGAGATTTTGGTTGTGGTAATAAATTTGTCCTTTTAGGCGAAAACCGTATACCAAATCGTTGAGGCGGTTAAAACATCGCAGAATCGTACTTTTCCCGCAACCCGAAGGCCCAATGAAAGCAGTAATTTCATTTTTAGCAATACTAAGAGATACATCTTTAACGGCTAAAAAACTACCGTAGTAGATATTGATATTGTCAGTTTGTAAAACAATTTCAGGTTCTTTTTCTAAGTGCATAAAAGCATTCTCCAATCAATTTTTACTCAATAGATAGCGATCGAAATTAAGTTTTAACCTAGATACGATCTGAATTGCACACCCATTATTCAGAGATGCCTAATAGACTTTCTGACGAGTTGCCAAACGAGATAGCACACTTGTCAGCAAAACTAAAAACACCAAAATCAA
Organism: Kamptonema formosum PCC 6407; assembly: GCF_000332155.1. Taxonomy (GTDB): domain Bacteria; phylum Cyanobacteriota; class Cyanobacteriia; order Cyanobacteriales; family Microcoleaceae; genus Kamptonema; species Kamptonema formosum. The sequence goes on along the minus strand of NZ_KB235904.1, from coordinate 990,286 downwards.
AGAAGCGGCCCAAGCCAACTCCTGCTGTCCTTTAAAAGGAACTGTTGCAAAGTTGTAAACCAAAACAGAAAGAGATGGAGTTGGTTCCAATAACCCCTTCGGCCAAAAAGGCGAATTAAGCGCAGTAAAAATTAAAGGCGCAGTTTCCCCAGCAGCACGAGCAATCGCTAGCGTTACCCCTGTTAAAATAGCCGGAATTGCCGCCGGCAGCACTACTCTTAACACAGTTTGGTAATTAGAAGCACCCACACCAACGGAGGCCCATCTAATATCTTGAGGCACAATTTGCAAAGCTTCATCAGTTGTCCGTACTATAGTTGGCAACATCAGCACTGCTAGGGCCACACCTCCGGCAAGTGCCGAGAAATTACCTAGAGTTACTACCAGCAACCCGTAAGCAAATAAGCCAGCAATAATTGAAGGAACGCCACTAAGAACGTTAGTCGCAAAACGAATCCAACGGGCCCACTGACCTTTACTAAACTCAGATAGATAAACTGCGGCTAAAACACCAAAAGGAACGGCAATTAAAGTCCCAATTCCTACAGTCATCAAAGTTCCGAGAATGGCATTTGCTATGCCGCCTCCAGACAATCCGGGAGCTGGAGGTAGTTTAGTAAGCAAGTCCAAATTTAGGCGATTTACACCTTTGGCTGCGACGTATAACAGCACTGCAAATAAAGGCAAAATCGCAATTATTAGACAAGTTCCTGCCAGGATAGTCATGCCAATATTGAAAATCGATCGCGGACTGCTTTGAGACCTTTTTAAACTAAAGGAACCGGAGCCAAAAGAGTTGGGATCTTCAACGCTACTAGACATAAAGTAAGAATCTAAAGGATCTGCCAGACTTCTAGTTGTACTTCGCTCTGACGCGAGAGACAATCAACTCAGCAAGGATATTAACTATCAGCGTTAAAGCAAATAGAATTAACCCTGCGTACATTAAAGCTGCTACTTGCAAGCCAGAGGCTTCAGCAAATTGATTCGCTAGCAAAGAGGCAATAGTATTACCAGGAGCTAGGAGAGAAAGGCTTAACTGATTGGAATTTCCAATTAACAGCGTAGCAGCCATTGTTTCTCCCATCGCGCGACCGAGCCCTAGCATAATTCCGCCGACAATTCCAGAGAAAGCAGCGGGTACTAACACTCTAAAAATGGTAGTCCACCGGCTGGCTCCCAAACCCAGAGATGCCTGACGCAATTCAGGAGGAAGGCTAGCTAGAGAATCGCGAGAAATTGCTGTAATAATTGGCAAAGTCATAATTGCCAAAACTATTCCCGCAGGTAGCATTCCAGGGCCAACTGGAGGAGTGCTAAAAAATGGTAGCCAGCCGAAACTGCCATTTAGGAATTGTCCTACAGGCTTAATCAGAGGAATTAAAACATAAATCCCCCACAAGCCGTAGACGACGCTGGGGATAGCGGCTAAAAGCTCTACCAAAAAAACCAGCGTTGTGCGTATTGGGAGGGGCAGAAAATCCTCGCTTAGGAAAATAGCAGTTCCTACACCTAATGGTACTGCTAAAAATAGCGCGATCGCAGAGCTGACGATCGTTCCGTAAATCATGGGTAGCGCCCCATACTCATCTTTAACGGGGTTCCAGCTACTGGAAAACAGAAATCCTAAGCCGTATTTCCCGATCGCGGGTAAAGCTCTAATCGCAACTGTGATGGCGATGATTAGCAAGATGACGGCAATTCCCATTCCCAAGATGCGGGTTAGCCAGATAAAGGCGTTATCCAGTGATTTTTCTGCCTGAGAGCGAGAGCGATCGCCTATACCGCCGTTGTTAGCTTGTTGAATCATAAAAGCAGAAAGATGATTTTTTAGACTTAATTTGCTAATTGCTAATTGCTAATTGCTAATTGCTAATTGCTAATTGCTAATTGCAAGAATGTTAGGAATTGAACCCCTGATGCAACCTACTAATTGTGTCATTAGTCATTAGCCATTAGCAATTAGCCATTAGCCATTACCTATTTGACTTCGATCTTGTAATCGGCACTAATTCCGTCAGCGGCGGCTGCTACTTTCTCTCTAACATTTTGGGGGAGAGGAACATAGCCTAATTCCGCACTTACTTTTTGACCTTCATTTAAGCCGTATTCGATCATGGCTTCTATGGATTTCGCTTTGTTAGGATCGGTAATTTTCTTAGGAATTAGCATCCAAGTGTAGCTAACAATAGGATAGGAGTCAGCCCCTTCTGGATCGGGAATAAACGCCCGCAGATTCTCAGGTAGTGTCACTGCTGACAGGGTTTTTGCTCCTGCTTCGTCGTTGTAAACAATAAAGTTGCCTGCTTTATTTTGCAAGGCAGCAAACTTAACATTGTTACTCTTGGCATAGCCGTATTCAATGTAGCCGATCGCGCCAACGGTTTGTTGAATAGAAGCAGTGACACCTTCATTGCCCTTGCCACCAACATTACCAGCAGAAGGCCACTCTACTGTCTTGCCTTCCCCTACTTTTTCTTTCCATTCTGGACTAATGGCGCTGAGGTGTTTTGTGAATACGTCTGTCGTACCGCTGCCGTCAGAACGGTGTACAACTGTGATATTTTGGTCTGGGAGCTTAGCACCAGGGTTAGCGGCGGCAATTTTGGGGTCGTTCCATTTGGTAATCTTACCCAAAAAGATATCTACATAAACATCTCTAGGCAATTTCAGTTCGGCTACGTCTGGCAGGTTGTAAGCAATTACGATACTGCCTGCTGACATCGGCAGCAAGAGTACGCCTTTATCTGCTGGTACTTTGGCGATTTCTTCATCCTTCATCGCGGTGTCGCTAGCTCCAAAGTCTACAGTACCTTTGGTAAACTGCTCTACGCCTGCGCCACTACCCACTGACTGATAGTTGATCTGTAATTTGGGATTAGCGGTGTTGAAATCTTGGAACCAGCGCTGGTAAAGCGGTGCGGGAAATGACGCGCCAGCACCCGTTAAACTTACGTCGCTAGCGAGAGCGAGTTTGGTGTTAGCAGCGTTGGTAGAAGCAGCAACGGGAGCAGCAGTCGGAGAGGTGCTGTCAGTTGTAGCAGTATTGGTGCTGGTGCCGCAAGCAGCTAGGCCTACTGTCAAAGCTAAAGCGGAAATTGATGCACCCAAACGGTTGGGATTGATGAGATTGATGCGAAAAAGCATGATTATAAAAGCTTGAGCCTTTGTAAAGGATATCCCATAAGAGGATATCGCCTAGAAGTAAAGAGAAGGTTAAGAAACGGTGATTTTTAGAAAGTATTTTAAAGTATTTATCTATCTGTGATTTGATAACCGAGAGGTGTATAAATACATCATATCACTAATTTACGTAAAATAAGTGTATTTAATGGGGAATGCGGTGCAGACACCGGAAAGTCTAGGTTTTTGAGGTGGTGAAGATCCTATTTGCGGGGGTTCTGAAGTTGTTATTCAGATTATGTTAACAAAGTCAAGCTTCGTCTAGAATTATTATTTATCGAACAAATTTGGGTTGGTTTTAATCAGGAACAAGAGCGGGAGAAGCACTACGATCGAGTTGTTCTAATTTAGCGATCGCTAAAAATTTGACTCAAATAAATCCTAGATAGGGGAAATTGGTGAGCGATCGCATTCAACCAAATCTCCACAACTTACGCTCTAGGTAAGGCCCCCATCTAGCGATCGAATCACCGCGCTTGGAAAGCGGCGTTATGTAAGTAATACATAACTCCTATATTTGACTAGATTTTTCTGAACTATGCTAATCTGTCAATACCTCACCACCCTGGGCCAACCCCTAGAGCGAGACAGCGCCATGTTAAAATCCCTGGGATGAGCTGGCGGCTAAGCACCAATTCGGGGAACGATCGGCGATAAGTTGTGAGTTGTAAATCATGAATTTAACTCAAAACTCAAAACTCAAAACTCAAAACTTGTAATGCCTGCTCCCATTGAATTACTCTGGGCCGTTGTCGGTTTGCTCCTTACTATTGGCGGCACTTTTTTAGAAGCCTTCGTCGCCAATCCCGCCTTAATTTGGGAGCATGGACTAGAGCCGCGATCGCTTGGAGTTACCTATCAGATTGGAGCCGTCTTACTGGTGGGTTGTCTGGGAGGTAAAACCGCTGCTGCCCTTTCTCAAATCGCCTATTTAGCGTTAGGCTTAACCTTATTGCCAGTCTTTTCTCAAGGCGGCGGTTTTGGTTATCTCCAAGAGCCAACTTTTGGTTATTTGCTAGGTTTTATCCCTGGTGCATGGCTATGCGGTAGGTTTGCGTTTAAAATGCCACCACGATTAGAATCTCTTGCTTTTAGTTGTTTGTGCGGTTTATTAAGCGTTCATGCTATAGGTTTAAGTTATCTGGTTGCGGCGCACTTCCTGCAATTGACAACTATAAAAACCTTGCCGCTAATGCCAGCGATTCTGAAATACTCGGTTTATCCTCTGCCCGGCCAATTAGCATTAGTTTGTGCTGTTACAGTGTTAGCATTTTTTCTAAGATGCGTCATGTTTTATTGATTTAACTAACTATTTCATGCCTTTTAAGAAAAATCCCCTGTTCTGGGTTGCTGCTCCGATTAGCCTAATTTTAGATCACCTGAGTAAGTTTTGGGTCGTGCAAACTTTCGAGCTGAAAGTCCCCCCTGAAACACTGCCTTTGTGGCCGGGAGTATTTCATTTTACTTACGTTACTAATACTGGCGCTGCTTTTAGTTTATTTAGCAACGGTGGTGTAAATTGGTTACGCTGGCTTTCTTTAGCAGTGAGTATAGGTTTAATGGTATTAGCTTGGTTTGGGCCGAGGCTAAATCGCTGGGAACAGGTTGGCTACGGGTTGATTTTAGGGGGAGCGCTTGGCAATGGGATCGATCGCTTTATCTCAGGTGCAGTGGTGGATTTTCTGGATTTTCGGCTGATTCGGTTCCCGGTATTCAATTTGGCGGATGTATTTATCAATGCAGGGATTATTTGCTTGCTGATTGCAATTTTCAGAAATTCGCCGCCGCCAAGAAACAATTCTCAACAGGAGTCGGAATGAAACTGGAAGCAAAGAAAGCAGGGATAACTGAGCGAAAACTATTTTGATGCGATCGCATTGGGTATAGACTTGCCGAAAAAGAATCTTGGTGTATCCTAAATCAATTGTCCTCAGTCCTCAGTCCGCTTTTAAGAGTCAGGATTTAAGGATAGGGTAGAAAAAACTTGGGTTTGAGATTGCTTGGTTTCACTCGCAATGACAGAAAATGGTAGAGAGTGCGTAAGTCCTGACTTAGCCTCTCAGGAATGCTCTCCAGCCTTCTTGGAGTTGTGAGTAGAATAAGCGATAGCTGATATGCTCAAAGCTGATAGCTAAATTCATGACACCACCCCAGCCGCCTCGGAAACCTCAAACCATCTTGGGTGCGATTACCCAAGTAGTCCAGACGATCGCCAATGTTAATTTTAAGCAGTTGGCGCTTAAACCTAATGCTAAAGTACCTGAGCTCTGGGTTCAGGATGCGGGCGCACCCGATCCGGAAAAATTTCCGTTATTAGGCGATCGCTACTTATTGGGCAGATCTTCCAAATCCTGCGATATTGTGATTCGCAATCCCGTAGTCAGTCAGGTTCACCTCTCTTTGTCGCGGGACTCTGTGAAGCGATCGCCCTTCGTGCTCCGAGATGAAGACTCCACCAATGGTATCTATCGCGGTAAACGCCGAATTAAAAGCATTTCCCTCCGTCACGGCGATATCTTCACCTTGGGGCCGCCAGAATTAGCCGCCGCCGTGACAATTCAGTACGTAAACCCGCCTGCGTGGTACGTCAAAGCTTTCCGCTACGGTTTTTATGGCTTTACGGGACTAACTGCGATCGCGGCGACATTGGTAGGTATCGAGTGGACAAAATTCAATGTTAGACCAATGCCAAGGACTGTCACCGGGCCTGTAATCGTCTACGCCCGCGATGGACAAACACCCCTGCGGCCGCCGAATAACAGCGCTCACTTAGAATTAAAGCGATTACGAGACTTTTCGCCTTATTTGCCAAAAGCAGTAATTGCCTCTGAAGATTCGCGCTATTACTGGCATTTGGGTGTCGATCCGTTAGGGATTTTACGAGCTGTATTGACAAATGTCCGGGGTGGTACGATTCGCGAAGGTGCGAGTACGATCACGCAGCAATTAGCTAGGAGTTTATTTCGAGATTATGTAGGCACTCAAGATTCCGCCGGCCGCAAATTACGGGAAGCCGTAGTCGCACTGAAAATGGAGACATTTTACAGTAAAAATGAGCTGCTAAAGACTTATTTAAACCGCGTGTTTTTGGGTATTGACCTTTACGGGTTTGAGGATGCGGCTCGATTTTATTTTGGTAAGTCGGCGAAGGACTTAAGCTTGTCAGAGGCGGCGACGCTGGTGGGGATTTTGCCTGCGCCGAATAGTTTTAATCCGATTCAGAATTATCAATTGGCGGTGGAGTATCGCGATCGCGTGTTGGAAAGGATGCGGGCAATGGGAATGATTTCCCAGGATGAAGCGGATCGGGCGAGGCGATCGCGCATTGAAATTAACCCGAAGGCGCGAGAATTTCTCCAAAGTACGATCGCGCCTTATTTCTACAGTTATATTTTTAGCGAATTGGAGTTTTTATTAGGGGAACAGTTAGCCAGAGAAGGCAATTTTATTGTCGAAACAGGTTTAAATCCCACCATCCAAAAAGCTGCTGAAAATTCCCTCCGAGATAGCGTGAATAATTCAGGAGCCGCAGCGGGATTTTCTCAAGGTGCAGTCGTTACTCTTAACTCTAGCACAGGGGAAATTTTAGCCTTGGCTGGCGGCGTAGATTATTTACAAAGTCAATTTAATCGAGCTACGCAAGCCCTAAGACAACCAGGATCGACGTTTAAAATCTTTACTTATACGGCGGCAATTGAACAAGGAATATCCCCTAGCAAGGTTTATTCTTGTGCGCCACTAAGTTGGGGAGGTCAAACTTTTAATGGTTGCGAACGCAGTGGTGGCAGTACCGATATGTATCGGGGTTTAGCCCAGTCTGAAAATGCGATCGCTTTAAGGGTTGCTCAGGATGTAGGTTTAGATAATGTAGTGCAAATGGCTAGGCGTTTGGGTATTAAGTCTAAACTCAATTCTGTACCGGGCTTAGTATTAGGACAAAGTGAAGTAAATGTATTAGAAATGACTGGTGCTTTTGGGGTTTTAGCTAATCGCGGCATCGCCAATCGTCCCCATGCCATTAAGCGAATTATTGATAGTAGCGATTGTAAAGAGCAGGATAATGTTGATAGTTGTCGCGTGATTTATGAATATCAAAACGATCCGGCGCGTAATCAGGAAGTGCTATCGGCTCAAGTCGCCGATACGATGACTGGATTATTACAAGGTGCGGTGGAAGGAGGGACGGGAAGAAGTGCTTTTTTAGGATTAGGAGAGGCGGGAAAGACTGGAACTACTAATGATAATGTTGATTTATGGTTTATTGGTTATATTCCCAGTCAAGAATTAGTGACAGGAGTTTGGTTAGGTAATGATGATAATACTCCCACTGCTGGAGGTAGCGCTAATGCGGCACAATTGTGGGGAGATTATATGGAGAAAGTTGTGAGGTAAAATACAGGTTGAGACGCGATGGCAGCGAAACCCAACACATTACTAAGAAGTAAAATGTACGTTAGGTGAAGCACTAGCGTTACCAGCGTTACCCAACCCTCGCTAAAATATATTCATAGTTTTTATGGAGGTATGCTAAACTTTTGAATAGGCGAGATTTAAAGAACCTAGCACTAACTCGGCTTAAAGAAGTAGAAGTGCTGCTCAACAATCGTCAATACTCTGGCGCTTACTATCTCAGCGGTTATGTCATTGAATGTACCCTAAAGGCTTGCATTGCCAAACAAACTCATAAATTTGATTTTCCCGACAAGAAAAATGTTATTGATAGTTACACCCACGATTTAGAAAAGCTCGTTAAAGTTGCTAAACTTGATACACAATTAAAGTCTGCCCTAAACGATCCAAATTTTTCATCTCGATGGTTAGAGGTCAAAGATTGGTCAGAAGAAAGCCGTTACCAAAAACATAACCGACAAAAAGCCCTCGATATTTACTCAGCAATTACTGACCCCAATCACGGAGTTTTACAATGGGTACAGCAACATTGGTAAGTCAAGAGATAGAAGAAGGTCAAAGACTAATAGACGCTCTCAATGCAGCAGATCTATCAGTTGATTCTGCTCTCTGGATATACGCGCTAGAACCGGAAACATGGCGGCTGATGCTCACCTCACCTCTGCACGATCGCAAAGGCTCTCTGAAAACTTACGAGGAAATTCTGTCAGTCTTTCGCCAAGTTAAACCAGACTTAAAAATCGACTGGACAGGGATTGTAGCAGTAAGTCCAAAGGATGAATTAATTAAAGGCTTACGTCAATTACAACAACAGTCGAATTTAAACTTATCAGGGAAACGATTAACTAATAATATGGTTAATGGGAGGTGGATTGAAGATGCTTACATTTATCAAATCAAGTAAGTTTACTATAAACCTCTTGCAAAAGCTCATCAACCTCATTAGTCCGCGTAGGCGGACTTTGTTTGTGTAGTCGCGATTTTAATCGCCTGGACATTTTTGCTACATATCACCAATACCACTATACTCCCGCACGCCGCCGCAAAACCTCTAAAAGAGTATTAAATTGAGCGGGTAAAGGTGCGATCGCTTCTATCAATTCACCCGAAACTGGATGCTGTAACTTTAATCGCCATGCGTGTAGTGCTTGTCCTGTCAAATTTACACCAATATCATGATTTGAACTGTAAACTGGATCGCCAACAATAGGATGCCCTATTTGGGCCGCGTGTACGCGAATTTGATGAGTACGACCAGTTTCTAACTGGAAGTGTATCAACGTATAATTACCCAATCTTTCTTGAATTTGCCAGTGAGTAACAGCAGAACGACCGCCTTTTTCTATAGTGACTACAGCCATTTTTTTGCGGTCTACAGAATGTCGTCCAATGGGTAAATCTATTGTACCATTTTCGGTTTTTAGTGTGCCATAAACAACACCTAAATATTCGCGTCTGGCAGTTTTAGCCTTTAATTGAGCTTGTAAATGTTGGTGAGCAAAATCAGTTTTTGCAACTACAATCGCCCCACTGGTATCTTTATCTAATCTATGCACAATTCCCGGCCGTAAAACTCCCCCAATTTCTGCTAAGGGACAATGAGCCAAAAGCGCATTTACTAAGGTTCCCCCTGGATGTCCAGCGGCGGGATGAACGACTAAACCAGCAGGTTTGTTAATGATAATTAGGGATTCGTCTTCGTAGAGAATATCTAGAGGAATAGCTTCTGGCTTCAAATCTAAGGGTTCAGCGTCAGGAATAGCGATGTGAATGCGATCGCCATTTTTTACATTTTCTTTTTTGGATTTACAGATGAGATCGTTGACTGTAACATTGCCTTGTAGTATCAGGTTTTGGATGCGCGATCGCGATAAATCTGGTAACTCATTGGAAAGCCAAAGGTCTAAACGCTGGCTAAGTTTTGATTCTGTAGGCTTTCCAATATCTTCAACTTGGATAAAAATTGACGATTCACTTTTCATATTCAATCCAATAACAACTAACAAGTAAAAACCAACAAAATCATTTATTTTCAATCATAACCTGCCAAGTTTCCAAAGTAGTACCTATTATTCTATCAAGATTTGTCAAAGCATTTAGATAGTTAATTCTAGCATTAAGTTCCGCATTTCTAGCATCTATTAAAGCATTCTGAAAAGTCACAATATCAATACTCCGAGAACTACCCACCCCCAATCTTCTTTTATCTTGCTCTATTTCTAATTGCCGCTCCGCTAACTCCCTTGACCTCTGTGCTAGTTCCACTTGTCTCAGATTCAAATTTACATCTCTAATTGCATTTCTTACATCTACTTCTAGCTTTTGATTTCGCTCCTTTAAATCATTTTCAGCTTTCAATAGGTTAACACGACTGCGCTGAAACTCTTGCTCTATTCTCCTATTTCCAAATTCATGAGTCAAAACCAAACCCGCCCTCACATCAGAGTTGCTGTCTGAAAAATTACTAGCATTATTATTATAACTTGCATTCACGCCCAAATTCCATTTTCGATTATTTTCCGCTACCAATAAACTATATTTAGCGATCTCCCGGTTAAGTTGTGCCCGTAAATAATCAGGACTATTTGACAGAGCTAATTTTATAATATTATTAAAATCTAGAGGCTTTTCTTCCTGGGGAGCAACTTCTAATGCAATAATATTCAGATTGCGATCTAAGTCTAGAATTTGGAGCAGTGCTAATCTTGCTCTCTTCAATTGCTCTTCACTAGCTAATACAGCTTTTTCACTTGTAAAGATTTCAACTTTTGCTAGTCTTCCTGCCTCAATTAAAGCTTGATTAATCTCTAATTGCTGACGAGCAATTTGCAGAGAACTTTGCGAAATTTTAACTTGTTCTTGAGCTTTAATTAGCTCTCTATAGGATAAGATTGCCAAGGTAATTGTATCAATTAGCGTCGATCTTAAAGTTAAAATATTGATTTTTTCACTAAGGCGAGCAATCTCAATAGGTGCTCTATTAACAGCAACTCCTGCTCCTCTTAAAAGAGGTTGATTGAAACTTAGTTGTAAATTTTGGCTCAAGGAGCCATCGCTATTAATGCTAAAACCATTCGCATCTTGCCTTTGTCTTTGAGCCGCCCATGAAAAGCCGATCTCTCCTCCACTAGGAATTTTAACAGAAACCTTTGCTGATAAATCAACTTCGCCAGTAGCAGCACTTTCGCCACTTCTCAAACGAAGTGCTGACACTGATACTTGCGGTGTAAAAATAGGTACAAATTGACCTTCTGCTACGGCTAAATCTTGTTTTTGTGCTATACGTTCTAGGTATTGATTTTTGATGTCTCTATTGTTTTCTAAACCTAAAAATACCACTTCCGATAGTGTCAGCTCAACTCCTGGTTCATCTTCTATTGATTGCTGTTGAATAGTTGGTCTTGGGCTGTTTTCAGGTGTTGGCTCTGCTGTTTTTTCTGGACTTGGTATGACTTCAGAAATTACTATTGATTCGGGTTGAACTGGAGAGTTTTGAGTGATAGTAGAAGTTGTTAAGACTTGGGAATCTGGACTTGGGGATTGGGAATTAGGAATTGATGGCTGTTTGATTTTACTTGTGGGATTTTCGCCTTGAGATTGAGCGATCGCTGTTCCCTGATTTACCGTTACCCTTTCTCTCTGATTTTGGGGTTTGATTATTGTCTGATTTGGCGGTATATTTTGGATAGATGGAGAAGATTTTGTCGTGGGAAGTGGCAAGAATTTAGGCACGCTCCCAGATTTAGAGCTAACATCACTTTTAACTGTTGAACTAGACTTAAAAGCAACAGCAAGTATCCCCAATACCCCACAAGTTACAAGCATAATTAGACTCAAACGAAATATCCAAGGAATCTCGTAGCGAGGAGGGGAATCGTTCTTTTGGAGATCATCTTTGTCCTGCTGCTCAGTCATGCTAAATCAAGTGAAGAAAGAAGGAAGGTAAAAGATAAAAGGTATAATGCTTATAATTGAGCTTTGCGATCGTCTGTATCAGGACTTACTCAAAGAAACCGGGTTTCTTAGAAAAATCAAAGGTTATCAACGAGGTTTCCAGGAAGAAACCCGGTTTCTAGCCTCGACGTGCCTAAGTCCTGTGTATTTTATGTTTAATTAGCTGCAATTACTCGATCGAGCAAGTAATTTTATGGTGATTTTATGCAGATAGCTACCCTTGACGTAGTGCTTTCACAGGATCGAGTTGACTAGCTCGTAGAGCTGGGAGAAATCCAGCTCCTACACCCACTGCTAATGCAGATCCTAAAGCCAAAGCTGCTGTATTGCTATCAAATTTATAAGGTAACTTAAAAACATCAGCAACAACGGTTGTCAACCCATGTACCATTACAATAGCAGCAATTCCCCCAACTAAGCTGAGAATAACTGCTTCTAAAATAAACTGTAACATTATATCATGTTGAGTAGCACCAATTGCCCGCCTCAAACCAATTTCTGGGGTACGTTCTGTCACAGCGGCGATGGTAATATTAGCAATGCCAACTCCTCCCACCAGCAGCGAAATTACCCCCACTGCCAACAATCCCCGTGAAGCAAGTTCCAGAGTTTCTTGCTGCTCCAAAATTTTTCTAACATTATTCCAAACATAAACATCTCCTTCTGGAAAGCGCTGCTTTAAAACCTTTTTTGCCTGCTTTTCCATCTCTTTAATATCTTTAAGATTGTAAGGTCGCACCGAAATTGACTGAATCCTCTGGCTACCTGTCATCGCTTTGTAAAGCGACATTGATACCAACATTTCACCTTTTGGTTCGCCAGAAATGCCTTGCTTGCTCTCTATTACGCCAACAACAATGTAAGGTCTACGGTCAGCATAAATGCGTTGACCTACAGATTTCATACCACCTTTAAAAAGTTTTGTTGCCAGCACTTCATCAATTACTACAACAGGTCGATAGTTAGTAAAATCGTTAGGAGAAAAAAAACGCCCTGCCATTAGTTTTACCCCAGATGTCAGTAAATGATCTTGAGAAACAGCGGTCATACTGGGTTCCGCTTCTTCATCTTGAAATATAACTTTTCCTTCATTAAAACCAAACCAATTTGAGGCGCTAATCGCCTGAACTCCTTTCAGGCGCTGGCGGACAAAGTTCATATCTTCTAACTTTAAACCTAAGCTACTCCACACATAGATTTGAAGTTGAGGCGCTTCTCGTTTAGCTAACTGATCGGTAATTACGGCGCGGCTAATGTTGCCAACTTGAAGCGTTGCACTGACAGCAGCTACGCCCATGAAAACTCCAACTGTAGTTAAGGCAGACCGTAAAAGATTGCCGCTTAGGGAAAGGCAGGTAAGGCGGAGAAGGTCAACAGGAGAAAGGCTCATAAGTAATTAATAATTAACAATTATTTTGGGGTAATTAAGAAGTTGCGCTAATTTGCTGATACTATTTAATTTTATTCCTCATCTTCGCCCTCTGTTTTTTCTTCCTTTTTATCCTTTTTAGTTGTTTTCTCTTCTTGAATAGGAGTTCCTGGCTTTAAGGAAGTTTCAGGAGGAGGGAGCGCAACACTATCACCTGGCCGCAAACCGGAAGCTACTTCTACCTGCGTTAATCCTTCTAAACCTAATTTAATTGGTCGTTTCTGAGCTTTACCTTGACTGTCACGAATCCACACGAAAGGCTGAGACTCCGATCGCACAATTACCTCTGTATCTAAAACTACTACCTTCTGGCGTTGCTGCAAAATTATCTCTACATTTACTTGACTTCCGGGAATTAAAGTACCGCTGGGAATATCCAGTCTTACTGTTGCTGGAACTGTTGCTTGACCGCCTTGATTAGAGCGATTATTGCTACTATTATTATCACCGCTACCCGCTAGAATAAACAAGCTTTCTACCCTTCCTAAAAATTGCTTAGAATTGGGGCCGATAATGCTGATGCGGACGGATTGATTCGGTCTGACTTTAGCAGCATTGAGTGTAGAAAGCTGTAGTTTTACCAGTTCTTGTGATGGATCGCCTAATATCAAAAGTTCAGTTCCCCGCGCTACTCCGTCACCATTTTTAACCTTGATATCAAGTACCTTACCATCAATAGGTGCAGTTACAATATTGTTTTTTAGCTCTTCTTCTTTTTCTCGATAATCCAGCAGAGAAGTTTGGAGATTGCGGCTATTTGTGCTAACTTCTAACTGAGCTTGTCGCACTTCTGACTCAGCAGCGATCGCTTTTTCCTCAAGTTCTTGCTCTTTGTCTCTTCGCTTAATTTTCAGACTTTTGAGTTCGAGTAGATCCGTGTTAATTTGAAACTGTGCATCTCGTAGGTTGGCTTTAGCAATGCGAATTTGATCTTCTTGCGATCGCACTTCATTTTCAGCAATATAACCCTTGTCAAGTAATGCTTTCAGATCGATGAGTTTTCGCTCAGACGCAGCCAAATTTTCCTCAGCTTCAATAACTTTTTTGCGATTATTGGCTAAGGTAAGTTCTTGTTTTTGAATAGCCAGCAATTCGTCATTTCGCACGGATCTATAATATTGAAGTGTTTCTTTAGCCATACTTAGCTTTGTTTGGGCTTCTAAGAGTTTTTGGCGTAAATTTTCTAAGGTGAGTTTTTCTTTCTGAATTGCTAACTCTTGCTTGCCAAGTATTGTTTCTCTTGCGGGATTGCGAAGCGCGATCAAGCTTTGACCAGATGTAACGCTTTGCCCTATTTGTACTAACACTTCATCAACGGTAACGTCAAGAGGGGATTTTAGAGTTTGTTGATTGCCAAATTCAATAGTACCACTTTCGTTAATAGTATCTTCAATATTGCCAATTTTGACGGGGAGCAAGCGCACTTCTACAGGTTCGGGAGGTCGATTTTGATATAAGCCGTAGGCGAATAATCCGCCGCCAATACCTAGAGTCAGAAAACTAGACCACAGTAGCCATTTGACTCCAGTTTTGAAGCTATTTTTTTCCTTATACTTCACTGTCAATTCCCTCCTGCCAACTGTAAATATCTAGACTTACGCGATCGCTACGATTTTCTGTCATTGCCAACCAAGGGAAGCAATCTCAAACCATAAATTTTCCCGATCGCTGCGTAAATCCTGAATACCTGAAATCGAACGCTCTGTTTTGCCTTTCTCCAAAAACTAATATTCTACTTTTGTCAGACGCGGTGCGAAAGTGGGATCGAAGAGTGGCACTATCTAAGTATTCAGGTTTTCAGGAACCACCTGTAACTGTTACTGCGTCTTTAGGGCTGTCTGATTAATACCAATGTCAATGGTAGTGTGAATATCAGCAGAAAATCCAATCCAATTTTTGAGAATTAAGCTTTTTGCGGTTTTATCCCAAAAAGGTTATCCTCAAGGATACCCGTGCCCTCAGACTGGGGAGTTTCAAGGTAAATTCACGTTGAAACTAAGTTCAATAGCCTGCTCAAACTAGCCCTCATCAAAGGAGGAACTATTCTTGTCTCGCCGCTACCTGTTTACTTCTGAATCTGTTACCGAAGGCCATCCCGATAAAATCTGCGATCAAATTTCAGATACCATCTTAGATGCCTTATTGACCGAAGACCCTAAAAGCCGCGTTGCTGCCGAAGTTGTCGTCAACACAGGCTTAGTGCTGATTACGGGCGAAATTACGACCAAAGCCCAAGTAAATTACATAGAATTGGCCCGCAAGAAAATCGCTGATATTGGCTATGTCGATGCCGACAATGGTTTTTCGGCTAATAGCTGTTCGGTGCTAGTGGCCCTAGATACCCAATCTCCCGATATTGCCCAGGGTGTGAACACGGCCCACGAAAGTCGGGAGGAAGCTAGCGAAGAGGAATTAGATGCGATCGGTGCCGGCGACCAAGGTTTGATGTTTGGCTTCGCCTGCAATGAAACGCCGGAACTGATGCCTTTGCCGATTAGTTTAGCGCACCGGATTTGCCGCCAATTGGCTGCGGTGCGGAAAACTGGTCAGTTGTCCTACCTGCGGCCGGATGGCAAAAGCCAAGTTACTGTGGCTTATGAAGACGGCAAGCCGGTGGGAATTGATACGATTTTGATTTCTACGCAACACACGGCTGCGATCGCAGACATTGTTGACCCTGCGGCCGTGCAAGCGAAAATTAAGGAAGACCTTTGGGCTGTAGTGGTGCAGCCAGTGTTTGCAGATATTAGCGTTAAGCCTGATGCCAATACTCGCTTGCTGGTTAACCCTACTGGCAAATTTGTGGTGGGTGGGCCCCAGGGAGATTCTGGACTGACGGGACGCAAAATTATTGTGGATACCTACGGCGGCTATTCCCGTCATGGTGGTGGCGCTTTTTCAGGAAAAGACCCCACCAAAGTAGACCGGAGTGCGGCTTATGCGGCTCGTTATGTGGCGAAGAATATTGTCGCGGCTGGGTTGGCCTCTAAGTGTGAAGTGCAGTTGAGTTATGCGATCGGGGTGGCTCGTCCTGTGAGCATGATGATTGAAACTTTTGGCACTGGTACGGTGGATGACGATCGCTTGTTGGAGGCGGTGAAAAAGCTTTTTGAACTGCGTCCGGCGGGAATTATCCAAGCGTTTAATTTGCAGAGGATTGCTGCTGAACGTGGCGGCCGTTTCTATCAAGATGTGGCAGCTTATGGTCATTTGGGCCGTACCGATTTAGATTTACCTTGGGAGCAAACTGATAAGGCGGTGCTCTTGAAGGAAGCTTTGAGTCAGGTTTCGGCAGTGGCTGGTTAGTGAGATGATTGGGCGGGTATTTCCCGCCCAGCGCGTTATAACTAGGGGCTAGGGGCTAGGGGCTAGGCAGGGCTGTTTCATTCTCGGAAAAACCGCTATTTTGTAGGGGTAGTGCCCCCGTGCCTACCCCATCACCAACCGTCAAATGAGGGTTTCAGACTCTGGGCGGGCAGCCAATCGGCACCGCCCCTACCGAGAATGAAACAGCCCTGGGTAATTGAATGCCGATCGCCCGTAGCGCGAACCGATCGCCTGTCGTGGGCGATCGCGAAAAGATATTAAATGGGTTCTATAACTAAACTGAGGATAACCTCAACCAGTTTGGTTGGCTCTACTGGCTTGGGAATATGCCTTTGAAAGCCGACTGACATTGCGTGCTGATAGTCAATTTCTCCCGCATAAGCAGTCAGAGCGATCGCCGGAATTTGACCGCCCTGTGCTGGTGGGGTGGCTCTCACTTGTTGTATCAGCATATAGCCGTCTACCTCTGGCATCCCGATATCGCTGAGCAACACATCGGGCTGGAATTGGGTTAAAGTAACGAGTGCCTCATTTGCAGAAGCAACAGCGATCGCACTCCCTCCATACTGCTCGATCAGGAACACAATAAACTCTCGCGTATCGTCATCATCATCCACAACTAAAACCTGAATGCCACCCAAATCCAAAGCTGGTTCAGACTGTTTGCTATCCTCGTTGATTTCAGGTGAGCTTTGCATCAGTGGCAACTTGACAGTAAAGGTGGCTCCCTGTCCTTCTCCTAGACTCTCTGCTTCGACAGTACCGCCATGCAACTCAACCAAGTGATGAACGATCGCCAACCCCAGCCCCAATCCCCCAAATTTGCGGGTCGTAGCGCTATTCTCTTGGCGGAAGTATTCAAAAATATAAGGCAGGAAATCCGGGTCAATACCCTTACCCGTATCGCTGACAATAATCTGAGCTTGAGCTCCACATCGCTCTAATTGAATGTCAACTAATCCTCCTTCGGGTGTGAACTTAATCGCGTTAGAAAGCAGATTCCACATTACTTGCTGTAATCGGCTGGAGTCACCTAAAACTAACCCTATGTCTGGTTCAAACATGGTGTGAATTTGAATCGACTTGGCTTCCGCCGCCAAGCGTACCGTTTCCATTGCCGATTGAATAGTTGATGCTAAATCGGTGGGAAAAACATTAAGGCTAAGTTTGCCTCTCAAAATCCGGGAAAGATCGAGCAAGTCTTCAATCAGTTCAGCTTGCAATCTGGCATTCCGCGCGATCGCGTTCAAAGCTTGAGCAGTCTTAGCTGGGTTCAGCTTTTGAGTTTGAAGCAGTGTTGACCAACCTAATATGGGATTCAGGGGCGATCGCAGTTCGTGAGAGACAATCGCCAGAAACTCATCTTTGACCCGGTTTGCCCGCTCAGCCTCCGCCCGTGCGGCTTGTTCGCGGGCAAGCAGGTGTTCCCGTTCCTGTTCAGCGCGTTTGCGATCGGTAATCTCAGTAATGAAAATTGTTATTCCCTCTGGTGAGGGATAGGCGTGATTTTCAAACCAGCGGTTCCAGGTGGAGTAGTAGTATTCAAAATGAGCTGGAATTTGTTGTGCGATCGCCTGCTGTATTTGCCGATCGAACTCAGTGCCCACCACGTCTGGGAACACCTCCCAAACACTTCTTCCCAGCAAAGCTTCCCTTTCGAGTCCCACCGTTTCCATCACGCGATCGTTGACGTAGAGATAACGCCACTCCCGATCTAAAACTAAAAACTGATCGCTGATAGTGGATAAAACCGACTCCAATTGCTCTTTGGCTTTTTCTGCAACTCGTCGCTGTGCTTGCTCTCGCCGAGTTGCCTCCTGTCGCAACTGAGCCATTTTTAGATTCGCCTCTACCCGTGCCAATAGTTCGCGAGCAGAGAAGGGTTTAATCAAGTAGTCATCGGCTCCCGCTTCTAGTCCTTCAATCCGAGACTCTTCCCCCGCGCGAGCGGAAAGTAGGATAATAGGCAATTCCTTTGTCTGAGGATTTGCCCTCAACTCCCGCAGTAACTCAAATCCATCCACTTCCGGCATCATTACATCCGTGAGCACGAGATCGGGGAGTTGCCCACGAATAGCGGCTAATGCAGCCGCCCCATCCTTTACTGCCTCTACTTCGTACTGCTGACTTAACAGACGCTTCACATAGTTACGCATATCGGCGTTGTCATCTGCCAAAACAATTTTGGATTTGGGATTTTGAGCTTGCAAACTGTCAGCTTGGAACCCAATTTTAGTCGTTTCTAATCCTGAGTCAGAATTTGCAGATCGCGCATCTAAAGTCTCCCCCCCCAAATCCGGTTCGGGAAGCCAGCGCAATACTTCTTCCACATAGGGCGTGGCTCCGGTTGCGGTTGATGTCAGAGTCCGAGTGGCATTAATGCGATCGCCTACCGAGCGATCGCATCCAGTAGGAATCGATACGATGAAACTCGTTCCCTGGTCAACGATGCTGCTCGCGCTAATTGTGCCGTCATGCAAGCGCACGAGTTCTTGAACTAATGACAGACCAATCCCTGACCCTTCGTAAGTTCGTCCTCTTGCCCCCTGCACTCGATGAAACCGCTCAAATATCTGAGGTAGTTCCTCTGCTGGAATGCCAATACCTGTGTCTCGCACTTCCAGTTCAATCTGCTCGTTACGGGAGCGCAGAATAACGGCAATCTCTCCTTCAAAGGTATATTTGAAGGCGTTAGAGAGCAGATTCAACACTATCTTTTCCCACATCTCCCGATCTACATAAGTGGGTTCTGGTAGTGGGGGACAATCTACCCGCAAATGCAGCCCTGCCCGCGCGATCGCAGATTCAAAAACCCCTGCCAGGTCTGTTGTTAACATTGCCAAGTCGGTTGGCTGATATACCGCTTCAATCCGTCCGGCTTCAATGCGGGAGAAATCTAACAGGGTGTTGACGAGCTTCTGGAGGCGCAAGGCGTTGCGATGGATCAGTTCTAGGCGATCGCGCTGCTGGGCATCCTGGGTTGCTTGTAAGGCTTCCTCAACTGGGCCGAGCATTAAGGTTAGGGGCGTGCGGAATTCATGACTCACGTTGGAGAAAAACACAGTCTTGGCCCGATCTAGTTCGGCAAGCTGTTCTGCCCGCCGTCGCTCTTCTTCGTAGGAACGGGCGTTAGCGATCGCGGTGGCGATCTGTCCGGTAATCTGAGCGAAGAAGTCGCGGTAGCGATCGTCGAGTCTGCGGCGCGGACTCGCCACAGCGACAAGTACCCCCAATATTTTGGCTTGTCCCGTTACGGCAATCGGTAATACCATTGCTTCCTGCGGTGGCTCAGGCCAAGGACTACCAGGCAGTTTCCCGAAGCGCGTCACCAAATTATCGATCGGTTGTGGCTGGGCAGTACGAACGCTGCGGGCAATAGGCCAACCATTCGGGTCATCCCCTGCATTGAGGTCTACCATCGCGGGAGCTATATGCTCATCCCATCCAAACTGAGTACCGCTAGATAGATGAGCGTACCTTCCTTCTAGGTCAATTAGATAGAGGAGCGAAAACGGAATGTCAGCAGGATCTGACCTGAGAGCCTCTGCCATCAACTTGCACGCCTCCTCGGTAGTCTTGGCGGTGCCGGTTTTGGATGCTACTTCTCGCAGAAGTCGGGCGCGGCGATCGTTTAAAACCCGGTATGTCGTCTCACTGACGATGTTCAAAATGCCGTCAATTTCGCCACCCTCGCCTTGAATGGGGTTGAATGTATAGTCGAAGAAGCACTCTTCGGTATATCCGAAACGGTGCATCGCCAAAAGTTCGTCGTGATGAAAGATGCCCTCACCCGTTCTGAAAACGCTCTCAAATTCTGGCCCAATCTCGCTCCAGATTTCCGGCCAGACTTCGCGTCCGGGACGGCCCAGAGACCAAGGGTGCTTATCACCAACGATCGGTCGCCAAGCATCGTTGTAGAGTAGCAAGCAGTCCGATCCCCAGTAAATAGCAATGGGAAATCGGGAGTTGAGACAAATGCTTAATGCCGATCGCAAGCTTTGAGGCCATTGTTCCACAGGGCCCAAGGGCGTTTTCGACCAATCATAGGAGCGCATGAGCGATCCCATCTCTCCACCACCTGCGAACAGGTTTTTAACGACTACCGCCACGTCCTCAACCACCGTCCCCACTCCTTATTCTTCAAAATACTGGGCTAACAGTTCCTTGCCAAGTTTGCGTACTGTCGCTTTTGACGAATCGCTCATCTGGTGTAGCAACTCCTCAATCTGTTTCAAGGCCAAAGCGGAAGGGACTGCACGCCCGTTCTCCCAGCGATTGACGGTGCGGAACGAAACTCCTAGTTTGGCAGCCAACTTTTCCTGGGAAAGACCGAGTTGCTGCCGAAGCTCACGGATTACAGCGGCAATTTCCAACGGTATCGTTAACGACATTGCTAGGACATCTCCTGCCGTTATCGGCGTTACGAACGTTTAGCACAGACTAAAAATAGGACAAGTGACATACCGTCTGTCTCTATCTTGAAGAGGAGATTTTGAGAAGGAATAAATTTTTTTCTGGACATCAGAAAAGTCGGATTGTGATGCTACAGATGGCTTGATTGGAAACTTGATGCGATCGGCTCAAGAAAATTGCGATCGCTTTATTGCTGAGGTATTACAACTTGTTGCAGATTAATGCAGTGATGCAGTATCAAGTGAGATAATAGCTCAAAAGATAATGCAATTATGAATCCACTTAGTTTAGAGCCTTTATCTGGGCAGTTAACCCTACGCCTTCGCGATCGGCTTCCTGACCTCCCAGGAATTTATTTTGTAGTTGGTGAACGCGAACAATTATTCTATATTGGTCAAGCCAAGAACTTACGCAAACGCTGGGCAGGAAAAAGCCATCACCGCTACAAGCAATTTGCTAGAAAAGGATTGGATAAAATAATTATTAAATATATTCTAGCTTCCGTTTCTGAATTGAACGAGTTAGAGTGTAAATATATCAAGCAATTTAATCCCTTACTGAATGATGGCAAAGTTAAGAAATATTTGCCCAAAACCAGTCCCAGGTTTTCTGAGTTGCAACGATTGCTTAAGCTTGCCAGCCAGCCTCTTTTTCCTTCAGTAATATACTGGTCGCGTAATGGACAAACGATTCCCAGAGAGCCCTCAGATTTATTTCGGGGTTTGGTTGCTGGTGTATATGAAGACCACCAGTTACACATTTTAGTTTTGTGTAGGCAAAATATGGGAGAATTGTTATGGAAAAGCTCTTGTCACCGTACAAAAAAACATTTTTACATCACTCCAGAACAACAAATCTTAGGAACTTGTTATTTTTTTGATGCCAGACAAGTTGTTTTTGAGTTTGTGGAGCTATTCGATTGCAATTTGGCCGATCCATTTTTTCAATATATTTATCCATATTTATTAGATTATGAGATAGCAGGCGTGACACTTAAAGGGCTTTCTGAGCCTACATTGCTAACTTCATATTTGCCAAAAATCAGCACAAGCCTAGATAACAGAACCAAAGATTATCTTTTAGTCGTTGCTGAAAAGTTACAACCATTATCTGCTAGTTTCAGCCTTAATAAAGAGTTGATTTGGTAAAAAATATCGTTTAATATGCTTTGCTTATTTTTGCCACTGATTGTTAATTAGTATTCAAAAAACAGGAGTTTTGAAATGGATTACATTCAATGGGTAAAACAATGGGTTTTCCCAAGTAAAGCACCTGCCAAGCAGGAGCCTGATGATTTTGAAAAGTCAAGTCTTCTAACCTCCACAAGTCTTGAGAATAAACTTAGTCAATATTGGGATATTATGAATGAAGCTTGTTCAAAATTTCCTGAGATTAAAGAAATACTTACAAAAGCAATGGTAGATACTATAGAGCAATACGGTTCAGTTAACGCTCTCCAACGAATTTAATTTCACAATTTTATGGGAAATACAGGCATCTTTTAGAAGTCAGATTGTTCTTAACTGAACCGTATTGCCGTATATTAGGCGGTTTCTGGAGAATAGGCTGAATTGTTCCCTATATCTTCAAGTGCGATCGCCCCTCGCTGTAGGTTGGATTAAGCTTGTCACGTCCTTACTTGTGAATCAGCCGGGAATGTGAAACCAAACATGACTCGATTGGGCGATCGCACAGAGTTGAGGTGGAGAAGCAGTTATGAGTGTCGGGTTTCATCCTTCAACCCAACCTACAAGATCGGGCGATCGCATTAACTTGAAGGATACAATTAACACAAGATTTTCCGAGTTAATTTACCAACACCCAACGTAGCGAACAACTGTCCCTTCCTCCTCAATCTCCGCACCCTCTTGTATCAGCATATCTTCCGTCCATAGAGGTTCATTATAGTACACACCATTAGGATCGTCTCCAGCCCAAGGAGGAGGAGGATCGCCTGTTTTACCGTTTCTACAGTCTTCGTGAGTAAATTGTTTCTCGATCCACTTTACGGACTCGTTGTAGCTAAAATGTGTTGCACCGACAAACTCACCTTGTTCGGCAAAAACCTCAACCAAGCTAGTATCGTTATCCCAAGCATCATCACTGATTCCTATATGAAATAAGAAAAAAAAGCTTTCTTCATCAATAAAAACTTTTACTAGAAATAGATCGGCAAAATTCCATTGAGAATACCAGAGGTGGCGAGCGAAAGCATCAGAAACAGAGCGAGGAACATTCTGGTTTATTCTCTCGATTTCTACTTCCAAAGGACTTAGCTTTCCTAAGCAAACGCTTGCAACTCTCTCAAAGGTTGGAGCGAATCCCTCGCATCTCCCAAAGCAGATTGTCTCAAATAAGTTCACATAGTTTTTTTCGTAAAACTGCCTAACCACTAACCTCTGTGTTTCCACCCTCACTATGAATCCTCCTGTATTTATTGTTTTAAGCACTACATAGCCTTAACTGAACCGTATTGGGCGATCGCCACCACCTCGCCTGCTGCCACTGAGAACAAATTACTATACTTGCGCTTGTCAACTCCTTAGTATATAATCCAGACTATAATATCAACTTGATATAAATGCTTGAATTATCAGCCCTGGGTCTGCTACAGCGGCAGCCCCAGCATGGCTATCGGCTAAAGCAACAACTGGAGTTGTTTATGAGCAGTTGCATCAGCGTCAACTACGGAGCGATTTACCCACTCCTGAAGCGTTTGGAAGAGCGAGGCCAGATTGTGACCATTGCCGAAGAAGCCGGAGACGCTGGATGTCCGCGAAAAATTTACGGCATTACTCCCTCTGGACGCGAACTCTGGCGGCAGAAAATGCTCGAACACCCTCAAGAAAGCTGGGTTAACAGCGGTTCCCGGTTCCAAATCAAATTCTTCTTTTTTGGCGACTTAGAACCCGCAGAACGCCTGAAATTGTTGGAACACCGCTTACGAGTCTGTTACCTGCGACAGGACTACATCGACAGCCTCAAGAGCGAATATCCCCTAACCGACGACTATCAATTCGCCTCTCGCGATCGCTGCAAGTCATTGCTAGCGTTAGAGATAGACTGGTTAACCGAGCAAGTAGCCAAAGAACAAAGCGCGAGCGTCGGAGTGCGAGACTCACCAACGGCTCTAAATCCGTCTTGGAAAAAGGAAAAAGCTCGCACTCACCCAATCGGGTGAGTCAGAAGAAGGATGTGTAATCTTCCCCAGACATCCTAACTTTTGAGAGATAACAAAAAACTTTCCTACAAGTAATCATAACCACAGCCCCGCTAGATGTTTCGGGACTAAAACCAAACAAATTCTCAATTCTGTTGGTAAGGGCTTTCCAGATTTCTCCTTTTCAAGGAGTTTCAAAAATCCTCTCTTTTTAAGAGAGGTTAGGGGGATCGAAA
This sequence comes from Kamptonema formosum PCC 6407, assembly GCF_000332155.1. Taxonomy (GTDB): domain Bacteria; phylum Cyanobacteriota; class Cyanobacteriia; order Cyanobacteriales; family Microcoleaceae; genus Kamptonema; species Kamptonema formosum. The sequence goes on along the minus strand of NZ_KB235904.1, from coordinate 966,174 downwards.
GATGACACCTGATTGCAATACAAAAACATGAGGCGATGGAAATCGCTGGCAAACGAATAAAGTCCGCCCGCGTGGACTAAAGAGTTAAAGGACTTGTCCCAGAGGTTTAATCAGCCAAAAGTGGGTAAGTCCAATGTAAAAAACCTAACTGGTGTTGTAAATGACTTATTCTAAATCCCCTGAATCCGTCGTTGATACTGAAGATCAACAGTCTCCAACAGCCGATACATCGGAAATTCACCCAACCGATACAGATAGCTATCAACCGGAAGATTTTCCCCCGATTGCCGATCGCCCCCGCCCTAGCAAACCGCGATCGCGCTGGCCCCTAATCGCCACGATCGCGATCGCACTAGGCGCAGGTTTCGGCGGCTGGCACTGGTGGCAATCCAGTCACGCTCGCCCACAACAAGCAGCAGCAACCCAACCTCAAGGCATACCAGTCAAACTGGCATCGGTGGAAACGAGATCGGTTCAAGATAGCTCTGAATTTGTCAGCAGCTTAGAAGCAAAACGCTCAGTTGAAATCAAACCAGAAATCGATGGGCTAGTTACAGAAATATTTGTCAAATCCGGCGACTTCGTAGAACAAGGACAAGCGATCGCCCGCATCAAAAGCGACAGCGCCCAAGCTGACTTGAGACAATCCCAAGCCAACCTAATCCGCGCTCAATCGCGCTTAGCCGAACTGCAAGCAGGCACAAGACCAGAAGAAATCGCCCAAGCTCAAGCCCAAGTCGCTCAAGCCCAAGCCAACCTCGCCCAACTGCGATCGGGATCTCGCCCGGAAGAAGTTGGTCAAGGTCAAGCCCGCGTTAGCCAAGCCGAAGCCGACCTCGCCGATGCTCAAAGCGGCAGTCTCCTAGAAGACATCGCCCAAGCCAGAGCACAAATAGAGGCAAGCAAAGCCGAGGCAGAACTAGCCAGCCAGCAACTCGTCAGATATCAAGCATTGGCGCAAGAAGGTGCAGCGTCAGCGAACACCCTTCAGGAATACATCCAAAAAGACCGTAGCGCCAAAGCCAACCTCCGAGAAGCCCAGAGGCGCTTTGAGCAGCGGCAAAAGAACAGGCAAGCGGAGATCGAGCGGCGGACAGGAGCCTTGCGGCAGCAGCGAGAAGCTTTGCGCCAACTGCAAAACGGTTCGCGCCCAGAGGAAATCGCCAGAGCTGAAGCAGAAGTCGCACAAGCCAAGAGCAGATTAGCAGAGTTAGCCAACGGCACTCGCCAAGAACAACTCGATCAAGCTGAAGCGCAAGTTGCCGAGGCTGCCGCTCAAGTGCGTGGTTTTGAGGTACAACTGCAAGAAACTGCGCTCACCGCACCCTTCGCGGGAGTCATCGGCGACGTACCCGTGAAAGTCGGCTATTACTTGCAAAAAGGGGACGTACTCACCGCTGTGACTGAGAATCAATTGCTCGACTTGCGGTTATCAATTCCTTTGGAACGGATGCCTCAATTACGCTTAGGGTTGCCAGTAGAAATGCTGGATGCTCAAGGCAAAGCGATCGCCAAAGGGCAAATCAGTTTTATCTCCCCGAATGTCAGCGCTAATTCCCAGACAATTTTAGCTAAAGCCACCTTTGCCAACCCCAGCGGCGAACTGCTCAATCAGCAATTCGTGAAAGCCAAAGTTATCTGGCAACAGAATCCTGGTCTTTTAGTTCCAGTAACAGCAGTCACTCGCTTAGGCGGGCAAACTTTTGTCTTTGCCGCTCAAAAGCCCGAACAACAAAAACCTGGAATGCCTCCTTTAATAGCGCGGCAAAAGCCAGTGAAATTAGGAACTATTGATGGTAATAATTACCAAGTTATCGAAGGGCTACAACCTGGGGAAAAAATTGTTGTTGCAGGTATCCTCAACCTAACTGACGGCGCTCCGATTATGGCTCAAGAGGCAGGCGAAGGGGAAGGAAAAAATTGAAGAAGGGACTAGGGGCTAGGGGCTAGGGATTAGGGAAAGAGGAAGAGAGGGGAGATGGGGAAGATGGGGAAGATGGGGAAGATAGGGAAGATAGGGGAGATGGGTAATTAGCCATTAGCCATTAGCCTGTCTTCCATTAGCAATTAGCCATTAGCCATTAGCAATTAGCAATTAGCCATTAGCAATTAGCAATTAGCAATTACCAATTACCAATTACCCAAATAATGTTTGCAGATTTCTTTATTAAAAGACCGGTCTTTGCTAGCGTCTGCGCCTTAATTATCATTTTGGTAGGTGCAATTAGTATTCCGAGCCTGCCTATCGAGCGCTTCCCCGACATTAGCCCTACCCAAATTAACGTCAATGCTAACTATAGTGGGGCAAGTGCGGAAATTGTCGAAAACGCCGTTACTAACATCCTAGAAAGGCAAATCAACGGCGTTGAAGGACTCAAATATCTAACTTCCAGTAGTAGTAACGATGGTACCAGCACCATTACAGCTACCTTTGACCCGTCACGTAACAAAGACATCGCCGCCGTCGATGTTCAAAATCGAGTGGCAGTTGCTCAACCACAACTACCAGATGCCGTACAACGCACAGGAGTTAGAGTTACAAAACAATCTACCAGTCTGCTATTAGCCATCGGCTTATTTACAGAAAATAAAGAATACGACACCATATTTTTAAGCAACTACGCTGACCTCTATTTAGCTGATGCCTTAAAGAGAGTAAAAGGCGTTGGCGAGGTGCGAATTTTTGGGGAAAGACGCTATGCAATGCGCTTGTGGATCGATCCCAATAAATTAGCAGCGCGCGGTTTGACAATGCAAGATGTAACCCGGTCACTTAACGAACAAAACTTACAAGTTGGTGCTGGGAGAGTTGGTCAAGAACCGGCTCCACAGGGGCAAATGTATCAAATTGACTTGCGTGCGGAAAGTCGTCTGAAAGATCCAGCAGAATTTGAAGAAATTGTCTTAAAAACTGAGGCAAATGGAACCTTAGTTAAATTAAAAGATGTCGGAAGAGCAGAACTTGGAGCAGAAAATTACAACTCTTTTCTGCGATTTCGCGGCAATGATGCAGTAGGTTTAGGTATTTACCAACTGCCGGGAAGTAATGCTTTGAATGTTGCCCATGCAGTCAAAGCAGAAATGGAAAGACTCGCTGTTGGTTTCCCTCCCGGTTTGATACATAGAGTAGCGCTAGACACGACTTTATTCGTAGAAGAGTCGATGGCAGAAGTAGTCAAGACATTATTTGAAGCAGTCTTGCTAGTGGTGATAGTGATTTTTGTGTTCTTGCAAGACTGGCGCACAACTATTATTCCTACCATCACAATTCCAATTTCTTTGATTGGGACATTTGCCTTTATCAAAGTTTTCGGATTTACGATTAACAGCTTATCTCTGTTTGGTCTGACATTGGCGACGGGATTAGTAGTTGATGACGCGATTATTGTAGTAGAAAATATAGATCGTCTGATTCGCCAAGGTATGAATCCCCGCCAAGCGGCTTTCGAGTCAATGCGCGAGCTTTTTAGCGCTGTAATTGCAACTTCTTTAGTATTGATGGCAGTGTTCGTGCCAGTGGCATTTTTTCCCGGAACAACGGGAGCACTCTATAAACAATTTGCGCTGACAATTGCCTTTTCTGTACTGCTTTCTACATTTATTGCTATTACTCTCACGCCCTCCCTTGCAGCTATATTACTGCGGCCAGGGCAGAAGTTTAGCGGCCCTGTGGGTTGGTTTTTTGGTCGTGTTAATAGCGGTCTCGATTGGATGCAGCGGCAATATCGGCAATCCTTAATATTTCTAACAGGAATTAAAACTATTGTCGCCCTCGCATTCATAGCTTCTTTGGGAGTAACAGCTTGGCTTTATTTGTCAGTACCAACAGCGTTTATCCCGGAAGAAGACCAGGGCTATTTTATGACAATTATTCAAGGGCCCCAAGGTGTTTCGCTGCAATACACTCAGAAAGTAATGGATCAAGTAGAACAAGAAATCCTCAAACTTCCTGAAGTTGTCGGGACATTTTCAGTAGGTGGCTTTGGTTTTAGCGGCAGCACTTCTAACCAAGGCATTATATTTACTACGCTTAAAGCCTGGAAAGAACGTCAAGGAGAAGAGCAAACTGTACAAGCAATTATTGGCCAGTTACGCGGCAAGTTTTTAGCTATTCCAGAAGCTAGAGTTTTTCCTGTAAATCCGCCGGCAATTCAAGGATTAGGTCAATTTGGAGGCTTCCAATTCCAATTGCAAGACCGCAAAGGTAATAGCGGTTTAGATGCTCTAGTTCAGAGCATGGGTGGCATTTTAAAGCAGGCTAATCAAACACCGGGATTGCAAGCAGTATTTAGTACATTTGCGGCGAATACACCTCAATTAATTGTGGAAGTTGACCGCAATCGAGCTAAGGCTTTAGATATTCCCATTGATGATGTTTTCAGTACCTTACAAACGGCTTTGGGTTCCCAGTATGTGAATGATTTTAATCTCCAGCAGCGCAATTATCGGGTATATGTGCAGGCCGATAAACAGTTCCGTGCTAATCCTGAAGATATTGGCAAATTGTACGTCCGCTCAGGAAAAAATGAAATGATTTCTTTGAGCAATTTGGTGAAGCTAACTCCGGTGGTAGGAGCGCAAACTGTAAACCACTACAATTTATTTAGGTCAATTGAAATTAACGGCGGGCCGGCTCCGGGAGCGAGTTCTGGACAGGCTATCAAATCGATGGAAAAGGTGGCAGCTCAAGTTTTACCCGCAGGTTTTGGTTATGAATGGTCGGGGACTTCTTTAGAAGAAATTGAGTCGGGAGGTCAAGCACCGATTATTTTCGGTCTGGGGCTGATTTTTGTGTTCTTAGTTTTGGCGGCTCAGTATGAGAACTATGTCGATCCCTTCATTATTCTGCTTGCTGTTCCGTTGGCGATTTTAGGCGCTCTTTTAGCTCAGTCGTTGCGAGGTTTAGCGAATGATGTTTATTGCCAAATTGGTTTGGTGATGTTGATTGGATTGGCAAGTAAAAATGCGATCTTAATCGTGGAGTTTGCTAACCAGTTACGGGAGCGGGGATATCCAGTTGCTAAAGCAGCAGTTGAAGCTGCTCAAGAGCGTTTACGACCGATTTTGATGACTTCTTTATCATTTATTTTAGGTATTGCTCCCCTCGTTAACCCAGAAGGTGCGGGGGCTGCAAGTCGGCGATCGCTAGGGAATGCGGTCGCAGGGGGGATGATTGTTTCTACTTTCTTGAGTTTGTTTATTGTCCCGGTTTTGTATGTGGTGATTGTCTCGGCTCGCGATCGCTTTAAGAAGCGCGAACAGCCACAACATCCGCCAGACGGTAACATGAGTTTGGATGGAAAAACTGATTTACGAGAGGAGGAAAAACGGGATAAAGTGTCACCGTTTTAGGAAGGAGGAATCCAGTCTCGATCGCAGATGCAGTCGTCTTTACTATCCCAATCAAATACAGACTGGGAAACTTTTAGCACAATTTACATAGGAGCCCCATGAGCACGATCGCTACTAAGGATGGTACACAAATCTATTACAAAGACTGGGGTACAGGACAACCCGTTGTCTTCAGTCACGGCTGGCCGCTGAGTGCCGATGCTTGGGAATCGCAGATGTTTTTTCTCGCCTCGCACGGTTATCGCTGCATCGCTCACGATCGTCGGGGTCATGGGCGATCGAGTCAACCCTGGCACGGCAATGAGATGGACACCTACGCTGACGATCTGGCGGAACTCTTTGAGGCACTCGACCTTAAGGATGCGGTGACGATCGGACACTCTACTGGCGGTGGCGAAGTAGCGCGGTTTATCGGGCGACACGGAACATCACGGGTTGCCAAAGCAGTTCTCATGGGCGCAGTACCGCCGATCATGGTCAAGACGGAGGCGAATCCGGGTGGCCTGCCTATTGAGGTCTTTGACGGTTTTCGGGCCGCGTTTTTGGCTGACCGATCGCAGTTCTTCCTCGATGTGGCTAGCGGCCCGTTTTTCGGCTTCAATCGGCCCGGTGCCAAAGTCTCTCAAGGCCTGATCCAGTCCTGGTGGATGCAAGGCATGATGGCTGGTCATAAGAACGCTTATGACTGCATTAAGGCGTTTTCGGAAACAGATTTCACCGAGGATTTGAAGAAGTTCGACGTGCCAACGCTGATTATTCATGGCGATGACGATCAGATCGTACCGATTGGCGCTTCTGCCCTATTGTCTGCGAAGTTGGTCAAGAATTCGACTTTGAAGATATATCCGGGCGGGTCGCATAGTCTGGGTGACACGAGTAAAGACCAACTCAACGCCGACCTGCTGGAATTCCTCAAGTCCTGATGCAATGCGCGGATCTGAGAACTCACGAACAACACTTAATAACCATGAAAAAACTAGAAGGCAAAATCGCAGTCGTCACAGGTGCGTCTAAAGGTATTGGTGCAGCGATCGCTAAACATCTGGCAGCCGAAGGTGCAGCAGTTGTCGTTAACTATTCATCCAGCAAAGAAGGGGCCGATCGCGTGGTTGATGAGATTGTTAGCAATGGCGGTAAGGCGATCGCAGTCCAGGCAAATGTTGCCAAAAAAGCAGAGATCGAACATCTTTTTTCAGAAACGCAAAAAGCATTCGGCAAGCTAGATATCTTGGTCAACAATGCTGGTATTTATGAATTTTCCCCATTGGAAAGCATCACGGAAGAACACTTCTACAAGCAATTTGACCTCAATGTGCTGGGATTGATCCTCACCTCACAACAAGGGGTAAAGCTCTTCGGGCCAGAGGGCGGCAGCATTATCAATATTAGTTCAGTTGTCAGCACTCTCGCGCCCCCGAACGCCTCAGTTTATAGCGCTACCAAAGCGGCCGTTGATGCCATCACAAAGTCTCTCGCCAAAGAACTCGGTTCACGCCACATCCGCGTCAATTCCATTAATCCTGGGATGGTGGAAACGGAAGGTACGCAGACAGCGGGAATTGCTGAGAGCGAAGGTCGCAAACAAACTGAAGCGCAAACCCCCCTGGGTCGAATCGGACAGCCGCAGGACATTGCCCCTGCCGTCGTTGAGCAGAGAGTTTTGAAGTTGAAGTGTGAGAGTCATGTAATTCTCAAGACTAGATTAAAACCGCAACCAAACCTGCTACTTTCTATTAAAATTACTGCAAAAGCTCAATGGGGTGCTGTGATGAAAACTAAAATTTTTCCACCATTAGCATTACTATTTTACGCTTAATTAGGTACACCTACTTAATAATCCAGATGGCTCAGACAACCCCGCTGGGAGGGAAAAAAACCGCCGCGTTGAATTAATTATTAAAAATTAGGAAAATATAATTTAAGCTTTTACGCATTTAATTCGGATATTAATTAATGATTGCATAAGGCCCATTTCGCAATACCTCAGCTAATTCATCATTATTATCTCGCAAACCTTGGTAAAAAAAGAAGGTCTCACCTTTAATTCCACAAGCACGATTGTAAGCGATTGCCTGCAACAAATGCTCAGGACTAATTCGGTAAGACGTACCCCTACTTACCAACAAAATTCCCGGAGAAAAACACTCCAATTGCTCAGAATTAAATTGTAAAACTAATCGATCGATCAGTTGTTTATAACTATTAAAATCGCGCCGATATAATTGCGGGTGAATCATATCCACCAACTTTCTCTCAACCCAAGCTTTACTATCTTGCAAATATTCAATCAAACCCCAATCATAAGGACTTGGCGACATCGATACCAACAAATTTGGATTAATCGCTTTCACCTCCCGATACAGACGAGCTAAAAAATCAGTGATAATATCCGCACGCCACTGTAACCATTGCCCATTTTTAGCATTCTGCGGCGGATCGCGATCGCACATCTGGCGGTAAAGCTCAACAGTCTTACCATCGTACCCACCTTCACAGGGAAGTGCAAAGCGATCGTCACCTTGAACCCCATCCACCTCGTAATTCTTCGCCACTTCCAACACTAAACTCAGCAAAAAATCCTGCACTTCCCCATCTAACGCATTCATCCACTCAAAATTATTCTTCTTAAGCAAATTGCCATTACGATCGACCGCCTCCCATTCCGGTTTCTTCGCCAACAAATGGCCGCCATTAAGATTATAAGAACTTACAAATCCATATTCAAACCAAGGAATTACCTTAATTCCTACCCGTTTCGCCTCAACAATCATTTCCGCTAAAGGGTCGCGACCTTTGTAGCGCGAGTCAATCTCAACCCCAAATTCCTTCCTCATAATTTCAGAAGGATAAACCGTAAAACCCTTACTCCAAACCACAGGAAATATTACATTAAATCCCGTTCTTGCTAAAAAATCTACAGCCTCACTAATGCGTTGCTTAGAATTAAGAACCTTGCAATCAGTATTCGGTATCCAAACACCCCGGATTTCCATATAGAACCCATTTGAGATCTAAGAGTGAGGTCTAAGCTGTCAATTGCTTTACTTACATCCTGTTTCCCCAGACCTTAACAAAATAGAGAAATGCTGGTCTTGGTTAAAAAATCGCATTCGTAAACAATTGGCTCAGTTTGATTGTTTACGAGATGCGATCGAAGATGTTTTACGTTTTGTGTCCTAACCGACGAAAGCGGTTGCTATAACTCTGATTAACTTCCAGTTTCGACAGAATTATGAGGTTCGGGCGTAGTTTCTGACCCTGAAACTGTTTGTTCAGGTACTATTAAGGTTTCAGCAGGTGGTGCGATCGCCTTTGGCACAACAGGCGATTCCCTTGGAGTCTCAGCAGCAGTTTTTGGGGTGACTTCTTGCGGTTCAGGTACAAGCTTAGCCGCATCCTGGGATTCTCCAGGCGATCGCACTTCTGGTATCGGTGCTTTATCTATTATCTCTGGCAGCGTTGGTACGGGAGTAACAACAGGTTCTGGCGTTGGTTCCGGGGTTGGTTCCGGGGTTGGTTCTGGTTTAGGAACAACAGGTTCTGGCTTTGGTGCTGGTATTTTAGCTGTGTAATGGGGATCGACGATCCTACCAACATCAGCAGCAGTTAGTTCGCCTCGCACTAACTTAGAAAGGGTATCTTGACCTGAAGGTTCATAGGTAATTACCCTAACTGTATTATTAAAGGCGTTTTCAACCGGGTTTCCCTGTTCGTCTATAAATTCGACTTGCACCCAATTTTTGCCGGGTGTAAAGCCTTTAAGATAGATAGCTTGCCACTCATCTGTGAGGAAACTTTCGCCGTTGATTGTGACCCGAATCTTCCAGTCAACTATTTCATCTTGAGGATTTTCTTGGGCTACTAAATGTAGGGGAGCATTAGTCAAGTAGAAATCTAATCCAATTGGCTCTGCCCCATAGCTTCCTTGAGGTTGGCTATAAGTTAACAGAGGCAAAGCTCGATCTGGATTATTGTCTTGGGTTTTGGTGAACAGATGAAAAGTAGTTTGAGCGTAAGCGCCTTCATTTTTAAAGCTCTCACCCCAAGGACGGACGGCAAAGGCTCGTAGGGTGTGCGTTCCAGGTTCTAAATCGGAGAGAACTAATGGTTGGGCAATGTTGTAAATCTGTTTGTAAGGCTGGTTATCTAGAAAGACTTCCAGGTGGGGGCCCAAACCCAGGTCAGCATCTTTGAAAATAGGCAAGTCTTGAACTTGGAATCTGACTGTAACAGTATTATCCTTCAGAAATTCATCTGGCCTCGGACTCAATATCTTTACTTGAGGCTGGTAAATTTCGAGGGTCTGACGCAGTTGTTGAAAGGCTTCTGGGGGAGAAACCTCTGAAATTTTTTGAGCCTTGCTTGCCGCCCAAGTACGATTGGGGAGCGATTTGGGCAATTCTGAAATGCGATCGCTGCAACCAGCCAGACTCAATACTAAAACCGCTGCCGTCAAAGATGCCAGCAGCCTTCGCATAGCCATCCACCAACAATTGATGCCAAACACGCAGCCATTCTCCTAGAACCTGTGCATAAGGGAACTATAGCTGAAAAGGGTGAATAGGAAAGATAGTTCTGAATTGGTGAAGTGTTAAGTGTTGAGTTCAATAATCTTTTCATAATTCAAAACTGATAACTCATAACCTATAACTCTAAATAACCCTAACTTTATCCCCAGTCCCACTTCTGTCCGATTCCCGAACTTTTAGTTTTGTAAAGTTAATGGCATTACCCCTTGACTTTTTCAGTTCGCTGTGGAACTAGAATCTTTGAAGGATGAACTGTTTAGGTTTTTTTAATAATTGTTAACACACGCAATGCAGAAGATGTGGGAGTCTATAATTCATAATCAACTCCCTCGAACGAAGCGGTTGAACTGCCACTAGCAGAGAGAGGAGTATCAATTCTCGTTCCTTGTCTTATTGAGAGGAGAGTCTGCATGACAATTAGTCCTCCAGAGCGAGAGGCAAAGGTAAAAGTGACAGTCGATAACAACCCAGTACCTACTTCTTTCGAGAAGTGGTCTAAGCCGGGACATTTCGACCGCACCCTAGCCAAGGGACCCAAAACCACCACCTGGATTTGGAACCTGCACGCTAACGCTCACGACTTTGACAGTCATACCAGCGACTTAGAAGACGTTTCACGCAAAATTTTTAGCGCTCACTTCGGCCACTTAGCCGTGATCTTCGTCTGGTTAAGCGGAGCGTACTTTCATGGCGCAAAGTTTTCCAATTACGAAGCTTGGTTAACGAACCCTACAGGCATCAAGCCTAGCGCTCAAGTGGTTTGGCCAATTTTCGGTCAAGAAATTTTAAATGGGGATGTAGGCGGCGGCTTCCACGGGATTCAGATCACCTCTGGTCTGTTCCAACTGTGGCGAGCTAATGGTATCACAAACTCTTACCAGCTATACTGCACGGCCATCGGCGCTTTAGTCATGGCAGCCTTAATGCTGTTCGCAGGTTGGTTCCACTATCACGTTAGAGCTCCCAAACTGGAATGGTTCCAGAATGTGGAGTCGATGATGAACCACCACTTGGCAGGTTTACTTGGTTGTGGTTGCTTGGGTTATGCGGGTCAGCAGATCCACGTTTCCCTACCGATCAATGCTTGCATGGATGCGATCGACGCTGGTCAACCTCTGACCATCGGCGGGAAGACAATCGCTACAGTTGGGGACATTCCACTGCCGCATGAGTGGATTTTAAACCCCAGCTTGATGGCGGATCTTTACCCCAGCTTTGCTAAGGGTCTAACCCCATTTTTCACGCTGAACTGGGGAGCGTACAGTGACTTCCTGACTTTTAAAGGCGGTCTGAACCCAACTACCGGCGGTCTGTGGCTGAGCGATACAGCTCACCACCACTTAGCTCTGGCAGTGTTGTTCATCGTCGCAGGTCACTTCTATCGGACTAACTGGGGCATCGGCCACAGCTTTAAAGAAGTTCTAGAAGCTCACAAAGGCCCCTTTACTGGCGAAGGCCACAAAGGGATGTACGAAATCTTCACCCAGTCTTGGCACTGCCAACTGTCTTGGAACTTGGCTTGGATGGGCTCTTTGAGCATCCTCGTCGCCCAGCATATGTACTCGATGCCTCCGTATCCGTACATTGCTACTGACTACGCAACTCAGTTATCTATCTTCACCCACCATATGTGGATTGGCGGATTCCTGATTGTTGGGGCTGCGGCTCACGCGGCAATCTTCATGGTGCGGGACTACACTCCTACCCAGCACGTTAACAACCTGCTGGATCGCGTGATTCGTCACCGCGATGCGATTATTTCCCACCTGAACTGGGTTTGTATCTTCTTGGGCTTCCACAGCTTCGGTCTGTACGTACACAACGATACAATGCGGGCTTTCGGTCGTCCTCAAGATATGTTCTCGGATACTGGGATTCAATTGCAGCCAGTATTTGCTCAGTGGATACAACGTATTCACACCTTAGCTCCCGGCAATACTGCCCCTAATGCCCAAGAAATCGTTAGTCACGCTTTCGGTGGTGGGGTGGTAGCAGTGGGCGGCAAAGTAGCAATGATGCCGATCGCACTGGGTACGGCGGACTTCTTGATCCACCACATCCATGCTTTCACCATCCACGTTACTGTTCTGATCCTGCTTAAGGGCGTACTGTTCGCCCGTAGCTCTCGCTTGGTTCCCGACAAAGCCAACTTGGGCTTCCGGTTCCCTTGCGATGGCCCCGGTCGTGGCGGCACCTGTCAGGTGTCTGGCTGGGATCACGTCTTCCTGGGTCTGTTCTGGATGTACAACAGCTTGTCAGTGGTGCTTTTCCACTTTAGTTGGAAGATGCAGTCAGATGTTTGGGGAACTGTAGCGCCAGACGGTACAATTTCTCATATCACCGGCGGCAACTTCGCACAAGGTGCGATCACGATCAATGGCTGGCTGCGTGATTTCCTCTGGGCACAAGCAGCCCAGGTGATTCAGTCCTACGGTTCAGCGCTGTCTGCTTATGGCTTGCTGTTCTTGGGCGGTCACTTCGTCTTCGCCTTTAGTCTAATGTTCCTGTTCAGCGGTCGCGGCTACTGGCAAGAATTGATTGAGTCCATTGTTTGGGCTCATAATAAGCTAAAGGTAGCTCCGTCGATTCAGCCCCGCGCTCTGAGCATTACTCAGGGTCGCGCTGTGGGGGTAGCTCACTACCTCTTGGGAGGAATTGTCACTACGTGGGCGTTCTTCCTAGCCCGCATGTGTTCGGTAGGCTAAACTACCCCCTAGATTTTGGATTCTGGAATTTTGGATAGTTTGCAAAATCTAGAATCCAAAATCCGCACCCGAATCCATTCAACCTTCAGGATTCAGCATTAATCAAGGCTTATGGCAACAAAATTTCCAAAATTTAGCCAAGACCTTGCTCAAGATCCAACTACTCGTCGGATCTGGTACGGGATTGCGACAGCCCACGACTTTGAAAGCCATGACGGCATGACCGAGGAAAATCTTTACCAAAAGATTTTTGCCTCCCACTTCGGCCACCTAGCGATCATTTTCCTCTGGACTTCCGGCAACCTGTTCCACGTAGCGTGGCAAGGTAACTTTGAACAGTGGATTAAAGACCCTCTAAATGTCCGCCCCATCGCTCACGCGATTTGGGACCCGCAATTCGGTGCTCCGGCAGTAGATGCTTTCACCCAAGCAGGTGCTTCTAATCCGGTGAATATTGCTTACTCTGGGGTGTACCACTGGTGGTACACCCAAGGGATGCGGACAAACGCTGACTTGTATCAAGGAGCTATCTTCCTGCTGGTGCTGTCTGCTGTGTTGTTGTTTGCAGGTTGGCTGCACCTTCAACCCAAGTTCCGCCCCAGCTTGTCTTGGTTTAAGAATGCTGAATCTCGCCTCAACCACCACTTGGCTGGTTTGTTCGGTGTCAGCTCTTTGGCCTGGACGGGTCACTTGGTTCACGTCGCTATTCCTGAATCTCGCGGTCAGCACGTTGGCTGGGATAACTTCCTGTCTACGCTGCCTCACCCCGCTGGCTTGGCTCCGTTCTTTACGGGTAACTGGGGCGTTTACGCCGAAAACCCTGACACTGCGGGTCATGTCTTCGGTACTGCACAAGGTTCTGGAACTGCAATTCTGACTTTCTTGGGTGGTTTCCACCCTCAGACTGAATCGTTGTGGCTGACTGACATTGCTCACCACCACTTGGCGATCGCAGTTCTGTTCATTGTTGCTGGTCATATGTACCGGACGAACTTCGGTATCGGTCACAGCATCAAAGAAATGTGCGATTCCAAAGAGTTCTTTGGTAAGAAAGTTGAAGGCCCTTTCAATATGCCTCACCAAGGCATTTATGAGACCTACAACAACTCTCTGCACTTCCAGTTAGGCTGGCACTTGGCTGCTCTAGGGGTAATTACTTCCCTCGTGGCGCAGCATATGTACTCGCTACCTCCTTACGCTTTTATAGCTAGGGATTACACCACTCAGGCGGCGCTGTACACGCACCACCAGTACATCGCTGGATTCATCATGCTGGGCGCTTTTGCTCACGGTGCGATCTTCCTGGTGCGGGACTACGATCCCGAACAAAACAAAGGCAACGTGCTTTACCGCGTGTTGCAGCACAAAGAAGCGATTATCTCTCACTTGAGCTGGGTCTCGCTGTTCTTGGGCTTCCACACTCTCGGTCTGTACGTTCACAACGACGTAGTTGTTGCTTTTGGCACTCCTGAGAAGCAGATTTTGATTGAGCCAGTATTTGCTCAGTTCGTACAATCTGTTAACGGTAAGGCTCTGTATGGTATGGACGTGCTGTTGTCCAATCCAGATAGCATCGCTTCCACCGCATGGCCAAACTACGCTAATGTCTGGTTACCAGGCTGGCTAGAGGCAATCAATAGCGGTACCAACTCTCTGTTCTTGGCAATTGGCCCTGGCGATTTCTTGGTTCACCATGCGATCGCACTTGGCTTGCACACCACTACCTTGATCTTAGTCAAGGGCGCTCTGGACGCTCGCGGTTCTAAGCTGATGCCGGATAAGAAAGATTTCGGCTATGCTTTCCCTTGCGACGGCCCCGGTCGTGGCGGTACTTGCGACATCTCTGGATGGGATTCCTTCTATCTAGCGGCGTTCTGGATGCTGAATACGATCGCGTGGGTGACTTTCTACTTCCACTGGAAACACTTGGGCATCTGGCAAGGTAATGTGGCTCAGTTCAATGAGTCTTCTACCTACCTGATGGGCTGGTTCCGCGATTACCTCTGGCTGTATTCCTCTCAGTTGATCAACGGTTATAACCCGTTTGGAACGAATAACTTGTCTGTTTGGGCCTGGATGTTCTTATTCGGACACTTGGTTTGGGCAACTGGTTTCATGTTCTTGATCTCTTGGCGTGGTTATTGGCAAGAGTTGATCGAGACGATTGTTTGGGCTCACGAGCGTACTCCTTTGGCGAACTTGGTTCGCTGGAAGGACAAGCCAGTGGCTCTGTCAATTGTGCAAGCTCGCGTAGTTGGTTTAGCTCACTTTGCAGTTGGCTTTGTCTTCACTTACGCGGCCTTTGTAATTGCCTCGACGGCCGGGAAATTCGGGTAATTCTGAAGTCTGGTTTTGTAGGTAATTGAACAAATCCCCTGCCTTTCGGCGGGGGATTTTGTTTGGTTTGTTGGTGGAAAGTGGAAAATTGACAGAAACAGGACAGTCCTAAGAAAGTTAAGAAAATGGTAATTGAGGTAAAATTATTTAAGTTAGGTTCACGCTACAAAAATAAATTATTGTGCAATACGTTTTGATTATCCATCAAGTAGAAGATTACCCAGCATGGAAAACTATCTTCGATGGAGCAGCAAAGATTAGAAAGGATGCAGGAGAAGTAAGTTATCAACTATTAAAGTACGACGATGATGCAAATCATATTGTTCACTTTTCAAAATGGTTATCTTTAGAGCGTGCAAGAAAGTTTTTTGAATCGCCGGAATTGGTAGAAATTAGAAAAAAAGCTGGTGTCAAAGCACCTGAATTTATCTATCTAGAAGAACTAGAAAATGGGCTTCTATAAACCTAGTCAGTACGTAAATCGTGAGTATTTTTCTATGGCGAAGTTACCGCAGGAAACAATAGCAACTATTTTAAATTTACAGGCAAGGCTTTTGGCAGGAATTGATGAAGCTAAGGCGGCAGAATTTGCCATCTTTGAGCAATATGGGGAGACGGAGGCGACAGCTACAGTGTTGGAGCAATTGCAAAATGCTGCTGAACGGCTAAGAAATCCTTATTCTCGCTTCTACACACTGCTGCTGCGGATTTCTGAATCACAGCCATTGGCTTCTTCTGCTATGCTGAATTTATTAGCTCAAACGATTGAGCTAGCACAAGCTGACGCTGATGCAGTTGAAGCCACTATCCGCGAAGCGAAAATGGATTTTAACCTACCATGAGTGAAAAACCTAAACTCCCTGAACCAGAAATAATTGAAAAGACTGTGAGAAATCTCCGAGGTGTCTGTCAAAGACTTGATGCTCTTACCCTCAGTTTAGATGAACTGATTGCTATGGTGGAGGCTGATATTCGCAATAGTCCGATTAATGTTCACCGTCGGGAAAAGGCGAAACGGTTGGCGGATGCTGTTAAAGATTAAGATTAGGGCGATCGCATTCTCTCACTTCACCAAAAGCGCGATCGCCTATTCTTCAATAATCTCTACTAAATCTTCAATCATCACATCAAACGCCCGCGCTAGCTTGTGCAGGGCCGTAAAATCAACCATTGATATTTCTGAACGACGAGCGTAGCTGGTGATGGTACTGTAAATCACGCCCGATCGCTCAGCTACTTCTTTAAATGTCCAGCCTCTCTCAGCCGCTAACTCTCGCACTTTGACTCTGACTAAACCCATGCTTGACAAATAATGCAGTTGCGTTTTACAATAATTTTATCTGAAAAAGCGATCGCTCTCCGGCGTAGAAAACTAAAGGGCGATCGCCTGTAAAACCTAATAAGGACAGATAGTATCTGTCTAATGCACCTACCATGATAGCAGCATCTTTGTCAAAATCAAGCCCTCTGGCCTGCTCAAAAATTCTTCACAAATCGCCAGTTTTGCATCCGTTGGCGAGATTTGTCACTGAGGAAACGGTTGCTCTCCTATTCAACATCTCACTCGATGAGATTTATCGGATTGATTGTTACCGCCACGTTGTCTATGTTTATGCTAAGGGAATTAGTCGATTTGTTAGCTATGCGGATTTTCCGCCGCTAGTGGGGGTGACATTACCTGATACCAAAGATTTTTGGCGGTGGCGCAAACGGTGGAAAGGTAAAATTGCGCCGGAATTTTGGGTTAAATTTTATATTTACCAGTTTAAAAATGCTTCTTCAATCGAGGATTTGCAAGAGTGGGGGAGGTTAGTTGGGAAAATCAAATCGGAGTTTTCTCAAGAAATATTGCAGGATTTAAGAGATGTTTATGCCAGAGAAAAATCTGGATGGGAAAACTTTTGAGATTTGCGGCATTTCCTGACTTCGACTAAAGCGCGATCGGCAATGTTTAAGATAAACTATAGATAGCACAGATATATAAATTATGAACACAGCAACTATCACCTTAACAACTCCGCTAGAATTAAACATTGAATTGACAGATGAGCAATTTTTCCAACTCTGTCAAAACAACCGCGATTTACAATTTGAACGTACAGCCACAGGAGAATTGATTATTATGCCGCCAACCGGAAGTGACACGGGCAACCGTAATATTGATATAACTTACCAACTCCAAGGTTGGAGTCGCCAGAATAATCTAGGCAAAGCCTTTGATTCTTCGACAGGTTTCAAACTTCCTAATGGTGCAGAACGTTCTCCCGATGCTTCTTGGGTTAGCATTGAACGGTGGAATGCTTTAACTTCAGAACAACAAGGAAAATTTGCTCCTTTGTGTCCTGATTTTGTAGTCGAGTTGCGTTCTCCTAGTGATTCTTTAGAAAAATTGAGGAGTAAAATGAGAGAATATATAGAGAATGGTGCTAGATTGGGATGGTTGATAGATCGGCAAAATCGGCGAGTAGAAATTTATCGGCCTAATCAAGAAGTTGAGATGATATCATCGCCAACTCATCTCTCAGGTGAAGATGTATTACCAGGGTTTGTACTGGATTTACAATACATTTTGTAGTAAGTGCGATCGCACTTTAATTTTTACGAGTTTACGTCAATTTCGCTTTTAATTGGATCGGTTGCTGGCGGATGACGACCTACAACTTTGTCAGCAGCGCGGATATTTAGCACCCGTTCCCGGTTTAAAAATAATGTACTGACTGTAACTCTTCCTATAGGTGTCAAACCAATAATTAATAGTCTGTCAGCAGACCAAATAAAATGTTCGTTCCAAATATTTTGGCGCGGATTAAATAGAGAAACTTCTGCTCCTGATTCCACATCTATAGCTGTGACTTTATCCGATTTTTTTCGGTTACAATGAAAGCAAGCTAAAGCTAAATTATCCAGGTTATCAGCGCCACCTTGAACTATTGGGATGATATGCTCTACTGTGAAGCGAACATATTGCCATTTTTCAGAAGCATGACAATACTCGCACAGATAATTAGCTCGTTGACGTACTTGTTCTTGGATAGATTCACTGAGTTTGCGGCGAGAAGACAATTCTACAACTCCTGCTGACTTTGGGTAAGAAAAAGATTGCGAATAGTGCGGTTGACAAAACTGAGGTAATCATCTATTTCTTCATAGGAATCAAGTTCTTTTTCTTCGGCGGTAGTTAGGGCAGAGTTTTGCTGTTTAAAGAGCAATTCTTCTATTTTATCTTGGACTGTGCTAGTAGCTCGAAAAACGGGTATTCCTTCTTCTAACTCAATCCTAACTGCACCTTCTATCGGTAGAGATGATGGTAAGTTGTCAAGTTTTGGTAAGATATTAATGGTCATAGGAAATAGGAGAAAATACTTTCTAGGTTTATTGTAACTCTAAGTGCGATCGCACTTTACTTTTTACTCTTCATGCGATCGCATCAATCGAATTCTGTTGATCGAGTGTTGTCGGGTATTGGCGCATTGGTGGGGGTGGGTTGAGTGTACCATGCTTGATAAAAGTCTGGGTAAGTCATATTTTGGGCGCAGTTCCAGATGACTTTGTAGCAGTTTTCATAGCGATTAAAATCATTTTCGTATAGTTCGGAAGTTAGGCAATTTTTCAATCCTGAGACTGCGGTGGCGAAGTGTTGACCTTTCATAATTTCCACTAAGTTATATGCCGCTTGTCCCGGAATATGTTCATCATCTGAAGTTAGGATTAAATCGACTAAAGCGGAGATCAGCACTGGATTATCTTTGTCTATTGCCACTAAGCTTTCTGCTGCTTGCATCCGCGTAAACTCATCACCAGAATTGCGGATTAACTCAACTATAGCGGCGATCGCAACAGGGCTATCTTTGGCTATTTTCCCTAAGCTAGCTACCGATATTCTTCGAGTAAATTCATCACATGAATTGCGGATTAAATCGACTAATGTGGATATCACTTCAGGGTTATTTTTGCCTATTTCCCCCAAGCTATATGATGGTAGCCATCGGGTAAATTCAGGTGAGGAATTACGGATTAAATCGACTAAAGCTGCGGCCGGAACTGGGTTATCTTTGTCTATTTTTCCTAAGCTTTCTGCCGCCGCCCATCGGGTACTTTCATTGCCTGAAGTACGGATTAATTCAACTAAAGCTGCGACTGCAAGTGGGTTATCTTTGCCTATTTCCTCTAAGCTTTCTACCGCTCTTTTCCCTATACATCTATCACCTGAATTTCGTATTAAATCGACTAAAGCGGAGATTACAAGTGGGTTGTCTTTGTCTATTTTTCCTAAGCTATATGCTGCTATGTACCGGGTAATTTCATTACCTGAAGTGCTGATTAAGTGAACTAAAGTGGAGATCGCAAGTGGGTTATCTTTGCCTATTTTCCCTAAACTTTGAAGCGCTGGCCACCCGATAAATTCATCATCTGAAGTGCGGATTAAGTGAACTAAAGCGGAGATCGCTTCTACGCTATCTTTACCTATTTTTCCTAAGCTATATACCGCTTCCCTCTGGGTATCTTTATAACTTGAAGTGCGGATTAACTCAACTAAAGCGGCGATCGCTTCAGGGCTATCTTTACCTATTTTTCCTAAGCTTTCTGCGGCTCGCATCCGGGTATATTGATTACCTGAAGCGCCAATTAACTCAACTAGAGCGGCGATCGCCACTGGGTTATCTTTGCCTATTTCCCCTAAACTTTGAAGCGATCGCCTCCGGGTAATTTCATTACCTGAAGTGCGGATTAACTCAGCCAAAGTGGAGATCGCCACTGGGTTATCTTTGCCTATTTTCCCTAAGCAATCTACCGCTCGTGACCTGGTATCTTCATCACCTGAAGTACCGATCAACTCGACTAAATATGCGATCGCTTCTGGGTTATTTTTACCTATTTCCTCTAAGCTACCTCCTGCTAGCCACCAAGTATTTGAATCATCTGAAGTGCATATCAACTCAACTAAAGCGGAGATTGCAACTGAGTTATCTTTACCTATTTCCTCTAAGCTATGTGCCGCTTGTCCTGGAATATGTTCATCATTTGAAGTTCGGATTAACTCAACTAAAGTTGCGATTGCCACTGGGTGATCTTTGTCTATTTTCCCTAAGCTATCTGCGGCTAGCAACCGGGTATATTCATCACCTGAAATGTTGATTAACTCAACTAAAGGTGCTATTACCCTTTCCCGATCCGTCTCTTTCAGTATCTCCCTAGCTCCCTGTGCAAGTGGATCTGGAAATGTCTGCCACCGCTGTTTTTCCTCATTAAAATAACCAAAACCCCACTTAATAATTTGCCCCACAATCTCATCAGCAAGACGACAATCCTTAAACTCAGTAATTCCGACAGCCGCTAGAAAATATGCACGATAATTATAAAAATTATCACACCTATCCTCAAACTCAACTAGCGCCTTAATAAACGATTCTTTCTCCTCCTTACCTACCTCATCACGACCCAACCACAGCAAAATAACTTCTTTCCACTGCTTCTCAAAAATGTGGTATTGAGCTTCAGAATGTTGCGGATTATCAGGAATATGATTCAGGAAAAAATGCCAATTCTCAACCGCTAACGCCGCAAAATATTCCTGAAATGTCGGATGAAAAAGTGCTTGTTCTAAATAATGGTTGACAATTTTACCTGCTTTTGCTAATGCTTTTAACGCCATCAACCAGGCAAGATTAAATGATTCATTGGTTTTACTTCCCACCATCCCTTGCCAAGCGTCCCCAAAAATCAAGCCCAAAATTGGATCTGGCATTTGACGGTTCTCCTGATTCGCGACTCAAAGCGGGTTACTTCAATGATAAACTATTGAACCCGGCTAGGGGAAGATCGATCGCCTAAAAAGACAATACAGACCAAAAATTAATGCCCTATACCTTTAAAATGACAGAACCATCTCAGTTAAACTTAACTATATCTTGTTCAAAAATCCTCCACAAATCCTCACTTCTCCATCCCCTCGCTAGATTTGTCACCAAAGAAACCGTCACCATTCTATTTAACATTTCCCCAGACGACATCTACCGAATCGAATGCTATCGTCATGTAGTCTACATCCACGCCAAAGGCATTAGCCGCTTCGTCAACTATGCAGATTTCCCCCCATTATTAGAAGTAGAATTACCAAATCCCTCCGATTTCTCAATGTGGCATAAACGCTGGAAAAGTGCAATCGCCCCTCAATTCTGGACAACATTCTACACCCACCAACTTACTAACGCCTATTCCATCGATCGCCTGTACGAATGGGGCAGATTTATCGGTAAAATTAAATCAGAATTTTCACCCGAAGCATTGCAACAACTCAGAGATACCTACGCACTACAAAAATATTGGCGAGAAAACTTTTCCGTATCCCTGTAAAATTAATCAACCTCATTAGTCCGCGCAGGCGGACTTTGTTCGTGTAGCCGCGATTTCAATCGCCCGGATTTTTGGTATAATTCCCAAATAGACTATAATTGAAATTATGATTTTCCCCGATTTTACCCAATTCTCCGAACTCGCCAAGCAAGGTAACTTCATCCCCGTTTATCAAGAATGGGTGGCCGATTTAGATACCCCCGTTTCAGCTTGGTATCGCGTCTGTGCCGGTCAACCCTACAGTTTCCTGCTAGAATCAGTCGAAGGCGGCGAGAAAATCGGGCGTTATAGTTTATTAGGCTGCGATCCGCTGTGGATTCTGGAAGCAAGAGGCGATCGCACTACCCAAACCCACCGCAACGGTTCTCAAACTATCTTTACAGGCGATCCCTTTGAAGCCATAACCACCTGTCTCAAACCTTTTGATCCCGTTAAATTGCCCCAATTACCATTAGGAATTGGCGGCTTGTTTGGATTTTGGGGATATGAATTAATTAACTGGATGGAATCGCGAGTACCTGTTTATCCAGCCACCGCAGAAGATTTGCCAGACGGGTTGTGGATGCAGGTAGATAACTTGCTGATTTTTGACCAAGTAAAGCGCAAAATTTGGGCAATTTCCTACGCAGATTTACGAGATAGCAATGTAGACTTGCGGGAAGCCTATCAGCAAGCGTGCGATCGCGTCACTCAGCTAGTTAATAAGTTAAAATCGCCTCTTTCCCAGCAAACAACACTCTTAGAATGGACACCGCCAGGATTTGATTCTTACCAGTCAACCGCAGAAAAAACCTTAGATTACACTAGCAATATTACCCGCGAACAATTCTGCGCTAACGTCGAAAAAGCCAAAGATTATATCAAAGCCGGCGATATTTTTCAAGTCGTACTTTCCCAACGATTATCTGCTGAATATAACGGCGATCCCTTCGGACTTTATCGTTCCTTGCGCTTAATTAATCCATCTCCCTACATGGCTTATTTTAACTTCGGAAATTGGCAAATTATTGGTTCTAGTCCCGAAGTCATGGTAAAAGCTGAAAATACCATAGATGGCAAAAAAGTAGCCACATTGCGGCCCATTGCTGGTACTCGCCGCCGAGGTAAAACTCCCCAACAAGATGATAGTTTAGCAGCGGAATTATTGCAAGACCCGAAAGAAGTTGCCGAGCACGTCATGTTAGTTGATTTAGGCCGCAACGATTTAGGTCGAGTCTGTCGCAATGGTACTGTAAAAGTTGACGAATTAATGGTAATTGAGCGTTATTCTCACGTCATGCACATTGTCAGCAATGTTGTGGGAGAATTAGCTAGCGATAAAACGGCTTGGGATTTGTTGAAAGCTTGTTTTCCTGCGGGTACTGTCAGCGGTGCCCCCAAAATTCGGGCGATGCAAATTATCCACGAATTAGAAGGATGTCGTCGCGGGCCTTATTCCGGGGTTTACGGGTACTATGATTTTGAGGGACAATTAAATAGTGCGATCGCAATTCGCACAATGGTTGTCCGTACTAAGGATGATGGCACAAATGCCGTTTCCGTGCAAGCCGGAGCCGGTTTAGTTGCTGATTCTAACCCAGAATCCGAATATGAGGAAACCTTGAATAAAGCCAGAGGAATGTTAGAAGCTATCCGCTGTTTAAAATAGTTATTTGTTAACTGTTAACTGTTAACGGTTAACAGTTAACAGTTAATAGTTTGATTTCTATAAGTTTGATGTAGGGGCGTTGGCGTAGCCTGCGCGTAGCGCATAGCATTCGGGCGATAAATTACTGCTATAAACCAATATTTTGTTCCCGAATGCTTCGCCTTTCTTCGTCTAACCGATAACAGTTAACAGTTAACAGTTAACAAATAACAAATAACCAATAACAAATACTATGAAATTTTACATTGTTGATGTCTTTGCTGAATCAAAATATGCGGGTAATCAGTTAGCCGTATTTACTGGCGATCGCGTAGCAGAATTATCTGATACCGAAATGCTACAAATAGCCAGAGAAATCAATTACTCAGAAACTACCTTTATCCTCTCAAATGAGATAAAAAACGATGGCTATGACGTGCGGATATTCACACCGAAAAAAGAATTACCCTTTGCGGGACATCCAACATTAGGAACAGCCTACATCATCCAAAACGAAATTATTAAAAACCAAGTTGAACAAGTTAATCTTAATTTAGCCGTCGGTCAAATTCCAGTTACATTTAATTACATTGACGAAGCCACAGACGTTTTATGGATGCGACAAAAGCCACCAACCTTTAATCAAAAATTCGACCCTGAAATTCTGGCCTCAGTGTTAAACTTAGAAGTAGATGAAATAGACTTGACATATCCAATTCAAGAAGTTTCTACAGGCGTTCCCTTTATTATCGTACCATTAAAAACTCACTCCTCCCTCAAAAAAGCCAAAGTCAACTTAGACAAATATTTTGAGTTAGTTAAAAATCTTGAAGCCCAAGAAATCCTAATATTTTGCCCAGAAACATACAACCAAGATAATGATTTAAGCGTCCGAGTATTTGCCGATTCTTTAGGTATTCCTGAAGACCCCGCTACAGGTAGCGCCAATGGCTGCTTAGCCGGATATTTAGTAGAATATTCATATAGTGGTAAAACATCTGTAAATGTGCGAGTTGAACAAGGTTATGAGATTGATAGACCTTCATTATTACTTTTGAAATCTCAAAGAAATCAACAAGAAATAGAGGTTTACGTAGGTGGAAAAGTGGTGATGGTAGCCAAAGGAGAATTTGTTTAAAAATATATATCATTTAAGAGCGCTATAGTCAAGTTATAATCCAAGGAGAAACAAGCAAAATGGTGACAGCAATAATTGAATCAAAAGAGGTTAAAATTAGTGAATTACCCCACATTTCCATAGAAGAATGGATGCAAAACCCACCTGAAAATACAGAATGGGTAGATGGGGAATTAATCGAGAAAAATGGTATAACACTCAAACATAGTCGAATTCAGTTAAAATTAGGTACTTGCTGGCGAAATTATCCCTCTTTTGTCACTTTGGGGAGAGTAAAATTTAGGCAGCAATGGAACTGGTAGCAGGAAAAGGTGTATAAATAGCAGGGAAATCATCCATACAGTAAATTAAGTCATAGAACTTTCGACGCAAACCAGGAATCTTAAACACTGTTAACCAAGGAGAGATTAAACAATAAAAAATATAGGGCTGAATAATCAATTGAATCTCGGCTCAGATTGACGGTAAGATAGCTGCTGCTGGTATTCCTTCCATTGATTGTAACGCACTCGCTGTCCGGGTCCCATCAGCACCCCATGATTACTACGAATAGCGACAATCAAGGATAGCTCTTGTTGTTCTAATGCTCTAATTACATCCCCACTTTCCCCATATAAGCTATCTGCTAAAACCAACTTAATTTTAAAGCCAAAAGCTTTGAGTTCCCGCAGTATTTCTACTGCTAACTGGGGTTTAGTTTGATAGATATCTCCCGGGTTTAGGCATCCTTTCGGCTTGAAAATTTTAAATAGGGCTTGCTGAAAATCGTTGGGTACTTCTGGCAAATCTAATTCCCTGGTCAGAATTTGAGGAAGAATATGCCCAGAATTTCTCCGAGGAAATGGGAGCGCCAGCCAAACCCTTTCGGATGGCACTGGGAGCGTTAATCATCAAAGAAAAATTGGGAATTAGCGAAGCGTGAAACAGTCGAACAAATTAAGTAAAACCCTTACTTACAGTATTTTATCGGAGAAAATAGTTATCGGAACGAAGCACTTTTTGACGCTTCAATGATGGTTCATTTTCGACAAAGAATCGGTCAGTCTCTGCTTAAAAAAATCAATCGCAAAATTGTCCAAAAAGGTCGAGGATTCAAGCCGGAGGAACCCAGCACAAAAAAGTCAGAAGAAGCCGAAAGACCAAAAGAAAATAGAGGAAAGCTATTAATCGATGCAACGGTAGCACCTGCCGATATCAAATACCCCACCGATGTAGACCTGTTAAATCAAGCGAGGAAAACCACCGAACTCATCATAGACATATTATATAAATCCCTGAAGGAGAACCTAGACAAAAAACCAAGAACTTACAGAAAGAAGGCCAGAAAAGATTATCTAAAATTCGCCAAAAACAGGAAGCCCTCTGGAAAGGAAAGGAGAAATGCCGTTAAAAAACAGCTTCAATATATCAAACGAAATTTGGGACATATCGAGAAATTAATGAATAAAGGGGCTAGCCTAGAACTCTTAAGCAGAAGGCAATACAGGAATTTGTTGGTATCGAGTGAGATTTATCGTCAACAGCAGTGGATGTGGTCAAATAATCAAAAAAGAATCGAACATCGAATTGTCAGTTGAATCGAGTCATGGCTAAACTATCTAATACTTCTGAAACTTCCATTACTCTTACATTTTTAGTGATTAACCTGGTGAAGCTGCTGAGGCAGTTTTACTGTCTTTTTTTGTGTCAATTTTTCCCAAATATTATGATTTTATCGAGAAGGATTAACTTTAGCTATGAATTAAATAATCGAAGTAAAGCAGGGCTTATTATGTGAGGAAGATGGGCCTCTTCTTCATTTCTCACCCCCCTGCTTTTTATAACTTTTTCAGCAAGCCCTATATATGCGTACCGATCGCACTCAAAAGGCGCGATCGCACAACTAAGATGTGCGATCGCAATTATCTCGATAAAAGCTTAATTCCTTACTTTTGATTGCCGATCGCCCACTGCATCAACTGCTGCCACTCCGCAGATTTCCCCAACATATCAACATCAAAATCATCTCTCTCATTCTCATAAAATTCCGCAAAACTTTCCACCCAGTTAATAACAGTTTCCACAGGCAAATAAGGCGTATAACTCCAAGAACTCTGTAGAAACTGCACCATTTCAGCGCGATGGCCTTTTGAGTGCAAATACCAAGCAATCCAGACAAAGGTACTGTACTTAATCGGCTTTTCTAACAACCTTATTTTCCCTGGCAATTCCGGTCGAGCAAAAAAACTTTCAATCACTTTTGCCAGAGAGTTAGCCTGCGGTAAACCTTTGAACATCGCACTCTGTTCGTGCTGCCGATAGCAAACAGTCACCTGCTTTAACCACTCAGTTTCACACCCCATTAAAGCCAAACGCAAAGCCAAATCCGTATCTTCAGCCGGAGGAAACCGAGGATCGAAACCACCCGCACGTTCTAACCATACTCGGCGAAACATCATCGCACTTGGCAACACAGGTTTCCACCGCAACCACATCTCTAAATCCAATTTTGGGACATTTTGCCAAGGTTTAACATCTTGCAAAAACTCACCTTTACTATTAACTTTGCGCCACCCACTATGAACTATTCCCAAGTTAGGTTGCGCCTCAAACATTCCAATCTGTGCCGCTAATTTGTCAGGGAGAAAATAATCGTCTGCATCTAGAAAAGCGACAAATTCGCCCCGCGCTAGCTGAATGCCATGATTACGCGCAATAGAAACTCCTTGATTTTTTTGATAAACGTAGCGAATGTGGGAACTATAAGGCTGCAAAACGGAAACCGTGTCATCTTTTGAGCCGTCATCCACAATAATTATCTCCCACTGGGAGTAAGTTTGAGCGAGAACGCTCTCCACCGCTTGCACAATATAAGAGGCGCAGTTATAGGCGGGAATTACCACGCTTACCAAAGGTGTCATAAATAAAAGGCTAAGGCAGGACAAATTATTGTAGGCTGGGCGCTACCATCATCTCATTTACCGTAGAAAAATATCATCGCAGTAGCATCCACCAAAGCTGCTGTTACTCAACCAGAAGACAGAAATGCAGAAATTAGGAGCCAGCCAAACTCAACCCGCTAGGATTGAGTAAGGGGTTATTGCTTAATTGTTGACTGCGATCGCCCTCTAGGTTCAAATATTTCTCAACCACTTGTAGAACTTTTTCCGCAGTAGGAGGCTTACTCACAAAATCCGTAGCACCCGTCCACTTAGCTCGCGTGCGGTCAACAATGCCGTCCTGACCTGTCAAAAATACGATCGGAGTGTCCCGGAATGCAGGAGTTTGCCGCAAAAAATTGCACAGAGTAAAACCGCTAGCCTTCGGCATAATCACATCCAAAAAAATTAAAGCAGGCTTTTGCTCGGCGAGAGTCGCTATTCCCTTCATCGGGTCTTGGATTTTCACGACTCGATACCCAGCAGGTACCAGAATTTGCTCTAAAAACTCGCAAACCGCACGGCTATCATCAATACAGGCAATTAAAGGGCGCACCGGCTGAACGATCGCAGCCGCTAAGCGCCACTGTTCCATTGGCGAAGGCAAATCCTGTACCGTTCGGAAATCAATCAAACCTTGCTTGACAAAGTGATATAAAGTGCGAGTCGCCACTGTCAAACATTGCTTTTTCTTCAAAGCAATATCCCAGAGAGTATTCTGACCATTGAAGTGGTTGCTCAAAGCCAGCAAAGAATCAGAACTAACTCGACTTTCCAAACTGTCAGATTGTTTTAAAATCGGCGCGAGATCGGGATTTAAGTGCGACAAACCCATTGCTTCCCACTTTTGGCAAAGTTCTCGATTGTCGGAGAGCATTTGCTCGCTTTCTAATTTTGGGATCAGCAAACGGGTATTAATCGAAAAAGGAGGCTGTTTGTAAGGATGCCACTTTCTCTTCAAGCCTGACTGATTAGCAATGGAAAAGAAAACTTCATAAATACTGCTGCGGATAATACCCTTGGCTTGCTCGACGCTCATCTCTCTTTGAGCAATCCCGTGTTGTAGGAGCTGATATTCCCAAAGCTCCTCGGCAGCCATTTGGTGAAGATTTACCCGAAAATCAGGACAATGATCCGCGATCGCCCTATACCAGCGCCGAGAGCGGTGCAATCCCCCGGTAGCATAGAGCATAGACCCGTCAAAAAAGTAAAGTTGCCATTTTTGCTCCCCATGCTCTAGGAGCAATTTTCCAGTAGCCCGCTTCTGGCTAAGTATAGCCAGGGTATCGGACAGCATCTTGCACCCAGTAGCGGTGGCTGACATATTAATCCACAACCTCTTACTCCATTGATATTTTATTATTTATTAGATGTCGGGAGATCGGTAATATCACTGAAGTTAGTATAGCTGTGTAATTCTCCCTATTTTTAAATATTAACTTACACTTTAAGTATTTGGCAATCCAACTTTACGCAATCTTTAAATTGTCAATAGATACTACTACAGATTGTAGGGCAGATTACTTAAAATTATGGTGAAAATCCTTAAAAATCAAAGACAAGTTGCGGTGGGTGAGCGTAGAAGCCTTTCTGGGGGGTCTTGTACCTACGGGCTGCGACACATCAATACGGATAATTGGTAATTGGTAAGTGGTAATTGCGATCGCAACAGACAAGAATGTTAGGGCGCATATCCACAACGCCGCCCTCTAGGCCGTTAAGACATCGCCTAGAGAGCGGCGTTATCTAAGTTTTCAAAGAAATAAAATTTGCTTTGTCCCTCTGAGTCCTGATTCCTTCTTCTTCATTCTTCATGCTTCGGAGGCACTGGATCGTAACCGCCGGGATGGAAAGGATGGCAGCGCAAGATGCGACTAATTGCCATTTGACCGCCCTGCAAAACCCCAAATCGTTCTATTGCTTCTACTGCATATTGCGAACAAGTTGGTTGAAATCGGCAGGCACGAGGCAGGTGAGGAGAAATTAAAATTTTGTAGCCCTTAATTAATCCAATTAGTAATATTTTCATTGTTAGTTGTTAGTTGTTAGTTGTTAGTTGTTAGTTGGTAATTGGTAATGGCTAATTGCTAATGGCTAATGGCTAATTGGTAATTGCTAATTGGTAATTGCTAATTGGTAATGGCTAATTGCTAATTGCTAATTACCCATCTTCCCAATTTCCCCTGCTCCCCTGCTCCCCCTCTCCCTCTCTCCCCCACTCCCTCGCTCCCCTGCTCCCCTGCTCCCCCTCTCCCTCTCTCCCTCTCTCTTTCCCTAGCCCCTAGTCCCTAGCCCCTAGCCCCTTCTTCTATAATTGGTTTGAGGCTAAAAAACAATTTGAGGAGCCAAAATGCTGCCTGTATCTGAGTAAACTCGCTGACCAACGCCTAGAAATTGACCCCCTTCATCGTAAACTAGCAGTGGATCGGAGGATGGGGAAGGTGGGGGCAGAGGCGCAGAGGAGCAGAGGGGCAGAGGGGCAGAGGGGAGGTTTCCATCTTCCTCATCTCCCCTGCTCCCCTGCTCCCCCGCTCCCCCGTTCCCCTGCTCCCCCGCCCCCCTGCTCCCCATCTCCCCTGCTTGGAGAAAAGCAAGCCGCTGACCTTGACACCAGCGTGTGGCATCTTTAGCATCAAGAGCGATCGCACCTAAATGTGCCAACGCTGCTGAGGGCGTTATAGGGCAGAAAGTCCCCTGCTGTAATTGTGTTTCTAGTTCCTCAAAAGTAAGGCTCTCGGCTAGATGAAAACCGCTACTTTCAGTGCGAGTCAAAGCCGCTAAAGTTCCGCCTACATTCAAAGCTGCGCCCAAGTCACGAGCGATCGCTCTAATATAAGTTCCAGCACCACAAGCGATCGCCAAATCCAATTCGGGAAAATCCCCCGGCCGCCAGTCCAAAATCTCCAGCCGAAATACCTCCACAGGGCGGGGAGGTACTACCACCGTTTCACCCTTGCGGGCCAAGTCGTACAGGCGTTTTCCCTCCACATGAATAGCGCTGTAATTAGGCGGTATCTGCTGAATTTTTCCCTGGAAACTTGGTAAAGCGGCTTTTACCTGTTCTAGAGTTAAATTAGGCACTGGCTGAGAGCTTAAAATCTCCCCCTGCAAGTCATCCGTAGCCGTCGTCAAGCCAAACCGAACCGTTCCTTGGTAAGCTTTATCATGTCTTAGAAACTGCAACAGCCTAGTTGCCTTGCCCAGAGCTACTGGTAAAACCCCTCCTACTGCGGGGTCAAGAGTTCCCCCATGTCCAACCCGCTTGAGCTTTAAGAGGCGGCGCAGTCGCGCTACGCAGTCGTGGGAAGTCGGGCCAATCGGTTTATTTAGATTAAGGAAACCTTCAAATGTCATTACAAAGTGGTGAAATCGGAAGAAGAAATTGAATTACGCGCAACCCCTGGCAATACAGCTAAAAATTGAACGTCATTGCCATTTATAAGCTGAATAACTGTACTTGGGGCTGTTCCCCCACCCTGAACAATAGTTAGATCGCCAAAGGTGAGGCCTGCACTTAAGCGAATTCTATCCGCGCCGTCGGTAAAATCTGTAATTACATCAGCATCAGCTTCAGTTAAACCACCCGTGAGTCTGCCGATAACAAAGGTATCGCTGCCTTCACCGCCTGTTAAAGTATCTCTACCGCGATCGCCTGATAGGAGATCGTCACCCGCACCTCCAATCAGCGAGTCATCGTCTGTTCCCCCAAATAAGCTATCATCGTCAAGGCCTCCAATCAGGGTATCGTTCCCCGTATTACCAAAGAGCTGATTGTTGCCAACTCCCCCGCTTGCCGAGTCATTGCCTTTACCACCAAAAATAGTGTCGTCACCATCATCGCCGAATAGAGAGTCGCGATCGCTACCACCAAACAGGATGTCATTACCGCCCTCTCCCAGCACCGAGTCATCTCCCGTATCCCCGGAAAGAGTATCATCGCCGCCTAAGCCGTAGAGAGTGTCAAAACTTGCTAAACCAAATATCTGATCGCCACTGCCAGTACCCCGAAGCGAGTCGGGCTCGCTAGTACCGCGAATGATGTTGCCCCCCCCTGGAAGTGTACCTGTATTACCACCAGAACCGTTACCGCCAGGACTGGGCGTTGGCGTTGGTCTTATTGGCTGAGATGGCACTGCTCCTGGCATAGTTCTACCTTAAATATGCAATCATTAAGTATCTTATACCAATTTAATCAAGCTGCCTAGAATAGGCTTCAACAATGAAATTGTTAAAAGGATAGCGAACTGATTTGTAAAGGGTGTGATTTGTTTAACAACTAAACTAAGGGAGTTAAAATAGCAAAAAAGTCTTATAGCGATGAAAATTACCTTTGTTCTTCCTATTGTTAGTCTTACCGGAGGCAGCCGTGTAGTAGCAATTTATGCCAAACTGCTCAAAAAGCGGGGGCATGAAGTATTCATTATTTCCATGCCCAAACAACAACCAACATTTAAGCAAAAAGTCCGATCTTGGATGCGGGGAGAGGGTTGGCCTTCTTCAAGCGATCGCACACCTTCCCACTTCGATAATCTAGGCGTTGAATACCGAGTTGCCGATCGCAACGGCCCCGTTAGCGATGCCGACTTACCCGATGCTGACGTAGTTATCGCCACTTGGTGGGAAACCGCCGAATGGGTGGCGAACTTGTCTCCCGCAAAAGGAGCAAAAGCTTATTTTGTACAGCATTACGAAGTCTTTGACTATCTGCCTAAAGAAAGAGTAGAAGCAACTTGGTCGCTACCTCTGCATAAAATCCCCGTCGCCCAGTGGTTAGTAGATATAGCTGAGACTCGATACGGCGACAGTAACGTTTCCCTAGTACCTCCTAGCGTCGATACCCAGCAGTTTTACGCCCCACCTCGCAGCAAACAACCCATTCCCACAGTCGGAATTATGTATTCAAGCGTAAATTGGAAAGGATGCGACCTGGGGTTAAAAGCTTTCTCGCTAGCTGCTAAGAAAATCCCCAATTTACGCTTAGTTACCTTTGGTAACGGCCAACTATCTCCAGATTTGCCTTTACCCCCCGGTACTGAGTACGAACCTCATCCTTCTCAAAGTCAGCTTAAAGAATTTTATGCTAAATGCGATGCTTGGCTGTTTGCTAGCCGTTCCGAAGGTTACGGGCTCCCGATTTTAGAAGCAATGGCGTGTCGCACGCCTGTCATTGGCACCCCAGCGGGTGCTGCTCCCGAACTATTAGAGGGCGGCTGCGGCATACTGGTAAAACCGGAAGATCCAGAGGATATGGCTAAAGCAATAGAACAGATGTGTCAGTTGTCTGAGACGGAATGGCGAACAATGTCTGATGCTGCCTACGCTAAAGTGACAGGATATACCTGGGAAGATGCAACGGATCTATTTGAAGCTGCACTCTACACAGCAATTGAGCGATCGCATACCTGACTTCAGAATCAATAATCCAGATTACCAGTTAACAATTAGCAATTAGCAATTAGCAATTAGCAATTAGCAAATGTCTTCCTTAATTAGTCTGACATTATATGGATGGATTCTAGTTACCTTATACTTATTTGTGCGGTATCCGCCACAAAGAGCATTAGTAATTAGTTTCGTCGCCTCCACTCTATTTTTGCCGCAAGCATCAATTAAATTACCAGCAATCGGTAGCTATGGTAAAGCAACAGCAGCTTGTTTTGGCTGTCTACTAGCTACTGTAATTTTCCAGCCCGCCCGCCTTAGTTCCTTTAAACCAGGCTGGCTTGACATACCAATGTTAATTTGGTGCTTATGTCCAATTCCTTCACAACTAAGTAATAATCTCAGCCCATTTTCTCCTACTATCGGACAAATTTTACAGTGGGGATTGCCTTATTTTTTAGCTAGAATTTACCTCAATAATTTAGCAGGAATACGGGAACTCTCAATGGGTATTTTCTATGGCGGATTAGTCTACATTCCTTTATGTCTCTACGAATCCCGCATGAGCCCACAGTTACACCGCATAGTTTACGGTTTTACTCCCCGCTTGGATTTTGGACAAGCAATTCGTTTAGGAGGATATCGACCTACAGTATTCATGGAACACGGTTTAGCAGTAGGTATGTGGATGATGGCAGCAGCGCTGCTGGGAATTTGGCTTTGGAAAACTAAAGTTATCAAGAAAGTCGGGAATTTTCCGGCTACCCAGGTAGTAGGAATCTTGACAGTTACGTTTATATTATGTCGCTCCACAGGAGCATATATTTATTTGGCGATAGGAGTAGTTATCTTATTAGTTGGCAAGCAGTTTCGTAATGGTTTGTTGTTGCTTTTGCTAATTGCGGGGATCTCTAGTTACATATATGTTAGTGCTAGCGGTAGCCTTTATACTAATCCTTATGTTATTAACTTTGTCAATACTTCCACTGACCCACAAGACCGCAGTCAATCTCTAGCATTTAGAATTGAAAATGAGGAGATTTTGTCACATAAGGCGCGGGGGCAAATCATGTTTGGTTGGGGTGATTCTGGAGGAAATCATGTAACTGATGAATGGGGGAAAACTATTACAGTTACGGATAGTTTGTGGATTATTGCTTACGGCGTGAATGGTGTAGTTGGACTGATTAGTTTTACGGCAATATTCTTATTGCCACCTTTCGCCTGTGTTTGGTTGCGCTATCCGGCTAGTACCTGGGGCAACCCAAAAGTAGCGCCTGTAGCGGGGATGGCTGTAGTTTTAACTTGCTATATGCTGGACTCTTCCCTGAATGCTTTTCCTAATCCGGTATTCATTCTCGGTAGCGGGGCAATTTCAGGGTTAATACTGAATCCACCGGAATCAATTAAGGTCAAAAAAACGCCATCCCTTGTATCTAAGCCATCGCCAACGTCACGAAGATTTGCTAGATAAGGTTCTAGACAATTTGAAGTTTGTAACGCCGCTGTCCCGGTGGTATCTTGGTATCTTTATCGCCAAAATGGGGGTGTTGCGATCGCAACCCCGCCATAACCAGCTACAAATATAAATAGTAGTAGTTCTGATACGCTCACCAGTCCTACAGTCCCAACTCCCTAGTTCTCCTTATGACGACATCCAAACGCAACTCCTCCGATGCTAAGGCTTCTACAGGGAAGCGAGTTGTTTACTCCGAATTCGGCAACTTTGACAACTCAACCGCAGTAGAACGAGCACTCCCAGAAGTCCCGCCACCTCAGCAAAATATTAGAGTCCAGGCCTCCCGTAAGGGTCGCAAGGGTAAAACTGTCACTGTCATCACGGGATTTCAGGCCAAACCCGAAACTCTAGCAGCATTGCTGAAGCAGCTTAAAACCCAATGCGGTGCAGGGGGTACTGTTAAGGATAGCGAGATTGAGATTCAAGGCGAGCACACCCAAAAGCTTGTTGAAATTCTGACAAAATTGGGGTATAAAGCTAAAATCAGTGGTGGTTAGTGGTTAGTGGTTAATGGTTAATGGTTAGTGGTTAATTGTCATAGCCGTTATATCCGTTAAATCCCCGACACAACTCATTACCAAATTGCTAATTATTAATAGTTAGCTTAACTTAGTTAATCATTTTTTCTCAGTAACAATTGTCAATTGTCAATTACCAATTACCAATTACCAATTACCAATTACTAAATTGTACACGCGACCTTTAGCCCGTTTAATAGAGCAATTGCAACGCTTACCCGGAATCGGCCCCAAAACCGCCCAACGCCTTGCTCTACACATTCTCAAACGACCAGAAGAAGAAATAGAAGCACTCGCTCAATCCCTAATTGATGCTAAAGAACAAGTAGGTTTCTGTGAAGTATGTTTTCATTTATCTGCTGACCCAGTATGCGAAATTTGCCGCAATCCCAACCGTGACAGCGATACTATTTGTGTAGTCACAGATTCCCGCGATGTAATTGCCATTGAAAAAACGCGGGAGTACATTGGTAAGTATCACGTTTTGGGCGGAGTTATATCGCCGATGGATGGAATTGGCCCAGAACAATTAAATATTGAACAGTTAGTGCGGCGCGTGAGTCACGATGATATTAAGGAAGTAATTATTGCTATTAGTCCGAGTGTAGAAGGTGAAACTACCACGCTGTATGTAGGACGTTTAGTTAAGCCTTTTACGAAGGTAACGCGAATTGCCTTTGGCTTGCCGATGGGGGGAGATTTAGAATATGCTGATGAAGTGACTTTAGCGCGTGCTTTAGAAGGGCGGCGACTGTTGGATTAGCTAATATTTTTATCCGGTTTTATCCTAAGAGTTCATCTACGGAAATACTAAAGCATTGCAATACAATCTGAGTAGTAATTATACCATTTCCCTAAAAGTATGCTATAATAACAATGAGATTTTGAGGAGTGGTGCATGAAAGTAAATTACCAAGAAAGAATTGATTTAAGCGTTGGGGAGTTAAAAATAATTTTGTCGCAGCAGCGAACTATAACTAACCGACAAAAAATTCAGGCACTTTATTGGTTAAAAGCGGGATTAAGTCCCAGCCTTACAGATGTAGCAGAACGTTTAGGGGTACATAGGATAACTGTAAATAGATGGTTAAAACAATATTGGTGTCAAGATGAAACAAGAATTGGCTTAAAAACAATTGAAAGGAAAAGAATTACAGCTTTAGGAGTCAAACCAATAGGTAAAGTTCAATGGAATTTTAAAGCCTACTATTTATATGGTGCAGTTGCACCACAAACAGGAAAAACTTTTCAGTATGGACATATAGTATGGTGGGTTCTCAGCAACGGATATATTCAGGAGAGTACAAGGAATTAGTAATTAGGAGAAGAACTACAACATTCGTACCAATTCGTATAGTTTAACCTATATTGATTGCAAAAATACAAAAGCACGGCGGTAAGCTGCGGCCGCTTCTTCCCATTTTTCTAGTTTAGAAAGAGCATCGCCTATATAATAGTAAGAAGAAGCAAAGTCAGAGTTAAGTTCAAGACTAAATCGATAAGCAGCAAGAGCTTCTTCCCACTTTTCCAGTTTAAGAAGAGCATTACCTAAATTGTAGTAAGACCAAAAGTAATCGGGATTGAGATCGAGCCCAAAGCGGTAAGTAGTTACAGCTTCATTTAAGAGTCCTTTTGCTTGCAGAGCATTTCCTAATTTGTAGTATAATTCAGATATATCTGGCTGGAGTTGAATAGCTTTGCGATAGTGAGCGATCGCATCGTCCCACTGTTCCAGTGAAGTTTCAATTTCTGCTAATTTATAATAAGCTTCGTAACAACTGGGATTCAAATAAATAGTGCGGAGGTAACAAATAACTGCTCTTTCTACTTTATTTTGCGCCATCAAGCTAGAGGCTACATGGAGAAATGTTTCACCCGTGAAATCTGGCTCTAACATCAGAGCAATATACCAGAAATCTGCGCCTTCCTCTGGCTTGCCAATTTGCTCAAATAGTCTAGCTAAGTTGCGGTAAACTCCCGCAAACTTGGGTTGGAGAGTTAAAGCTTGCTGGTAAGATGCGATCGCCTCTGGCCACTGTTCGAGGTTAGCATAGAGACTGCCAAGGTTAGCGTGGACATCCGCTAAATTCGGATCGAGTGCGATCGCTTTAGCGTACCATTGCTTTGCCTCTTCTAGCTGACCTTGAGTTTGGAGTGCCTTACCCAAGATTTTACAAGCTGTTGCTGAGTTTGGCTCGTTTTGTAGGGCTTGCTTGCAGGAAGCGATCGCTCGATCTAACTTTCCTTCATTTAAATCTACTTCTGCCTGTCGCAGCAAATCAAGCACTTCTGTTTCTGGATTCACTATTCTGTTATCCTATAGAGTTGCAAACGTCAGTAAAATTGTATTCTACAAGCTAAACAGGGATAAAAAATCCGTGTATGCACGTCTATATCTGGGGTTGTGCTGCTTTCCCCTTCCCAATTACTTCAGAAATTCATGTTAACGGCAAATTCGACACCGCGAGTCAGTGTAATTATCCCAGCATATAATGGCGATCGCTACATCGCGCTAGCGGTAGAAAGCGTACTGAACCAAACCTATAAAAACTTAGAAATTATCATCATAGATGACGGTTCAACGGATAATACTCGCGAAATATTACAGCCCTATTTTAACAGAATTCGCTATATTTATCAAGAAAATCAAGGAGTAGCAGCCGCCCGTAATTCTGGTATCCGAGAAGCCAAGGGTGAATTAATTGCTTTTCTAGACCAAGATGACTTTTTCTTACCAGATAAGTTAGCTGCCCAAGTAGCCTTATTTGATGCTCAAGCCTCCCTCGCAATTGTTAATAGTGGCTGGCGAATTGTTAACGAGCAAGGCGAAACTATTTTTGATATCAAACCCTGGGAACACTTACCCCAGTTAAACTTAGAAACCTGGGTCGTATATATGCCCGTACTTCCCAGTGCCATGATGTTCTCAAAGCAGTGGTTAAATCGAGTTGGTGGCTTTGATTCTCAATATGATTCCGTAGACGATTCAGACTTAGTGCTGCGTTTAGCATTATTAGAATGCGAGGCTGCTTGGCTACCTAAAATCACAGTTTGCTATCGCCAACACAGGCAAAATGTCTCTATCCAAAGAGCGCTCAAACAAGCCAACCTTTTTATTGAATTAAAGCAAAATTTATTCAGTAGAACCGATTTGCCAGAACGCATCCGCCAATTAGAAAAACCAGCTTTTTACGAAGCCCTAACCTGGATGGCATGGCAACTTTACTACAGCGGTTATCCCGCAGAAATGGCTGAGTATTTCCAGCAATCTTTGCGCTATAGTCCGTACTCGGTGACAGCAACTATAGTAGATTGGGTAAAGCGCCTTACCGATATTTCTCAAGCCTATGGCTGCGAAATCGATGGCTTTGCCCTGAGAAAGTTACTAGAATGGAAAAATTTAATGGCTAATATCATCCCTACGAAAAAAGTCAGAGTCAGCGTTATTATCCCCGCTTACAATTGCGATCGTTACATTGCCCAAGCCATAGATAGCGTTCTCAATCAAACTTATCAAAACTGGGAAATTATTGTCGTAGATGATGGTTCTACAGATAATACTCGCCAAGTTTTATCCCCTTATTTAGACTTAATTAAATACGTCTATCAAGATAATCAAGGGGCCGCCTCCGCGCGAAATCATGCTTGTCAGTTAGCCCAGGGCGAATTTTTAGCTTTTCTAGATAGCGACGATTTCTTCCTACCAGAAAAGCTAGAGAAACAAGTAGCGTACCTAGATGCTGACCCCACATTAGGTATGGTACAAACAGGTTGGCTAATAGTTGACGATAAGGGGCGAGATATCCATCCAGTAATGCCTTGGCAGCGTTCGCCAAAATTAGATTTAGAAACCTTTGTAATCTATAAAATTGTCCGCCCAAGTGCGATGATGCTGCGGCGAGAATGGTGGGAAAGATTGGGTGGTTTTGACTCGCGATTTCCCCCCGCCGAAGATTTAGATTTTGCCTTACGCTTAGCTTTAAATGGCTGCAAAGCCGCCTGGTTAGAAGAGATACTTATTGGTTATCGTCAGCACGATGCTAATCTGATGTCTAGCGGTTATAAATTGATGAAAAATATGGAACTTGTCATGGAAACTTTTTTTGCCAGGCCAGATTTGCCCAATCAAATTCGTCAGTTAAAAAGTAAAGAACGCTACGAATCTTTAACCTGGATGGCGTGGCGAATGTATCGGGATGAGCATTTTGGAGAAATGGGTGAAGCTTTAGAAAAATCCTTATATTACAGCCCTTTCTCTCCGATAGATACTATCTTAAATTGGGTAGAAGCTTTTAAAGTCTATTCCCTCGAATACGGTTACAATTTTGATGCAAATTCGTTAAGTAATGTGCAAGAATGGCAAGCAGCAGTGACAATGGTGATGAATAATCTTCATCAAGCTAACTCCACTGGCAGCTTAACTTCTAGAAAGAATCATCGGCACATTCTATTATATGCTGAAGATCACGGAGTCGGAGGAATGGCTCAGTTTAACCATTCACTTTTATGCAAGTTAGCAACGGAAGGATACGAAGTTACTTGCGTTCAAACTGAGACTTCTAACCCGTTAATTAATAAGCAAAAAGAACTTGGCATCCGTCACGTTTGGCTAGAGTTTGACACGATGAAAGAATTTTCCCGCATCGCCTACAATCAGGCTGATGCTGAAAATATTTTCTCGCAGTTTCCCCCCGATTTAATTATATTTAGTGACGGCTGGCCGATGGCAAATTTTGCAGCCAAGCAAGTAGCTTTAAAACGAGGGATAAACTATATCATTGCTTTAGGTTATATTGACCCAAGTTTTGCTAAATTCCATAGATGGGACAAAATTCCCTATTTAGATGCTGTCTCCTATCATTATGCTACGGCAAAATCTATGGTGGCAGTTTCTTCTGAGAATTTAAACTTATGCCAGAAATGTTTTAAAATGCCTCAAGACTGGGGAAAAGTTATCTATTACGGACGGCCTGATAGTTATTTTGTCCCCCCTGTTGCTACAACTCGCAACCGATTGCGACAGGAGGTAGGAATTCCAGAAGATGCCATAGTTTGTTTCACGGCGGCGCGTCTTACTCCCGTTAAAGGCTATCAGTATCAATTGGAAGCAATCGCGCAGTTAAAACAGAGTCCAGTATGGTCGCAAATTTATTTTGTGTGGGCCGGCCCTGGGGCGACTACTCACGATAATATGGAACCTGAATTGAGAGAAAAAGTATCAAATTTAGGAGTAAGCGATCGGGTTAAATTCTTAGGTCAACGGTGGGATATTTCAGATTGGCTCGATGCTAGCGATATTTTTATTCTACCATCAAAAGCAGAGGGAATGCCTTTAGCTGTGATGGAAGCAATGGCAAAAGGATTACCTGTAATTGCGACTGCTGTCAGTGGTATTCCAGAGGAGTTGGGGGAGACAGGAAAGTTATTACCTAACCCGAATCGCGATCCCAAAGGAACAGTAAGGGAATTGGCTATGACAATAGAAGCCTGGGTCGCGAATTCGGAATTGAGGCAGTCTGTAGGCAAAGAATGTAAATTACGAGCCGAACAAATGTTCCGGGAAGAACGGATGCTTCAGGAATATTTGAATACAATTGTAGAGGCTTTATCGAGTGAAAAAGATCCAGAAAAAAGATTTTTGAATCCGCGACTTGAAGGACAAATGAAATTAGTAGAAAAACAATTACGTTATAGCTCTTTGGTGTGGAGTGCTTGGCACGCTCATTGTCATGGTAATCTTGCTAAAATGTTCCGGGATTTGGAGGAATCTTTGACTTGTACGCCTTTTTTGACAACAGAAACCATCTTCTATTGGATACAAAACTTTGCCACTTTTTATGCAGAAATTGGTAAAGAGTTTGATAGCTATTCTCTGATTAACTCAGTAGAATGGAAGGAATTAGTGGCGACTACATTAGGTGGTGAATTGGCTTTTGCGACTTAATAAAATTTCAGTTCTAACCCACAGTTATCTGGACACAACCTGCATATAAATATCGAAACTGCACCGACGGAAACTTTACGTGATTCTTTCTATAGTCAAATTTGAATGAATACCATTAGGAGCCAATATGCGAACAAAATTTAGTGTCAAAAACTTGCTAAAACTCCCGCAACTTTTGTTAGCATTGGCTACGGCTCTGTTAATACTATTTTTTGGTCAAGTATCAACTTTTGGGCAGGTACAATCTAACGTAAACGTTGATTTTGCTGCCCCACAATCAATTAAGTCAGTCAGTGGTATCCTACACGGTATAGATCCAAGTAATCCACCAGATAGCACGATTAAACCACTACAGTTTAAACTTTGGCGAGCTGGAAGAGTTGATACCTATGACCGAGTTGTGAACTCAGGTGCTGAGTTTCAATTAATAGTAAGCGACCTCTGGGGATATGGAGCTAATCCGAATGGATGGCCCTATCAAAATTATCCTGCCTGGGAAGCTTTTGTGCGACAACTTGCTCAACAGAATAAAGGAAAAAAAATCGTTTGGGATGTCTGGAATGAGCCTGACTGGGCAAATCCTTTTTGGGCGGGAACAAGAGAACAATTTTTTGAAACTTACAAACGGGCTTATCAAATATTACGTCAAGAATTGGGGCCAGAAGCGATAATTGGAGGCCCAAGCATAGCAATTTATAGTAAAGACTATTTAGTTGCTTTTCTCGAATACTGCAAGGCAAATAAACTGGAAGTTAATTTTTTATCTTGGCACGAACTGAATGATGATAACATTTTATTTGTTGACGATCATTTGATTGAGGCTAGACGCAATTTCATCCAAAGTCCAGCTTACGCCAGCCTAAAAATCAAAAAACTTTATGTGAATGAGATTGTTGGAGAGGTAGGACAGTATAGACCAGGAGATATTCTGGGTTATTTCTATAATTTGGAAAGAGGTCAAGCAGACGGTGCTTGCAGAGCTTGTTGGGGTAGCTTGGGGCCCAATAAAGTTAGTAATTGCTTTAATAATACTCTGGCTGGGATGGTAACACCTAATTCTTTTCAGCCTAGAGCAGCTTGGTGGGCGAATAAAGCTTATGCTGATGGAGCTAGTTCGCGAGTGCGAAGTCAGTCATCCTCTGAGAGAGTTGTCGCTTTGGCTAGCAAGTCAAATTCTAGCGGTAAAGCACAGGTATTATTAGGCTATTTCGATCGGAATAATTCTTCCTCAATCAGACTTAATCTTACTCTTGCAAACTTAAAACAGCTCAATGTTGCCCAGAATGGTAAAATCCATCTAAAATTAGAGAAAATTCCTAATGATCAAGAGGCGGCTGTGCAAAAAAT
This sequence comes from Kamptonema formosum PCC 6407, assembly GCF_000332155.1. Lineage (GTDB taxonomy): Bacteria > Cyanobacteriota > Cyanobacteriia > Cyanobacteriales > Microcoleaceae > Kamptonema > Kamptonema formosum. The sequence goes on along the minus strand of NZ_KB235904.1, from coordinate 924,504 downwards.
GGTGATTTTGAAGGAAGAGAATGTGTCTATTGGAAACGGAACATTGAAATATGTTATTCCTAATTTTGGTCTACATGAAGCCTATGTGTTGACTATTGGCTAAGTGATATCGTAAAGCCACGATATCGGGGTTACTATCCATAACAAAGGCGTGGCTATATGGTGCATAATTCCTAATTGATTAATCGGTTTCAATCTGCAAGATGCTCTGATGTAATTAAAAATAGAATATTGAGGGTTTCTTTGTGATAAAAAGAGCGTTAATTTGTGGCATTTCTGGTCAGGATGGAGCGTACTTAGCTGAACTCCTACTTAAAAAAGGATATTTTGTCTTCGGAACTTCGCGAGATGCCCAAATGTCTGAATTCCGAAACCTTTCTCGTTTGGGCATCCGCGACTCCGTGAAGATGGAATCTATGTCTTTGAATGATTTTCGCAGCGTCTTGCAAGTCTTGACAAAAATTCAGCCCGATGAGGTGTACAATTTAGCTGGTCAGACTTCGGTGGGACTATCGTTTGAACAGCCAGTTGAAACTCTGGAAAGTATTGCTACTGGGACTTTGAATCTTTTAGAAGCGATTCGGTTTACTGGCGGCAAGGTGAAATTATATAATGCAAGTTCTAGCGAATGTTTTGGCAATACAAGGGGTTTGGCGGCGGATGAAAATACCCCTTTTCATCCCAGAAGTCCCTATGCAGTGGCGAAAGCAACGGCTTTTTGGGAGGTAGCAAACTATCGGGAAGCTTACAATTTATTTGCGTGTTCTGGTATTCTATTTAATCATGAGTCACCGTTGCGACCAGAAAGGTTCGTAACGCAAAAGATTGTGGCGGTAGCTTGTAGAATCGCTGCGGGAAGTTCAGAAAAGTTACATTTGGGGAATATTTCAGTACAAAGGGACTGGGGATGGGCCCCGGAGTATGTGGAGGCGATGTATTTGATGTTACAACGGTCGGAGGCCGATGATTATGTAATTGCTACTGGTCAAAGTTATACTTTGGAGGAATTTGTAAAGGCAGCCTTTGCTTGTTTGGATTTGGATTGGCGGGAACATACGGTGATTGATGAGAGTCTGTATAGACCTACTGAGATTTCTATTGGTCGTGGAAATCCCGGTAAGGCTAAGGAAAAGTTAGGTTGGGAAGCCAAGTATAAAATGCAAGATGTTGTCAGAATGATGATGGAGGCGAAAATGGTTTAGTTTTTAAGGGCAAAAAGATTTTTTAGCCATTTGAAAGTAAAAATAATTCGGCAATTTTTCGATTAATTAATGACCTTTACAAGCATAAAACAATGCAAGTAGTTATCCTAGCAGGCGGTCTCGGTACCCGTCTCCGAGAAGAAACAGAGTTTCGTCCTAAACCATTAGTAGATGTTGGAGGACATCCTATTCTTTGGCATATTATGAAAATATATGCCCATTATGGCTTCCGCGACTTTATTGTTTGCTTGGGCTATCGTGGCAACATGATTAAGGAATATTTCCTCAATTATGAGGCAATGAACAATGACTTTACTATTTGCTTGGGTCGCCAAAATTCCATCAGGTATCACGGAGAACATCTGGAGCAAGATTTCAATGTTACTCTAGCTGAAACTGGTCAAGAAACTATGACTGGTGGTCGGGTGAAACGGATAGAGAAATATATTCATGACGATATTTTCATGGTAACTTATGGGGATGGAGTGGCTGATGTAGATATTGGGGCGCTATTAGATTTTCATAAGTCCCATGGTAAGCTGGCAACTATTACTACCGTTCGCCCTATTTCTAGGTTTGGGATTTTGGATGTGGACAATCAGGGTACTGTACAACAGTTTACGGAGAAACCGCAATTAGATGGTTGGGCAAGTGCGGGATATTTAATATTAAACCGCCGTATTTTTGACTATTTGGGTGGAGATGATTGCTTTTTAGAGCGAGAACCTCTCGAACGTTTAGCCGCAGAAGGTCAATTGATGGCTTACCGCCACGAAGGATTTTTCTTTGCGATGGATACCTACCGGGAGTATAAATATTTGAATGAGCTGTGGGATAATGGAGAGGCTCCTTGGAGGGTGTGGGAATGAGGAATTTTTGGTGCGATCGTTCGGTGTTTGTAACTGGCTGTACTGGTTTATTGGGTAGTTGGTTAGTAGCAGATTTAGTGAAACGAGGAGCGCGGGTAACGGGATTAGTTAGAGACTTAGTACCGCACTCTAGGCTATACATGGAAGACTGGCATCAGCGTATTAATATAGTGCGCGGTTGTGTGGAAGATTTGCCAGCACTGGAGCGCGCTATCAATGAATATGAAATAGACACAGTATTTCACTTAGCAGCTCAAACGATTGTGGGAGTTGCTAATCGCGAACCATTGGCTACTTTTGAGACAAATATTAAAGGTACTTGGAACGTCTTAGAAGCTTGTCGCAAAGTGGGGGGAGTCAGCCGAATTGTGGTAGCATCAAGCGATAAAGCTTATGGCGATCAAGAAATTTTACCCTACGACGAGAATACGCCGTTGCAAGGCGAACATCCTTATGATGTTTCTAAAAGTTGTGCCGATCTGATTTGTCGGACTTATTATGTTAGTTACGGCTTGCCAGTTTGCATTACTCGTTGTGGCAATTTTTACGGTGGTGGGGACTTGAATTTTAATCGGATTGTACCCGATACAATTCGCTCAGCTTTGCGGGATAAGCCAGTTGTGATCCGTAGTGACGGTAGTTTTATTCGCGATTATTTCTATGCCAAGGATGGCGTTTTAGCTTATTTGCATCTAGCTGAGCAGATGGATAGGCGCGAAATTTGGGGAGAGGCTTTTAATTTCAGCAATGAGGTGCAAATTACAGTTGTAGAAATGGTGCGAAAGATTTTGGAATTGATGGATAAGAGTCATTTGGAGCCGATTATTTTGAATCAGGCGAAGAATGAAATTATACATCAGTATCTTTCGGCGGAAAAGGCTCGGAGGTTATTGAATTGGAAACCTGAGTATTCTCTGGATGGAAGTTTGAAGGATACAATTCAATGGTATAGTGATTTCTTGATGCCTGAACTGACACCTGTACTGACTATGAAATGACGGTAATGGAAATTAAACCACTCAAACTACAAGGGACTTATCAAATTACTTTAGCTCCCAGGAAAGACGATCGTGGATACTTCATGCGAGCCTACGATGAAGCTATTTTCCGCGATCATGGCTTGACGACAGCTTGGTTGCAGGAAAATCAGTCATTCTCAAAAAAAGGTGTGATTCGAGGTCTTCACTTCCAAAAACCGCCTCATGCTGAAACAAAGTTAGTCCGAGTGGTTTCAGGAAAAATCTTAGATGTTTTTGTAGATTTGAGAAAAAACTCAAATACTTATGGTCAATGGGATTCGATTGAACTCTCTGAAGAAAACCACAAAATAGCTTATATTCCTAAAGGCTTTGCTCATGGCTTTTGTTCACTAACAGAAACGGCCTTAGTACTTTATAAAGTAGATGAAATTTATTATCCTGAGTCGGAAGGTAATTTAAGATGGAATGATGAAACTTTAGCTATTAAATGGACAATTGATCGTCCTTTGACTTCCTCGAAAGATGCCCAAGGAGAAAGTTTTAATGATTTTATTTCACCTTTTGTTTAGGTAGAAAATTAATGAGGATGAAAATGGCAACTAGAAATTGTCGTCTCTGTAGATTTCCTTTATCAATACACCCCAGTATTAAGTTAAAAAATATTCCTAGAGGAGGTCATGTATTACCCAAGTACGAACAACTGGAGACAGATACAGGGGTTGATTTAGAGGTTTATCAATGTGAAAATTGTGGTTTGGTGCAGCTCACAGCCGAATCTTTAGTATATGCAGATCAAGTGGGTTCTGCTCATGCAAGTTCTCCGGGGATGTTATCTCACCGGAAACGACAAGCATATGAGTTGGTTGAGCAGTTTAATTTAAGAGATAAAACTATTCTCGAAGTCGGCTGTGGTGATGGTCATTTTATGGAGTTCTTCGCGGAAGCAGGTGCAATTCCTTTTGGGGTGGAACCATCAGAGCGATCAACAGAATTGGGGCGCAAGCATGGCTTGAAAATTAAACAGGGATATATGAGTAAAAATGCCAAAATTGAAGGGGCTCCCTTTGATGCGTTTGTCACAATGCACGTTTTGGAGCACGCTCCCGATCCAAATGATTTTCTCCAAGGTATTTATGAAAATTTAACTCCGAATGGCGTGGGTTTTATTGAGGTTCCCAGTTTTGAGCAAACTTTAGAAAATGAGAGAATTTACGATTTTATCACGGATCATTTGCATTATTTTTCTGTAAAAACTCTGCGGTTTGCACTTGAAAAAAATGACTTTAAGGTTCTTGATATTAAACGGGACTGGGGCGGTGAGCATATTGTAGCAACCGTGCAAAAACAAGAGCGAGAAAGTTTAGCTAATTTACAAACTGGCGTTGATTTTCTCATTCAAAAAATGTGGGATTTTATCAATGCTTACTCATTCCAAGGAAAGCGGGTGGCGATTTGGGGAGCAAGTACCAATGGCGTAACCTTATTATCTTTAGCTCAGTTTAAAGGGATTGTTTATGTTGTTGATTCTTCGCCCCATAAACAAAATCGTTTCACTCCAGTTTCTCATTGGCCAATTTTAGATCCCAGTCACTTAAAAACCGATCCGGTAGATGCGATTATGGTAATGGCAACTCGGTTTACTGATGAAATTGTTAACCAAATTAAGACAGAAATTGGCTTCACTGGTACAATTGCTGTTTTAAAGGGAAATAGTCTAGAAGTTGTCCAAACAGGAAAGGAAGTATGAAAGTTTTAGTAATTGGTGGATCGGGGTTAGTAGGTTCTCATCTGCTACAAACTTGTCATCAACGGGGATGGAATGTTACGGGAACTTATCAGAATTTTGCCCAACCTGGTTTGATTCCTTTGCAAATTACGAATGCTGCTGCTGTGCGATCGCTGATTACTGAATCTCAACCAGAGGTTGTATTTCTTCCCGCGTTTCGCTCAAATGTGGATTATTGTGAACAAAACCCGGAGGAAACTTATCAAATTAATGTAGTGGGTTGTTTGAATGTAGCTCACGCGACACGGGATGTGCGCGCGAAGTTAGTCTTCTATTCATCAGATTATGTATTTAATGGGAAAAATGGCCCTTATCAAGAAATCGATAAACCAGATCCTATTTGTGTTTATGGGCTACAAAAGTTAGAAGTAGAAGAGAAAATTTCTGAGTTATTAGATGATTATTTAATTTGTCGCATTGCTTGGGTTTATGGTCAAGAGAAGCAAGGTAAGAATTTTGTACTTCGCTTGATTTCTATGTTGACAAATAATCAAGCAATTCGTGTTCCTCAAGATCAGGTTGGTTCGCCAACTTTGGCAGATGATATTGGGGAAGCGAGTTGTCGGTTAGTAGAAGTGGGTGCAAAAGGATTGTTCCATATAACGGGAATTGATTGTATGAATCGCTATCAATTTGCTTTAAAGATCGCTGAAGTATTTGGACTTCAGACAGATACTCTTTTACCTGTGATGACATCTGAATTAAACCAAGCTGCTGCGCGACCTTTAAAGTGTGGGATGAGGTGCGATCGCTTAGTTCAGAATCTCAACTGGAATTTACGCGGGGTTTTAGAAGGACTCGGTACTTTCAAGCAGACTTAATTGCAATAGCAGAGTCGTTTTGCCACTCTTTCAAGAGTTTAAAAATTTCATTGTAAATGGCTTTCCAATCACACTCATAACTGCGTGAGAAAGGATTGGGGTCATGACCATCCACAATAAATTCTTTAGGTACAAAAACAGGCATGATTGAGTTTTCGGCTGTTCTCGATGAGTAGTTAAACTCTACGTTTTCGCCGTAAAAGGCAGTATTCCCATAAGTCACACCAGGTTTGTGAGCAGTCCATACGACAAAAGTTAGTGAAGTTGCCATAGGTGTGATATAAAAATCGATCGCATCACTCCAAACTAAGGTTTCATAGGTGGTCGCACCAATCAAACTATAGGTTTTAATATCTCCTGATAAGCGAGTGATAATTTTTTCCATCATATCTTTTTCGGCGGCAATGACAGACTCAGCTTCTGGATCTTCTCTTTCTGTGCGAGACCAGCCATCAAATATAACTCCTAAATTTGGAAAATCTGCATAAAGTAGATTGAGAACATTGGCAATTCCTTCAACTTGAGATACCCAGGAACGCTTACTTCGCAAAGTAACTAATAAGAGAGGTGAATCTTGTTTAGATGCTTCTATTTGTTGCAAAAATTCTTGGGAACATTTAGTGAGAGAAGTTTGATAAAGCCTTTTGGAGAGTTTGTCTTTGATATACATATCAACGAGTCTAACTCCACAGTAATTATTCTCCAAAAGGTATTGAAAAATCTGCCAAGAGTCTGAAAATCTGATAATTTTATCAGTTTCTATTTCAGGAAAAACTACGTCTACATTCATAAATTCATAAGCACCAATAATGAACTTAGTCAGATGATGTACCATCCCGTTTTCAACAATATGGTAAATTCCTGCTAAATCATTCCAAATATAGTGCCCCAAATTAGGCATAAATGCCTGAACCGCTACTAATTCTTTCGGTTGTTTATTGGACAGATAAGCTTTTACTTTTTGCCAGTAAGTTACCAAATAAGTTTTGAATCGGTTGATACTTAAACCAAAGTTAATATGAGGATATGAATAAAAGGGAATGATTAACTCTCGTTTCGGAAAATACAAACAAATTCTACTGCCAAACCAATCGCCAACTAAATAGTAAAATACTTCTTGCCCCACAAATCGATAATAATTGAATAAGGAGTCAATTACGAAAGATTGATTGGATCTAAGGACTTTACCTGTAAAGGGACAAACTGTGTATATGTAACCAGTTTCTACAAGACTTTGCTGCAAGTGCATTCCCTGTGACCAGTTATAATAATGCAGCCCTAATGTCCGACTTTCTTTTTTTGCTAACTGGATCGGTAAAGTCGCTCCGAAACTATTGATATAAATTTCTTCTAAAGCCAGACTATCTCGCCTCATTAATTCTAAATTAGCTAAAGATAATCCTACTTCTTCTAGCAAAATTTTGTCAGATTCACTTAAGAATTCTAAGCCAATCACTGTATATTTTGCATGGTTATTGAAGTATGCTAAAGCTTCTGGTGCTTTAATTTCCTTTCGATAGTATGAGTTATTTACATCAAGGGGGGCTAACTCATTTAATCCTTTCCAGAGGCTTTCGTAAATTTCTGCCTCGCTGGGAGAGTGATGTGGAGCTTTTTGGAAGCAAGTTAAGGCTTCATCTAGTTTGCCCTGTTCGGCTAATAGGACAGCAAGTTTATAGTAAGTTTCACAGCCTTCATCCAATTTTTCCTGATAAGCGAGGATCTCCCCCAGTCGATAGTAAGATGCTATATGGTGTCGGTTTAATTCAATCGCTTGGCGATAATGGAGCAGGGCTTGGTTTAAGCAAACTGATGTGATAGATTTTTTTAATAACACCTGAAATTCAGGTAAGCTTCGCCAATATTTAATGCCAATCTCTCGGCTACTTTCTGGCAACCGTAGCCAATTCACACACGCTTGTTTTTCCAGCTCTGATACACAATATCTTTTATAAACTCTGAAGGCCTCTACTGCATAAGATTCATCATCAAGATGCTGAGTCGCTTGTAAAAATTGTTCATCATTAATAAAGCAAAGTCCTGGAAGTTCTCTATCGTGAGCTTGGTAATTCTTTTTATTGGGTAATTCTCCTATTTTATAATCCACAAAGAACGATTCTGGATGCTGTATCACCCGTTGATAAATTGCTTCCCCTAGTTGATAATTTAACAAATCAGAAAATGGGTTGAGTTCAACTGCTCGGCGGTAGGTGGCAATCGCATCGTCCCATTGACCTAATTGAAAGTAAATTTCTCCTAATCGCTGGAAAGACTCCTCATCTGGATTACATTCTATAATTTGGGAGGAAGAGGGGATATCCTTTGCTAAGTAGAACTGATTTCGCTGTTGCACTGCATTTGCCAAAGCAAAATGAATCCAATCCGCATCAGGGTTCAACTCACTTGCACGGCTATAAGCGGCAATCGCCTCATCCCATTGACCCAATTTTGCTAAACTATTACCTAGCCCCACATAAGTACCATAATGTTCAGGATTGAGTTCGAGTGCCTTACGGAAGGCTGCGATCGAATCTTCCCACTGTTGTTGTTGAGCTAGGGCATCTCCTAAGTGGTGATAACTCCAAGAAAAATCTGGTTTGAGTGTGATTGCATCGCAGAAGGCTACGATCGCTTCATTCCATCGACCCAGTTTGGCTAGGTTTTCCCCTAGATGGTGGTGTGTCCAGGAATCGTTGCTATTGAGTTCAAGTCCACGACGGTAAGCCGCGATCTTGTCTTCCAATTTTTCCGCTTCCTGCAATTGCTTACCTTGGTTAAATTTAGATACAGCCGTTTCTTGGTTCATAGTAACTTAATTAAATAATTTTAGGCGCGCTATGTTTTTTAGTAACATCTACAGCCAAGGCTTTTCTATGGTTTTTAAAAATGTATCTTATATTTTATTCGGCTCTAAATTATTTAATAGTTTCCTGACTTCTTTGTCAAGCAAGCGCCAATCAAAATCATAATTATTGATCAGCCCAATAGGGGGATAATCAACTATTGATTCCAATGGAATATAAATAGGCATAACTACATTTTCCCTTGATTTCAATTGTTCAATAACCCAGGATTCATAACATAAACTGTTAGCATGAACGACTCCCATTTTGTTAGCAATCCAGAGTACAAAAGTCGTAGTTGAACCAGGTGTTGATATGTATAAGTTAATCGCATTTGCCCAAATAACTTTTTCATAAGTCATAGAACCTATAATACTATAGGTTTTTACAGAATCAGGTATAAGGGTCAATATCTTATCTAGGTTAACTTTTTCACTTTCAATTACGCCCTCAACACCAATATCTTCTCTTTCAGTGCGAGAGCAACCATCAAACACTACGGCTAAATTTGGAAAATCCAAGTGTAAACTTTTAATTATATTTGCTATTCCCTCTACTTGAGATACCCATACTCGGCAATGGGTACGCATTCCTATCCATAGAAGTGGAAAGTGTTTTTTTGCATTCTCTACTTTTTGTAAAAATGCTGAAGAACACTTTTTCCATGAAGCTTCGTACACTCGTTCTGCTAATTTCTCGGTGATTTCAACACCTGTTACTCGAACAGCACAATAATTATTTTCGATAATCCACTTAAAGCTACTAAACTTATCATTTACTCTGACTACTTTCCCATGAATTTCCGGAAAAATATTTTCTATATTAAAATATTCATATTTCTCAGCTAATATTGCATCTGTATACTTCAATATATCATTCTCATATAGATAATTAACTCCTGTAACTTCATTCCAAAAATAGTGACCAATATTGCCAAGTGTACCCAATATCAGCAAATTTTTTTTATTGGGATTCGATAGGTAGTCTCTTACTTCATTATATTGACTAACGGTGTTACTTTTTAAACGATCAAGTATTTCCTTTATATTGATATGCTGATGACCATCATCAGCATCAAAAAAACTAATAACAATTTCTAGTTTTGGTATATAAATAAATTTTTTGCCGCTCCAATAATGACCTAAAAACAAATAAAATATTTCCTTGCCCACAAAGCGATAACCAATCATTGGTAGCCAAGCAGGATCGTAAAATGATTGATTTGACCTAAGAATTTTGCTTGTGAAAGGGCAAATTGAATAAATATAGCCTGTTTCTACTAGACTTTGCTGAAAATAGTTGGCATTGTTTAGAAACTCCTGTGCTACATAATTATGTTTTTTTCTTAACTTAGTAAACTTTTCAGCCAAATGAGTTGAATGATTTGGATCAAAGGCATTAATATATATTTCTTCTAAACTGCGGTTGTCTTGTGTAATTAATTCTAAATTAACTAGGGATAGACCAACCTCTTTTATCAAAGCCTTATCTTTTTCTTTTAAATCACGCAGATTAATAATAGTATATTGGCTATACTGGCTGAAGTAAGCATAGGTTGCTATGGGTTGAAGTTCTAATGAATCATCAAGATAAACTTGATTTATCGGAGCTAATTCATTTAAACCTCGCCAAATTTTTTCATAAACGTTAGCTTCAATAAAAGGCTGCTGGGGGGCTTTTGAGAAATAGAAAACCGCTTCAGTTATTTTTCCACTTTCTGCCAATAAAAGGCTTAAATTATAGTAAAGCTGCCTAGCTTCTTTTAGTTTGCCTTGTAGAGTAAGAATTTCTGCTAAACGAGAAAAAGAATTTGTATGAATTGGGTTAAGTTCAATAGTCTTATTATAGTAAGGAAGAGCTGCTTCCAAAGCTACTGCCACTCCTGACTTTCTAATGATTTCTTTGAAGTCGGGTAATGTACGCCAGTATTTAATCCCTAATTCTCTACTACTATCTGGTTGTCGAAGCCAATTCATGCAAGCTTGTTTTTCCCATTCGGATACTGAGTATCTTTTATAGACTTTAAAAAGTTCTATTGTATAGGTTTCATCATCAAGATGGCTGGTTGATTGTAAAAATTGTTCGTCATTGATAAACCATAATTCTGGTAGTTCTGGATCGTTGAATTGGTATTCTTTTTTATGAACAAAATGCTCTATATTATACTCAGCTAAGAAAGATTCTGGGTTTTCCATTACCCGCTGATAGATAGCTTCCCCTAGCTGATAGTGAGATTCATCAGCTTCTGGATTAATTTCGATAAGTCTACGATAACAATTAATCGCCTCATCCCACTTACTCAATTTCCCTAGAAGTTCCCCTAACTGCTGGTAATATTGCTCATGGGGTGATATTTCTAGTAGGCGGCGATAGATTGCGATTGCGTCCTCGATCTGTTCGTGTCTCACTAAAGCCTGGGCTAACTTTAACAAAACTTCTTGGTTATCCGGTTCTAACTCTAACAGTTTGTAGTATTCGGAAATGTTATCGGGGTTTCCCTCGATCGCCTGTATATAACGTTTGATCGCTTCTTCTCGGTTTTCGGTAGGCTCTAAAGTCGGGGCTTTCTGCTCTTCCTGCTCGCTGAGTTCAATCGCTTGACGGTAGGCTGCGATCGCCTCTTCCAGTTGTCCCAATTTGGCCAGACACTCTCCTAAGCCGTAGTAAGCTGTCTGATTATGGGGATTATGTTCGATCAAACGACGATAAGCCGCGATCGCTTCCTCTAGTTTTCCCTGTTGTACCAAAGTATTTCCCAATTGCAACCAGAGTTCCCAGTTATCGGATTGAAGCTGCAAAAGATTTTGATAAGCTTCTACGTTGTCTGGATTGAGTTCTATCATCTGGCGATAGGAGGCGATCGCTTCTACTACATCGGAATGAGTTCGCTGTTGCAGTGCCTTTGCCAAGGCATAATGAATCCACTCAGCATCAGGGTTCAGTTCACTGGCACGACGGTAAGCCGCGATCGCCTCATCCAGTTGACCCAATTTTGCTAAACTATTACCTAGCCCCACGTAACTCCCAAAATGTTCGGGATTGAGTTCAATTGCCTTGCGGAAGGCTGCGATCGACTCTTCCCACTCTTGCTGTTGAGCTAGGGCATCCCCTAAGTGGTGGTAACTCCAAGCAAAATCTGGTTTGAGTTCGATTGCATGGCGGAAGGCTATGCTGGCTTCATCGCATCGACCTAGTTTTGATAAGGCTTCCCCTAAATGGTGGTGATACCAAGAAATGTCAGGATTTAACTCAATGGCACGGCAATAGGCCGCGATCGCGTCTTCTAGCTTGCCTTCCTCTTGCAGTTGCTTCCCCTTATCGAATTCGCTCATAGCCGTCTCATCCTTACATCTGCGATTACTTTTTCTTTACAATTATCAAGTTATCAGTTTAAACTGAATGGCGGGACGCTTTGCTTTGCAGCGCTGGCTTGTCTATATTACTTGCTTTTGCCACAGTATTACCACTGAGATCGGACTGAATAGTGTGGAGGTAGAAGTCTATTGTTAAAGCGTTGTGGATTTCGATTTAGAAACTTTAACAACTTTGAAATTATAGATTTGATTAGCTGGCATTATCGTAATAATTTAGGATAATAAACATGAAAGAGCCGATGAATCTTTATTTTATTCGGCTGATGGTTAAAACGCTTGCAGCCTAAAAGATGTCTAATGGGTTCTATAGATTTATGGTTGCGCCTCCTGTGAAGACTATGGTAGTGGGTACAATCAAGAGTTTAACACTAATATGTCAGAATAGACTTCTTGACCCTTGCAGGTAAGTTATCAAATTTTACAATCTAATTGCGGAAAAGTCAGAAAAATGTTAACGAACAACACAGAAAAACATCTCGATTTTGAAACCTGTAGAGAGGTTCTTGCCGCTCTCCGAGAGCAAGGACGCAAAATAGTCCTCTGTCATGGAGTCTTCGATCTCCTTCATCCTGGTCACTTTGCCCACTTGCAGGAAGCCAAGGCACTCGGAGATTTGCTCGTAGTGTCTATCACAGCAGCGCCTTATGTCAACAGAGGGCCTGGAAGACCGGTATTTTCGGATGATTTACGACTTTATTCCATAGCCTCTCTAGGTTGTGTAGATTACGTCTTGCTGGCTCCCGTATCCACTGCCCTAGAGGTAATCGACCGAGTGCAGCCTGATTTTTATTGCAAAGGACATGAGTATACCGATCACAGCCAAGATGTTACCCAAAACATAGACCGAGAAGCAGAAAGGGTTATGGCTTACGGCGGCAAGATTCGCTATACAGGAGAAATTGTTTTCAGCTCAACCCGGCTGATTAACAATTATCTAGACGTGATGCCACCCCAGATAAAGAGCTATGCCAGCCAGTTAAGCCAGCGATACCCATTAGAGGAAATCCAGAAAGGCGTTGAGGCGATGCAGAAGCTAAAGGTCTTGGTACTCGGTGATGTAATTATAGATGAATTTATCCATTGTACAGTTCAGGGATTGACTTCTAAAGGAACGGTTATTTCAACCCGCTTTTTGAAACATGAGCAGCATTTAGGAGGTTCTCTGGCAATTGCCCGTCACATTGCTAGTTTTGCCGACTCTGTAACTGTTGCCGGCGTGGCTGGAAATGAGCCAGAGATTCACAGTTTGATTTTAAATAACATCAACGGTGGCATCCGACTGGACTTGCAGTATGAAAACAGCTACCCGACAGTGATTAAGCGACGCTACATTGCGCGGCAAGGCATGAGAGAGCAATACACAAAACTATTTTCGATCAACTATCTTGAAGAACAAGGGCCAGCACCTATCCAGCGCGAAAAACTGCTTGACCGCATGGAGAAAACGATTCGGGATTATGACTTGGTAGTAGTTGCAGACTACGGACACGGATTGTTAGATGCCGCACTGATGGAACTCGTTCAAAACAAAGCTGCGTTTTTAGCGCTCAACTGTCAAACAAACAGCGCCAATCACGGTTATAACTTAATCACCAAATACCAGCGAGCTGATACATTTTGCTTGGATGAGCAGGAAATCCGCCTCGCATTTTCCAGTCGCTACGGAGACCATTCCCATCTCCTCAAACGTTTGTATGAGCATTTAGGGGCTCAGCAAGGTTGGCTAACGTTGGGTTCGTCTGGTTCTTTGGGAATAAATGTTAAGGGTGAAGAAGAGTTGACACCGGCTCTAACGTTGGATGTGAAAGATACCATTGGTGCAGGCGATGCCTTTTTTGCTCTTGCCAGTCTTAGTGCCAAGTTGGAGTTGCCTGTGGCTGTCGGGTCATTGCTTGGGAATTTAGCGGGTGCAATGGCTGCTAATACTCTTGGTAATGCTGAACCGATGGACAAAGCCAGACTGTTGAAATTTGCCACGACGGTCTTAAAGTTTTAATTGCTGGTAAAAATATGAAACCCCAAGCAATTCTGTGCGATCGCGACGGTACTCTAATTGAAGATTGCCATTTCCTCAGTCGCCCAGAACAAATTCAGTGGATTCCAGGGGTTCTGGAAACCTTGAAACATTTGAAGCAAAAAGCTGTCAAAGTCTTGGTTGCGAGTAACCAATCAGGAGTAGCCAGAGGATATTTTGATACCGCAGCGGTAGAAGCTGTCCATGCTCAACTGCGGCGGGATACAGAGGATGTCTTGGGTGCGATGCCTTCAGCCGGCTCTGCGATCGCAGATTTTTACTACTGCCCTCATCACCCAAAAGGTGAAGTTGTCGGGTATAGTTACGCTTGTGACTGTCGCAAACCGCAGCCAGGAATGTTTCTCCAAGCAATTCAAGACCACAACTTAAATCCTGCCCAATGTTGGGCAATAGGAGATAGATTGCGGGATTTAGAACCTGGATTGCAACTTGGCATGAAAGCTTTTCTGGTACAAACTGGCAGCGGACTAGAGGCACAAAGAGAGCTATCTAAACGTCCTTACGCCGAGCTAGTTACTGTCATTTCCTCTTTGTCGGAGATTCTATCTTTAGTACAAAATGACAGCAACTACAATCCTGTATCAAAGTAAAAGGTAATACCAAATCCCGGTTTACTACCCTCTTTATTTTTAGTCCGCGCAGGCGGACTTCGTTTGTGTAGTAGCGGTTTCAACCGCCGATTTTAATCGGGTTTTTAATGCAGATTTGGTATAAAAACCCTGCGAAAATAACCACATCCAAATCAGAAATTGACCAAAAAATTGAGGAAAAAATGAGCGCAAATGCCATTCAACAAGTTCTAGTTACAGGTGGAGCAGGTTATGTAGGAGCCGTCCTAATTCCTAAGCTGCTGCAAGCGGGATACCGAGTTAAGGTAATCGACTTATACCTCTATGGACCAGATGTTCTAGCAGTAGTCAAAGATCATCCTGGTTTAGAACAAATTAAAGGAGACATCCGCGATCGCGCTCTCTTAGAAAAAATTATGCCCGGTTGCGATGCCGTTATCCATCTAGCTTGCATCTCCAACGATCCTAGTTTTGAACTAGATCCAGACCTCGGCAAATCGATTAACTATGATGCCTTTTTAAACCTAGTAGATGTTGCCAAAGACAGCGGTGTAAAACGGTTTATTTATGCCTCATCTTCCAGCGTTTATGGCATTAAAGAAACCGAAAATGTTACCGAAGAATTGCCTCTGCAACCCTTAACAGACTACTCCAAATATAAAGCCCTCTGCGAAGAAGTGCTATTAGCCAAGCGCGAACCAGGGTTTGTCACATTAGTGCTGCGTCCTGCTACTGTCTGCGGTTACTCGCCTCGCTTGCGACTCGATTTAACAGTCAATATTCTGACAAACCTGGCGATCAATAATAACAAAATTACCGTCTTTGGCGGCGATCAAAAACGCCCCAATATTCACATAGAAGACATGACAGACCTCTACATCAAGTCTCTCCAGTGGCCTGACGAAGCAATTGACGGCAAAATTTTCAACGCTGGCTACGAAAATCATACTGTCAGCGAAATTGCCCAGATGGTACGGCGCGTTGTTGGCGAACAAGTAGAAATTGTCACCACACCCACAGACGACCACCGCTCCTATCACATATCATCGGATAAAATTAAGCGAGAATTGGGATTTGTCCCCCAGCACACCATCGAAGAAGCGGCACAAGATTTAGTCAAGGCATTTAAAGCTAATTTAGTGCCGGAACCGATGAAAGATATCCGCTACTACAACATTAAAACCATGCAAGCACTGAACTTGAAATAACTGGCAAAATGATTGACAGTAATCGCATTATCGGTGTAGATTTTGACAATACCATCGTCACCTATGACGATCTTATGTACAAAATTGCTGTTGAAAAAGGTTGGATTTCTTCCGAAGTTAGCAAAAGTAAAAAGCAAATTCGCGACACCATTCGCCAGTTGCCAGACGGGGAAATAGAATGGCAAAAATTACAAGCTATTGCTTACGGTTCGCAAATGGATGAAGCTAGGTTAATAGACGGTGTAAAGGAATTTTTCAACTTGTGCAAACAACACAAAATCCAGACTTACATTGTCAGCCACAAAACCGAGTATGCTAATTACGATGAGACCCAAACTAATCTACGGACAGCCGCAATAAAATGGATGGGAAAAAATAACTTTTTTTCGTCTATAGGTTTAGGATTATCTCAAGAGCAGGTTTTTTTTGCATCAACGAGAATCGGGAAAATTGACAAAATTAAGAAGTTAAAATGTACTGACTTCATTGATGACTTAGAAGAAACATTTATTGAGGAATCTTTCCCAGAAAGCGTGAATAAGATTCTCTACGCACCCCACCAGCAGCATTCAGGCAAACTGCAACTAAAAATCGTCAGTAGATGGCAGCAAATTAATGAATATTTCTTCTCAAGAAGCTGACAAGGACAGTTCAGAAATTAAATCAGTTTGCTCTCGGTTACTAGGAAGTGAGGTAAATCACATTCAAAGAATAGGTGGAGGGCGAAATAGTAAAGTTTATAAGCTGACTTGTGCAAACGATAGCCAATACGCTGCTAAACTGTATTTTCGTCATAATTCTGACAAAAGAAACCGCCTAGTTACTGAATTTTCGAGCTTGCAGTTCCTTTGGGAAAATGGCGTAAGTCAAATTCCTCAGCCGCTTGTAGCTGATAAAGACTTTGGATGCGCTCTGTATGAATATATCGAGGGCAGCAATATCTTACCTCAAGAGGCAACAAGCAATGAAATCAGTAAAGCTGTTGACTTTTTAGTTAAATTGGCGGAACTTAAAGTCAGAAAAAACAGTCACTTCCTGCCACTGGCATCAGAGGCATTTTTTTCAGTTCAAGCTATCGTTCAAAACATTGAACAACGCTTAAGCAGATTATCCGCACTTCCTAATAGTGAAGCTCCCTATAAAGCTTTGGCCGAGTTTTTGACAGGCGAGTTCCAGCCAGCATTTCACCAGATTGTAAATTGGTGTCAGACAAATCTCAATCAGTCGGAAATGTCCTACACCGCCGAAATAGAAGAGCGAGAAAAAACCCTAAGTCCTTCTGATTTTGGATTTCACAATGCTTTGAGGCGGGCAAATGGTGAAATAATATTTGTGGATTTTGAGTATTTTGGCTGGGATGACCCGGCTAAGACAATCTCTGATTTCCTCCTACATCCAGGGATGGATTTAGCGGATGGTGTGAGACAGCAGTTTTTCGGCGAAATGCTTCGGGGTTTTCGAGACTACAGGCATCTTGCCAAGCGAGTCGAGATTGTCTATCCCCTATTCGGACTAAAGTGGTGTCTGATACTGTTAAATGAGTTTGTGCCTCAAGACTTGCTTCGCCGGGGGTTTGCTCAAGGGAGCGACCTAGATCGGAGTCCGTTGCAGATTGAACAGTTGGCAAAAGCCAAGCGAATGTTACAAAAAATCCTGGCAAATTACGAGCAGTTCCCTTATGGTCGCTGAAACCCTGAAAACTAAATCCCTTGGACTGGACAACCGTTCCAGGGAGATCCGCAGAACAATTGTCAAGATTTTGGAAGCGAGTCGCCGGGGCCATGTGGGCTCTAGTTTTTCGTTGATTGAGATATTGCGGGTTCTTTACGACGACGTGCTGCGCTACGACTCCCAGAATCCAAAGTGGTCAGAGCGCGATCGCTGTATTCTCAGTAAAGGACATGGCTGCCTTGCTCTCTATGCCATGCTTGCCGACAAAGGCTTTTTTCCCGAATCAGAGTTGTGGAAATTTTGCCAAAGCGACGGCATTTTGGGAGGACACCCAGAGGCACGTAAAGTCCCCGGCGTTGAAGCTTCAACAGGGAGTCTGGGTCACGGTTTATCGATAGGAATTGGATTTGCTCTCAATGCCCGATACGAGAAAGCCAATTATCGCACATTTGTGATTTTGGGGGATGGGGAGTCCAACGAAGGCTCAATCTGGGAAGCGGCTATGTGTGCAGGCAAGCACAAACTCAGCAATCTCACCGTCCTGGTAGACTACAACAAGCATCAGTCCTACGGCACAACCTATGAAGTTCAGGATTTAGAACCCTTAGCTGATAAGTGGAGAGCCTTTGGTTTTGCAGCCACAGAAGTAGATGGTCACAGCGTGGAAGAATTGCGATCTGTACTGTTGAATTTGCCGCTGCAACCCGATCGACCAACAGCGATTATCTGCCATACTATCAAAGGCAAAGGCATTCCTTTTGCTGAAAATAATTTGAAATGGCATCACAAAAATAAAGTATCAGATCAAGAAATTCAATCGATGCTGGCAGCTTTGGAGGATAACTAATGCGTCAACTTTGCCTGGATATGGTGTATGAATTCGCCAAAAAAGATCGTCGGATTTTCTTCATTGGTTCGGATCTTGGCGTTGGCACCCTCCAAAAATTCAAAGAGGAAATGCCAGAGCGATTTTTGATGGAAGGGGTGAATGAAGCTAATATTATCGGCATGGCCGCTGGTTTGGGCCTAGAAGGTAAAATCGTTTACGTGAATACGATCGCGACCTTTCTCTCCCGCCGCTGTTTTGAGCAGATTGTCTTAGATGTCTGTCTGCACAATGTCAATGTCCGCCTGATTGCCAATGGTGGCGGTTTAGTGTATGCGCCATTGGGGCCAACTCACTTAGCAATCGATGACATCGGCATTTTGCGAACAATTCCTAACATGACAATTGTGGCCCCGGCTGATGAGTCTGAAATGGCAAGACTAATGCCATTAACTGTCGATTATCCCGGCCCAATTTACATCCGTTTGGGGAAGGGAAATGAGCCAATTTTAACCCCAGATAACGTACCCTTCCAAATTGGCAAAGCTATTGCCATGCGGGAGGGAAATGACGCGCTGATTATTACCACTGGTGTCACGCTCAAGCCGGCATTGGATGCAGCAGAAATTCTCAACAAACAAGGGTTAAAAGCGGCGGTACTTCACGTTCATACGATTAAGCCTCTGGACACGGATACCATTATGGAGTACGCTGCGGTTGTACCTGTGATTGTTACTGTGGAAGAACACACTTTAATGGGTGGACTGGGCAGCGCTGTGGCTGAATTAGTCGCTGAAGCCAACTTTAATCCTGCTAAGCGATTTAAGCGCATTGGCATTCCCGATGTGTTCCCGGAACAATACGGATCGCAAGAAAGTCTGATGGCCCTGTATGACATCACCGCTGAGAATGTGGCTGGTGTCATTGCGGGTTTATCCCAACAGCGGCGCGAACCGGTGCAAATGGTTGGTGCATAAATATCTGTTAGCTTTTGGCAGCCTGTGACCTTAACGCTAATATTAACTAACTGTATGGCGGGAGAAAGATAGTGTGAGCTACGTCGATTTCATTACGAAAGTACATACCAGTACCAAGCGCGATTATGTCGCTCGTGTTGTCCAACACGATAAGGCAGATTGTGCCACAATTGCTAAGCAGTATGGTCAAGATTACTGGGATGGCGATCGCCAATACGGTTATGGTGGTTATCGCTACGATGGTCGTTGGCTGCCAATTGCTAAGGAGATAGTTAAGCATTACGATCTTAAACCAGGAGATAAAATTCTTGATGTTGGCTGCGGTAAGGCATATTTGCTTTATGAGTTTAGTCAAGCCATCCCTGGAGTAGAAGTTGCAGGGATAGACATCTCGCAGTATGGTATTGACAATGCTAAAGAGGAGGTAAAGCCTTTTTTACAAGTCGGAAATGCTACGAAGCTGCCATTTGAAGACAATACTTTTGACTTTGTAGTTTCGATTTTAACTCTGCACAATTTATACAATTACGAATTGTACGCGGCTTTGCAAGAAATTGAGCGAGTTGGCAATGATAAAAAATACATTGTTGTTGAGTCCTACAGAAATGAGCGGGAGCGAGTGAATCTGCTATATTGGCAGCTAACTTGCGAGTCTTTTTATACTCCTAATGAGTGGGAGTGGTGTTTTAAGCAAAGTGGCTATAGGGGGGATTATGGCTGTATTTTCTTCGAGTGAGTGCCTTAAAGTTGACAGTCCCAGTAGGGAAAACCCATTTTTGACTTCTGAAGAAAATGAGGCTAGCGCTCAGTTTTTAAGAGACGGTTATATTGTATTTCCCTTAGAAAATGATTCTCTCTTAAATGCAGTCAAGAAAAATCTCTATCAGGCAGGAATTGAGTTAATTGGCAATCAAAGTAAATATTCAGAAGCAGATTTTTTTGATCGCATTCATAAAATCATTTCAGTCAGCGAACTAAACGATTTTCGAGTGAAGCTAATCGCTCTGATGGCACAGGATAAAAGCTTGAGACCAAACATTTATTCTTTGGGCAAGAAGTATATTCATTGGCTAGTTGGTAACGAATTGGCAATGCAGAGAAACTGCAATTTAAGCATCCAGTTTCCAGGGGATGACAGTTCCCTTTTGCCACTGCATTCTGATGTCTGGTCGGGAAATTCGCCCTATGAAATTGTGTTTTGGCTGCCCTTGGTGAATTGTTACCAAACCAAGTCAATGTTTATCTTGCCCAGAGCAGAATCAGAGGAGGTATTTAGAAACTTCAAACAATATTCTCATCTTACTGCCGAAGATCTTTTTAATAAAATTACAGATAAATTGGTTTGGTTAGAGGTTAATTGTGGACAAGGAGTGATATTTTCTCATTCCCTACTTCATGGGAACCGAGTTAATGAAGAGTCAGAAACGAGATGGACTTTTAATGTTCGGTTTAAGAGTTTGCTTTCTCCTTATGGGACGAAGGAATTAGGCGAATCATTTTTGCCAATTACGATGCGTCCAGTTACAAAAATAGGGTACAATTATATCAAACCGGAGTGCTGATGAAAGTTCAAAAGGGATGGAGAGGATATATTTTTAGTCGGGAGATCGGTGGTGATTTTATTCCGCAGCGAGTACAAAATATTGTGATTCGTAACTACGCTCAGACTAAAGGTATGCTATTTTTGCTCAGTGCAACTGAATATTATATGGATAATTGCTACATGATGTTAAATGCCTTACTTGAAGATTTGGACTCAATTGCAGGGATTATTTTTTACTCTATTAAATTATTGCCACCAGATGCGATTCATAGAAAAAAAATATATACTGAATTGTTAAGCAAGGGGTGTGGGCTACAATTTGCTCTAGAGGAACTTGCTATTTTTCAAGAAAATGATATAGAGTTGATTGAAGATATAATAGCTTGCAAGCTCCTGGCGCGGGATGTCACAAATACTTTGTCTGGGACGATTGCTGGTTAATAATCTGGTGAACAGAAAAATAATTGAGGTTTGATGGCTATGGGATAGAATAAATTAGGCTTGACAAGATTATAAATAATTGAAGGGTTATTAATTTTATTAGAGGTGAGAGGTGAGCGACTTGACACAGAAAACTCGAGAAATGCAGTATCAAAATTGTGTTGAATTGCGCGACAGTAAAGGACTCACACACTTGGGTCTAATGAGCAACCAAGTATGGCATGACGATCCTAAACGCTTGCTATTTGTCTTATCGAGATACAAGTTTGTGGCTAAGATGTTTGGAGGTATGAACAGTGTGCTTGAAATCGGCTGCGCGGATGCGTTTGCAACTAGAGTTGTCCGGCAAGAAGTCAAACATCTAACGGCAGTTGATTTTGACCCGGTGTTTGTTAAGGATGCGATCGATCGCATGGACGAAAAGTGGCAGTTTGATTGTGTAGTTCACAATATTCTGGAAAAACCTGTAGAAGGACTGTTTGATGGTGCTTATGCTTTAGATGTGCTAGAACATATCCGCCAGGAAGACGAGCAGCATTTTATGTCCAATATCGTTCAATCTCTGACTGAACAAGGAGTATTAATAATCGGGATGCCATCAATTCAGTCCCAGGCTTATGCCTCGGCTGCGAGTAAGGAAGGACACGTCAATTGCAAAGACCAGAAAGAGTTAAAAGAGTTAATGTCGCGTTTTTTCCATAACGTATTTATTTTCTCGATGAATGATGAGGTCGTGCATACAGGATTTTACTCAATGGCGCACTATCTTTTTGCATTGTGCTGTATGAAAAAGGACTCTACTACCTAATTAGCTGAGGATGAAACAAACAGATGTATCACTTATAGTAGGAGCTGACAGCTCAATGGGTCGAGCATTGGCCGCTCGACTAATAAGTGCTGGAAAGCCAGTCATTGAAACCACCCGGCGGCACGATACTCTCTCTGAAACAAGAATCTTTATCGACTTAACAAAAGAGATTGCCAACTGGCATCCTCCTGCTAAAATAGATGTAGCTTATCTGTGCGCTGCCGTAACTTCCCTCGAACAATGTCGCCAAGATCCGGTGCACAGTGCTGAAGTGAACGTCCGCAACACACTATCCTTAGCAAAGGATCTAATTGCTAGAGGTACATTTGTCGTATTTTTGTCAACCAATCAAGTCTACGATGGGTCGATTCCCTTGCGTAAAGCTGATGATAAAGTCTGTCCACAAACAGAATACGGCAGGCAGAAAGCTGAAGCTGAGAAACAGTTACTGGCTCTCGGTAACTTAGTTTCTATAGTGCGATTTACGAAAGTTCTTAGCTCTAGGGTGCCTTTGTTTCAAGGATGGATTCAGGCATTACGGAACAATCAGGAAATTCATCCCTTCTTAGATATGGTAATGGCTCCAGTCCCCCTATATTTTGCTGCCGATGTCTTGTCTCGGCTGGGCGAATTACGCTTGCCAGGAATTGTTCAAGTTTCTGGGGAGAAAGATATAAGTTACGACGAGGTGGCTTATTATCTTGCACGGCAAATTGACGCTAATCTAGACCTAGTGAAACCGCGCAACTCAAAGGAGGTTAATTTACAACCTGAATTTGTCCCTTTGCATACGACACTGGATACAACGCAACTGCGCATCCAACTTCGATTGGAGCCACCGAAGGTCTGGTCGGGAATAGACTTAATACTAAGGAATAATATTGATCGGTGAAGCAATTCTTTCAATCAAGTTATTTTTTTGAGAAGTGAGACAATCTAGAGTAAAGTTATATAATCAGCGATTAGTGAAAAAAACTTAGATGATTTATTTCCAATTTTAAATCGGCAAAACTTAACAGCAAAACAAATAGAAAAAATGACAAACGATATTGAAGAGTCAGCAACAAAAGAACAAGTACAATGGACTGAAACAAAGGCACTGCTGGGAAATGACAGGCTGTTACTTGGCCCTTACTTTACCTATCAGTTCCGTAATAGTCCCCGCCGAATTCTCCATGCCTTGAGCTATCATAAGTTTGCTGCTAAAATGATTGGTACAGGAAAGCAAATTCTTGAGGTAGGATGCAGTGAAGGGTTAGGAACGCTAATCCTATCTGAATTTGCAAATGAGTGTCTGGGGATTGATATTGATGCCGATGCGATCGCAGTTGCTAAGGAAACGATCGCTAGTGCCAAGCTACAGTTTCGCCACGCCGATATCATAGGCGGTTCCTTTGGAAAATATGATGCTGTTGCCAGCTTTGATGTCATAGAACATATTTTTCCCGAAAATGAAGAGAGTTTCTTAAGTGCGGTCACTGGTAATTTGATTGATGGGGGAATGTTTGTTGTCGGGACTCCTAACATTACTTCTGACCACTATGCTTCGCCAGTAACGAGGGCCGGTCACATCAATCTTTACTCGGCTGACCGCTTGCGGGAATCCTTGGCTCATCATTTTCAAACAGTATTAATGTTTTCTGCTAATGACGAGATAGTTCATACTGGATTTGCCCCGATGGCTCACTATTTAATTGGCATAGGTATATCGCCCAATCGATCTCTATTGATCGAGCATTAATCTAACAAAACGACGATTGCTCACTTAGTCTATTTTACCTACAACAGTGTCAAGCAAATCACTTCTTGAATATTACCAACAAAATTCCTTCAACCCAGTCCCAATTTCTCTTGAAGATAGGGTAGCTTGGGAATTGCACTTTGCTAAGCGTCATAACTTATACGAACGCCATTTAGGTATACCCTTTTCTTTGCTACAAAATAGTTCAATTCTTGAGTTTGGTTGTAATTCAGGAGAAAACGCCTTGGTTCTAGCTTGTGTAGGTGCAAACCTCACCCTGGTAGAACCAAATCACCAAGTTTTACCCCAACTCAAAGCGTTATTCCAAAAGTTTGGCGTGACGGAACACATCGCTGCTTTAGTAACAGAAGGAATCGACATATTTGAATCGGATATAACTTATGACATAGTTCTGGCTGAGGGATTTTTATTCACATTACCGAATCGCGATGAAATGGTTCAAAAAATTGGTCAACTGCTCAAACCAGGAGGCTTAGCTGTCATCTCATTCAATGACAGATACGGCTGCTTGCTAGAAATGACAAGACGAATGGTTGTATGGAGAGCATACCAACTCCAAGGAATTGATAACGTTCACAGTCAAGTTGCGCTCAATATTGCTGAAAAGTTATATGCAGAAGATTTCTCAAAATTGAAGGCTTCTCGGTCTTTCGAGGCATGGTGGAAAGATACGTTAATTAACCCGTTTTTGGCCTCAAAATACCATTGGAGCTACCCTGAATTGATCCCGCTACTAGAACAGATTGGCTGTGAATTTTATTCTTCTTCTCCAAAGTGGACAGGAATAGATAGGTTTACCTGGTACAAAAATGTTTCAGATAGTTCAGAACGCCACCAACAATTAACAGAAAACTTGAGGATGTACTTGCCATTTTTTTTAACAGGATTACCTCCATCAGCCGGAGAAAAGAGTTCAGCAAGCCCCGCAGTCATTGACTCACTGACTAACTTAATAGAACAACTTTCCGATTATACGGTAAATTGGGGAACTCCTATAGAAGCGATAATTTATCCACCCCTACTAGATGAGTATCTCAGCCAAATTCAAGATTCAAGATTGCAGCAATTCAATAGAGAAATGAAGAATATATATGAGGCAGTAAAATACAACCAACTCGAGCAACTCATATCGGTATACCAGGCATCAAAGTGCGTGAGGAGTATGTGGGGCGCACCGTATCACTACATTTGCTTTAGCAAGATGGCTTATTCCTGATATATGGTAGCGTGAAACTCACAGTTTAAAGATTTTAATCGTACAGGTGAGTCTTACCTTTATTGTCTGAGGATTGGCAGTACAATTGTATGTATTATTCGTTAATTTCTGGAGGAACTGCTTGACTACCCCCAAACACTGTCTAGTCACCGGTGCCGCCGGCTTCATCGGCAGCCACCTGTGCGATCGCCTCCTTGCTCTCGGTCACGCTGTAACTGGTTTAGACAGCCTAATTACTGGTCGCCTTGTCAACTTAGAAAGGGCTAAAACCTATAAAACCTATAATACTTTTAATTTCCTAGAACAAGACGCAGCCGCCATTACGCCATCTACTTTAGAAGGCATTGACTGGGTATTTCACCTCGCAGGATTAGCGGATCTAGTCCCTTCTATCCAGAACCCCGGCAAGTATTACCACGCCAACGTCCATAGTACCTATGCCCTTCTAGATGCCTGCCGTCACGCCCCCATCCAACGGTTCATTTACACGGCATCCTCCACCTGCTACGGTATTCCCCACCAATATCCTACCCCAGAAAGCTATCCTTGCTCTCCCGAACACCCCTACGCTCTCACTAAGTATTTAGGAGAGCAATTGGTACTGCACTGGGCAAAAGTCTATAAACTCCCTGCCCTATCCCTGCGGCTGTTTAATGTCTACGGCCCCCGTTCCCGCACTACAGGGGCTTACGGAGCAGTATTTGGTGTCTTCTTAGCCCAAAAATTAGCCGGAAAACCATTCACCGTGGTAGGAGACGGCAGCCAAACAAGAGACTTTACTTTTGTTAGCGATGTTGTCGAAGCATTTATCAAAGCTGCTGAATCAGATATGATGGGTGAAATTATTAACATTTGTTCTGGTCAACCTCAAAGCGTCCTCACTCTAGTAAAACTTTTGGAAGGTCCTATCACCCACATTCCCAAACGCCCGGGAGAACCTGACTGTACGTGGGGAGACATCGCAAAGGCAAAAACCCTACTGGGATGGCAGCCGCAGGTTTCATTTCCAGAAGGGGTATCGCAGATGTTGGCAAATATTAATATGTGGCGAGAAGCCCCTGTTTGGACACCTGATGCGATTCAGGAAGCGACAAAAGAATGGTTTGAGCATCTGGGGGAAAATTAAATCTATGGAGCCAACGCCCCCTCAAGCAGTCAAGGTATTTATTTATCAAGGATCTCGCCTGCTGCTCCAACTGCGAGATAACAAACCTGATATCTTTTTCCCTAACCACTGGGGACTATTTGGCGGGTTGATAGATGCTGGAGAAACTCCCGTCCAGGCCGTGAAGCGAGAAATAGAGGAAGAATTAGGCTGGACACCGCCGGAGTTCAAGTTTTTGCTCAGATGGGACGAATCAGACGACCCTTGCATCAATCACATTTTTGTTGCACCCTTGACAGTTGACCTCAATCAGTTAAAACTAACTGAAGGTCAAGCACTAGGATTGTTTACACTTGAGGAATTGACTCAGTTGCTCCTAGTTCCAAAAATACTAAGAGTTTTACCACAAGTCCTCGAAGCGATCGCTTCCGAGGAACTAACTACTTCTTGGCAAAGTCTAACGAAGTCATCAGCCAGTCTTACCTCTAAATTCCCGAATCTATAATCTATGCAATCATTAAGCTCGCAACTGCTATTTGCCTCTGATTATTTCCGCCAGCTAGCTGCACTCAGCGAAAACTTTGAGGCGAGCGATCGCCAATCCCAACTAATATCCTTTGGTGAAGGTATTGATCGGGCTGCTGCTTTAGTCTATCGGCAAACCCAGCAACAAAAAAAGGTCATTTTTATTGGCAACGGCGGTAGTGCAGCAATAGCCAGTCACCAAGCAATTGACTACTGGCGTAATGGAGGATTTCCCGCGATTGCCTTCAACGACGGAGCTCTGCTAACTTGCATCGGCAACGATTTCGGCTACGAACAGGTGTTTAGCAAGCCAATTGCTACGTTCGCCCAACCAGGAGATGTCCTCTTTGCCATTAGTAGTTCCGGTCAATCTGCCAATATATTGGCCGGTGCGCGTCAGGGTAGTCAAATTGGATGTCATGTGATTACCCTCTCAGCCTTTAAAACAGATAATCCCCTGCGTCTATTAGGTGACATTAATTTTTACGTCCCAACGATGGCTTATGGTTTTGCTGAAATTACTCATTTGTGTATTTGTCACTGCATCTTGGATGGCTTAATGAAAGGTGTTTTACCCGAATCTCAAATGGTAGATCCAGCTTTGTCTCTCAGCGAAAATATTGTGTAGTATCCCCCACGAACTCTAGTTAACAAGTTATTTAAGTAAGGAAAAGTCTGTCTATGAAATGCAAGATTTGTGAATCGGAATCTTTCTATTTTGCAAATGCTAATATTCTTAACAAATATGATGCAGCCTATTTTAAATGTACTAATTGTGGGTTTGTTCAAACTGAGGAACCTTATTGGCTGGAAGAAGCCTATTCTCAACCTATTGCCGAGACTGATTCCGGTCTAGTCTTTAGAAATTATATGCTTGCCAGAATAGCAACTAATATAATTACGAAGATTTTTAATTCTAATGCTAATTTTTTGGACTATGCCGCTGGCTATGGCTTGTTTGTGCGATTGATGAGGGATATCCGCTTTAATTTTTATTGGTACGACAAGTATTGCGATAATATATTCGCCAAGGGGTGGGAAGCAAATTTACAAGATGATCGGCAATATGAATTGATAACTGCTTTTGAGGTTTTTGAGCATTTTGTCAATCCTATTGATGAAATTAATAAGTTATTAAACTATTCAAGAAATATTTTATTTAGCACAGAATTACTGCCCGAAAATCAACCCAAGCCACAAGAGTGGTGGTACTATGCTCCTCACGAGGGTCAGCACATCTCTTTATACACTCCTAAATCTTTATCTATTATTGCAGAGAGGCTAGGCTTAAACCTATACTCAAACGGCTCGTCTATTCATCTACTCACAGAAAAGAATATCCCCCAAGATTTATTTGAAAGGTTATCTCACTATGATTCACTTGCCTTAAAAGGTTTTTTATTATCTTCAAGAGATTACCTACAAACTTTTGAAAAAATTGACTCAGAACAGTACAAGGAGCAATGGTATCAGACTCAGAAAGAGTTGGCACAATCTCAATCACAACTGTACACATCTGAGGCAAAACTGCAACAATCCCAAACCCAATTGCATCAAACTCAGGCAGATTTTGCACAAGCTCAATCGCAACTGCATCAAACTGAGACAGAGTTAGAAAAATTTCAGTTACAACTGCATACCTCCCAAGAAGAATTAGAGCAGTCGCAGTCGCAACTTCATCAAAATCAGGCGGAGCTAGCCCAATCTCAAACCCAATTACATCAAACTCAGGCGGAGCTAGCCCAATCTCAAACCCAATTACATCAAACTCAGGCGGAGCTAGCCCAATCTCAAACCCAATTACATCAAAATCAGGCGGAGCTAGCCCAATCTCAAACCCAATTACATCAAACTCAGGCGGAGCTAGCCCAATCTCAAACCCAATTACATCAAACTCAGGCCGAGCTAACCCAATCTCAAACCCAATTACATCAAACTCAGGCGGAGCTAGCCCAATCTCAAACCCAATTACATCAAACTCAGGCCGAGCTAACCCAATCTCAAACCCAATTACATCAAACTCAGGCCGAGCTAACCCAATCTCAGAACCAATTACATCAAACTCAGGCCGAGCTAGCCCAATCTCAAGAGGAAGTATCTCAAGCTAAGTTTTTGCTGCGTCAAAGTGAAGAGCAATTAGTCCAATCTCATGCCCAGATACTCGATTCTCAGAAGGAAGCGTCTCAGCTTGAATTGACCTTATATCAAACGGAGGTGGAGGTAAAGCGATCGCAGTCTCAATTTTACATGAACTTCAGAGAGTTTAAACGCCTAAAGTCTCAATTGCATCAGACTCAGGAGGAATTGCAGCAGTCGCAGTTACAATTGCATCAGACTCAGGAGGAATTGCAGCAGTCGCAGTTACAATTGCATCAGACTCAGGGAGAATTTCAGGCACAACAACACTGGATTCACGAGAAATTAGAGAAAACCTTATTTCAACAAGGTATCGCTGGTCAAACAAATGAACAACGCCAGACCCATTACAGGGTATTGGTGTGGGAGGGATGGTATGCTTACCACAAGGGCGAGCTGAGTAAGATGCAAGAGTGCTTGCAGGAATCATTGAAGTTTACGTCTTTATCGCCAAGTGAAACTATCAATAATTGGTTAGAAAATTTTGCCATTTTTTCCTTAGAAAAAGATGAAATTTTCGATAGTTATTACTTAACAGAATCAGAAGAATGGAAACAATTGATCCGTCGCCTTATTGTCAAACCAAACGGATTTGTGAAAAAAATGATTTCTCTAAATTGAGAATAGTATAGATAAAGCTATTTGAATAAAGAGTAAACAGAAGATGACTGAGTGGAAAGATACTTTTGAATTTCAGGATAAACAATTAGTAAAGGGATCTCAGCTAGAACCACACCCAGCTCAAGAGCATCCCGAAGAATCTCATGACTTTATTCTCCTCATCTCAACCCTTGCTGCTGAACTTTACACCTCTCAGGAAGAGTTAGAGGAATCTCATGCTCTACTCCATATCATGCGGGAGAAATTGGAACACTTGGAGGATCTACAAGCTCAACTTTACCAGACACAGACAGAATTAAAACAATCGCAAGCTTTGATCCAGCAGGTTCAGGCAGAAAAAGATTGGCTTCAATCCAAGTATCAGGCTTTGAGACAGACAGCACAGCAGCTTCAAAAAGAGCTAGGGCAAGTGCAAGCTCAACAAAAAAAGTAGAAAAATAATCAACTTTTCTGATTATAGTTATGTCGTTTCCTCAAGCAGTTTACCTTGTTTAGTTAAATTATGAATAAGAAAGTATCTTCAACGATCAAAGAAGCACAAAACTCGGCTTTTGGAGTTAATATTGGTGGGTTTGTCAAGGGAGAATTTGGACTTGGGGAAGGAGTAAGAGCCAATATTAGATCAATTAAAGCGACCGGTCTTCCCTTTACAGTGAATAGTATTAATGTCCAATGGCATCGTAATTTAGATCCCAGCTACCAAGAAGAAGATTTTGCCATTGATAACCCCTATGCAATTAACCTAGTAAATGTAAATGCTGAATCGCTAGGTACATTTATTGATGCTTTTGGTCGTAAATATTTTCAAAATCGCTACAATATTGGATGTTGGGCTTGGGAACTGCCGACATTCCCTCCTGAGTGGCGGTTTGCTTTTGATTTCTTTGATGAAATATGGACTTACAGCAATCACTCGGCAGAAGCCATTGCGGCGGTATCACCTATTCCAGTCATCAAGGTAATGCCTAGTCTAGACCTTCCTCGTCCTTTGTTGGGAAGAGAAACTTTAGGATTGCCGAAAGATAAATTTATTTTTCTATTCATGTTTGACTGCCTTAGCACATTTGAGCGAAAAAATCCAGAGGCAGTAATTGAGGCATTTATCCAAGCTTTTGGCGAGTCAAACGAAGATGTTGTGCTTGTCATCAAGTTTTCTAATTCTCAGCATTATCCTAATCAACGAGACAACTTTAAGGCATTAGCAGCAAAATATTCATCTGTTCACCTGATAGAGGGGCATTTGATGAGGGAAGAGGTGAATGCTTTAGTTTATAATTGCGACTGCTACGTATCGCTACACCGCGCTGAGGGTTTTGGGCTGACGATGGCTGAAGCGATGTTCTACGGCAAGCCAGTCATAGCCACTGCCTATTCGTCTAATATGGAATTTATGAATGTTGGCAATAGTTTTTTAGTGAAATACGATTTAATAGAACTTACTGAAGAGGGCGGCCCTTATAAAAAGGGGAATGTCTGGGCTGAGCCGGATATAGAACACGCTGCGGTCCTCATGCACTATGTTTTTCACAACTATCAACAAGCTCAACAAGTAGGAGTGAGGGCAGCTTGTGAAACTAAATCTTTATTAAGTCCGCAGGCGATCGGCAGAAAAGTTAGAACTCGCCTTGAATATATTATGGGGATGTGGGCGACTAACGACTTTTATAGAGCTAAAGATTACTTTAAAGCTCAAGCAAATTACTTTGAATCCCAAGCCCAAGCTTGGAAGAACACAGCACAGCAAGTGCAGGTGGAATTAGAGCAATGCCAGAAGCTTGCTTCTAACGCAGTCTGAATTCAACTCAACTCTGGTTAAGTTGAAGCATTGACCCCGATTCAACCCCTGTGACTTCATCAAAAATCTCCAACTTTAACAGTCAAACGGCGGAATGTGGGCTAAAATATAGAAGTTATTCTCAAAGAGAATATAACAACGGAGAGTATAAAAAATGGATTCATTGAATAATGATAAAAAAGATTTTCGTACTGATACAGCAGCCAACGCGGACGGTAAGGATGTCAAGCAGGATAATATTAGTTTTGAGAAAATTCCTGACTTTTGCGAGATATTAGAAAATTTTCGTCCTGATGAAATTAGCGATGATTTCTTTTATGAGGCTACTTATAACCTTAACGACGAAGCTTTTTTGCAAGCAGTTTACCGCACTTACCTGAAACGTGAACTCGATCCTGGGGGTAGTTACTGCTGGCTTCAAACTCTTCGCAGTGGCAAATTCTCCCGTAAGAATTGCCTTAAAGGAATTAGGAATTCAGGCGAATTTAAGCAAAAATGGCCTTCAGCTTTAGAAGATATCAAACTATTTTCAACATTAGGAAATCTCAAAAGTGTTTCGCTCGATTTTATTGGGAAAGTTGTTTCAATACTCTTCAAACATATTTTTTGAAAAGGGTTTGAAGAGCAAACTTTGTCATGAGAGATCCTGATTTAATCCCTTTACTATTTCAAGAACTTCAATATAAATAGCGTTCCAATCGCAATCATAGTTGAGATCGTTTTGCGTGTGTTCCGAATTTGGGACATCTGTAACATGGCTTGGAGACAAGAACACTGGCGGCACTAAGTTTTCTCGACTCATGTTCCAATATTCTTCAGCTCCCGCTGAGCAAGCCTTAGTATTTCCGTGAAACACACCCGGCTTGTTGGCAATCCACGATATCAGGCAAGCTCCAGATCCTCCAGGGGCTACAAACATATCTAAAGCGCTATCCCAAGCAATAATTTCATACATTATGCGCCCTATAGCATTATATGTACTAATCTGCGGATCTAGAAGGGCGATAATTTGTTCAACCAGCGCATTATTATTTTCGATCATGTACTCAAAGTAATAAGTCTCCTTTTGGTTTTGCCCGCTAGGCTCTTCTGTTTCGGGTCGAGACCATCCCTCAAAAACTACTCCAATATTGGGGAAATCTTTGTACAGGTTGTTAATAATATTTGCTATTCCTTCAACTTGAGATAGCCATACTCTACAATGGGTGCGGATTTGGAAACAAATCAGAGGAAAATGTTTCTTACTTGTTTCTACTTGCTGCAAGAATTCTGAAGAGCATTTCTTAACAGCAGCTTGATAAATTCTTTGTGCTAAGTTTTCGTTCAAAACTAAGTCGGTTGTCCATACAGCCATGTAGTTGTTGTCTACAATTGTTTTAAACAAACTCCAACTATCTGCTACTTTCACTATTTTTTCGGCAGGAATTTCAGGGAAAACGTCGCCAAATTTAAAAAATTCATTAGGTCCGATCAAAAACTTATCTACTTTTTCTAATGTGAGGTTGTCTGAAAGTTTTTGAATTCCTGTAAGGTCATTCCACAAGTAGTGTCCCAGGTTGAGAAAAAATCCCAAATCGACTGCCACCTCTTTTTTCTGCTTTTCCTCGGACAAGTAAGTTTTAACTTGGGGCCAATAACTAACAGCATCGACTTTAAACATATTGATAACTTGTTCTTGAGCTACATACCGCTCCTCTGCTAATTTAATAATTAACTCTTGATTGGGGAAATAAAGAAAACTTTTGTTGCCTAACCAGCTATTGACTGTCAAATAAAATGTCTCCCTGCTGACAAACCGATAGATATGTATCGGATGCCAAACACCCCCTCCTGTTTGATGAGGGCAGTGCAGGCTGAAGGAGTGATTGGATCTGATAATTTTACCCGTCATTGGACAGAGTAAATAAATATAACCAGTTTCTACTATACTGTTCTGAAAATATCTCCCGTGTCTGACATCAAGCCAAACACCTTTTTTTCGGGGATTTTTCAATGCTTCCCTAGAAAGGTTAACTTTTGGTGAACCGCCAAAACTGTTAATATAAATTTCTTCCAAAGCTAGGCTATCTTGTCTAATTATTTCCAGGTTAGCTAGCGACAGCCCTAACTCTGACAAAAATACTTGGTTGGCCTCAGTTAAGGAATCCATGCCCATAACGGTATATTGGCAAGTCTGACTGAAGTATTGGTAGACTTCAACCGAGTTGATTTCAGTTGGATAATAGAATTTCTCTTCATCTAGGGGAGCAAGTTGATTCAACCCTTTCCATATATTCTCGTAAATAACCCCTCCGCTGGGCTGAATCTGGGGAGCTTGCTGGAAACAGGCTACAGCCTCGTCCAGTAAGCCTTTTTCTGCTAGGAGTATGGCTAATTTGCAATAATATTTTACACTAAATTGTGTTGAATCATCCAGATTATTTAGCTGAATTTGCACAGCTTGTTGGTAGACTGCGATCGCTTCTTCTAGGTTGCCTTGTTGTACAAAAATCTCCACTAAATTGCGGAAAAACCCCTGGTAATTATGGTTGAGTTCAAGGGCTTGGTGGTAGACTGCGATCGCTTCTTCTAGGTTGCCATTTTTAGCTAAAACTTCCCCCAACTCTAGGTATACTTCGCCAAGATTCGGGTTGAGTTCAATAGCGTAGCGGTACGCGAAGATTGCTTCATCGAAATGATTTTGTTTAGCTAGAATTTTTCCTAAATTATAATAAGATTTATCCAAGCTTGGGTTAAGTTCTATTGCACGACGGTAGGCGAGAATTGCTTCATCGAGCTTGCCCTTTGAAGCTAAAGATTCCCCCAAACAGTGGAAAGACTCATCAGAGTTAGGATTTAGTTCAACTGCACGTCGGTAAGCTGAGATCGCTTCTTGGAAACATCTTGAAGAGGTTGAATCGACTAACAGAGATATAAATTCCGATGATTGCCGAATTTTAGCTGGGCATTGCTGTCGGTTGAATGGGCTATCACCAAGATAATTAAGGAAGGAGTTTTTGCCACCCGGCTCAGCGGCGCGTTTTAGATAGGTGCGGTAAAGCTCTTCAACAAAATCTTCTTCATTGAGATGAGAAGTTGCTAGCAAAAAGACGGAGTCATTGAGGTGGATCGGCTCAGTTGAAAAGTCATTGCTCTGACCTGGTTGAGCGAGCAATTCCACTAACCAGCTATATAATTGTAGAGATTCAGGCTTCAGATTGCTTGCCAAGCTATAGAAGGTTTTTCCTAGCTGATGATGACATTCAAAAGAGTCTGGGTTGAGTTCAACAGCACGCTGATAATTGAGTAGTGCTTCCTCGCATTGATTTTGAGAAACTAAGGTATTCCCTAACTGCAAGTACAATTCAAAGTTTGCTGGCGGTAAATTTATGAGATGAGCATACTTTTGTAGAAAATTTCGCCCCATCCTAGCACCGCTGTAAATGTCATCAGGATCTACAAGCTTGGCAAAGTGTGACTGTAACAGATCGTCCTCTTGTGTATAGTTGATTTTCTCTTCCAGTCGCTCCAGCATTTCCAAAACTAAGTCATTGATTTCCTCCGGAGTATTATCTACTACTTTAACACCAATAGAAGTAAAGTATTCAACATTTTCAGTAACTATGTAAGCAGGAGAAAGCATTTCGGTAAATGTTAGATAGCGCTGCTCGCTCTCAGACCAGTAAAGTTTAGGAATAAACAGGTCCTGGCTAAATTGCTGTCGAAACTTTATTGATGCCCAGTTTGTTAAAACGCAGGGGACACCAAAGGTTGGGGGAACAACGCTAGGACCTGAAGTCGTACCGATAAAAAAGCGACTCTTAGCCCACAGAAAAACATCCATCCAATCACTTTTTGCGTTGCTGTGAGCATAGTCAATTACCTGCGGCATAGGCGGTAGAGGCTTCATCTGGCGATCGCCCATACGAATCACCCATCCTCCTCGTTCTACAATCGATTGGATTGCTAGCAGGTAAGTTTCAATATGAGCGTTGCGTCCAGCACAAGTTACCCACTGCCACTGTCCATTAACATAGCCCGTATCTCGAACGTGCAGAGCAACAAACCAAGCATTCTTTGGGACACCAATTTCCTGCAAACAAGACCAACCAAGCTCTTCATCCAACTCTGACAAAGTGTGGAGGTGTGGTCGCTTCTCAGTTTCCCATTGTTTTTGAACCTTCATCACAGCTTCATATAAAGGTAACGTCTCTCCGTTAGCCAGAGCAATCACACTGATGCGGTCTTCTAAGTATTTTGTTAATGGGGATAGAAGTTGAAGTTGAGTGGGTGGAATCACCACAGGGAAATAACGGTACCAGTATTTCAGGTAACAAGGATTAGCACTCCGGTATGGGGCTGCCAACAAAATAGTTTTGTGTGGTGGCAACCAGCCTAGTATTTTCATTTTCATATAGTAGTCGAGTAAACCTAGGTGACCAATAGCACCAGTCCACTCTTCTGTGATAATTCGGATAGATAGCTTATCAAGTTGATAGGTTTTTGCAAGTTCATTTTGAATTTGCGCAGACTTTGCTAGCAATTTAATAGCCTGATCATATTTTCCAGAACGATAAAACTCATTACTGATTACATGGTAAATATGTAGTGAATCGGGTTTAAGATCAAGTTCAGCCTGCCGATCCAGCACCTTTTCCAAGTTATGATAGTATCTATCATAGTTGCTTTCCAGAGCAATAGCACGGCTGTAGGAGCGGATCGCTTCTTCTAGGCAAAATGAAATAATGGGGCTGATGTAAAGAGACGTAAATTCTGATGATTGTCGAATATGATCGATTGATTGATGGCGAGTGAGGCTGCCATTACTGATATAAGGAAAAAAAGAGTTTTTTCCTTCCTTATCTGGCTCTCGTTTCAGATAAGTGCGATAAAGTTCTTCAACAAACTGTTCACTATTTAGGTGTGAAGTTGCTTGCAAAAAGAATTCGTCATTAAATTTATAGGGTATACTTAAAGAGTCGTTCTCTTGAGCTTTGCGAGAAAGGACTTCTCCTAACCTTGAATATGAACAGAAAGATTGTAGGTTCAGTGCCATCGCCAATCGATAAAATATTTCTCCTAAACTATTGTGCAATTCATGAAAATTAGGCTTAAATTCTATAGCCCGACGGTAGGCGAGAATTGCTTCATCGAGTTTGCCCTCTGAAGCTAAAGCTTCACCCAAATAGCGGTAAGACTCGTCAAAGTCAGGATTTAGCTCAACTGCACGCCTGTAAGCAGCGATCGCTTCTTGGAAACATTTTGAAGCGGTTGAATCGACTAACAGAGATATAAATTCCGATGATTGCCGAATTTTAGCTGGGCATTGCTGTCGGCTGAGCGTGCCATCACCGAGATAATTAAGGAAATTGTCTTTCCCCCCTACATCGGCAGACCGCTTCAGATAGGTAAGGTACAGTTCGTCCACAAAATCTTCATCGCTAAAGTGGGAAGTCACGGACAAAAAAAGTGCGTCGTTGAGGTCGTACAACTCACTTAAGGAATCATTAGTATTAGCTTGTTTAGCGAGGATTTCCCATATCTCTTGATAAGAGTAAAAATTTTCCTGCTTCAACTCTGTTCCCAGTCGATAAAAAGCTTGCCCTAAATCCAGGTAAAATTCAGGAGAATTTGCATTGTTCTCAATACCACGACAATAAGTGAGAATCTTTTCAAAAAAGGGGCTTTCTAATTTGGGCGAACAATTTACTAAATTGCTAGTCTGGTTCTCTAAATTCATCTTACTTCTCGTAAATATACTCTATTTTGATTGAGTTCCAAGTTGAAAGAGGTTTGGGTTAGCTTATCGGTTCCAACCAAATTTACTAAACATTTGCTTGGGAATAATACTAGAAGCTTTTTCTGCCTGTTCTTGAGTCAACACTTGCCACCAGTCGTCTATCTTTTCCTTTTCCATATAACTATCTTGATTTAATTGTAGCTTGGAAAGGGCAGAATCTCTATCCTTTATTTCGTAAAAATTCAAAACTGACTCAAGAAAAGCCTCTGGATTGGCAGCAAAATTTTCCTGTTTCGTACTCAATATTTGAGGATGAAGATTATGAGATTCAATAACTTCCAACCACCCTTTCAGAAACTTTATTGCTTGGGGTAAATACCCACTTTCTATGTGCCAACTAATTTGGTCTGTGATTGACAAAGTGAAATAATTATCACATAGAATTGAATGATACATTATTAGCTGCTTTGGCTCTGTTTGTAAAATCTTGTTGAGATAATTTACAAACAACAGCATTGCTTGGCGAGGGTCACAGATATGAAAAATCATCTTATCCAAATACTCACCGATCAAATCAAAGTTGATTAAACTAGCTGAGATATACCCCATTGACCAACTCATTCCAGAAGCCAAACGGCTTATACTTTCACGTTCGATAATGTTATCAAAAGGATAACTTCCCGATATCGGAATAAAAGGGATAGATAAGCTAGTGGCTAGAGCGTTCACAATTTCAGTTCCTCCAAATTCGGGAAAGGTCACTAACAATATCCCAGGAATTGTCGCATGGGGATTCGCTTTCCGGTGATGAATTTTATTAGATTGGTAATAGCTGCGAATGGCCTGTTCCCGCTTACCCTGCACCAAAAGGACGTTGCCAAGATTGTAGTATGCTTCCGCACAATCAGGATTAATCTCAATAGCCTTTTGGTAGCTAACAATCCCCTCTTCTAGCAGACCGAGTTGTATCTGGATATTTCCTAAGTTAAAATAAGCCTCGTCACCCACAAGTACGGGCTGAAGTTCAATAGCCTTTTGCTGGCAAACCAAAGCCTCTTCTAGCTGACCTCGCTTGGCTAAAACCCCCCCCAATTGGCTATAGGATTTATAAAAATTTGGGTTGAGGTTAATGGCATGTCGGTAAACCGAAACCGCTTCATCTAAATGATTCAGTTTTACTAAAGCTTCCCCTAAGCTGTGGTAAGAATCATAAGAATCGGGATTTAACTCAATTGCTTTCCAATAAGCAGAAATCGCTGCCATCAAACAGCCTGAGAGTCTTAACAATGCCGTAAATTCTCCTGATTGCCTAATTGTAGCAAGAATTTGCTGGCGAGTTAGCGTGCCATTGCCCAAGTTCTGAAGGAAAGAACTTTTGCCGTTTACATCTGGAGAACGTTTCAGATAGGTACGATAAACTTCTTCCACAAAAGCTTCATTATTGAGAGGAGAAGTCGATTGCAAAAAGGTTATATCGTTGAAGTAATCGGAGTTCAGAGAAGCTGAAGAACCATTTTCTTGACTTGTTTTAGATAGAACGTCCTCTAGCTGGAGAGAAAATTGGAAAATTTCTAAGTTAATCTCTGTTGCCAGTCGATAACAAGCTTTTCCTAACTGATAATAAGACAAGAAAGATTCTGGGTTAATTTCAACTGCTTGCCGATAAGCAATAATAGCCTCATCAATACGATTGAGTTTTGCCAAAACTTCCCCCAAATTATGATAAGACCAAGCTGCATTCGGATTGAGCTCTATGGTTCGTTGGTACAAAGCGAGTGCTTCATCAGTACGATTGAGTTTTGCCAAAACTTCCCCCAAATTGTGGTGGACAACGTAGAAATTGGGATTCTGTTCAATAGCACGCTGATAAGCAGGAATGGCTTCCTGTAATTTCCCTTCCCGTTTAAGTTTATTGGCTGTCTCAAAATAGCTTATGCTCATATTTTTATTTGGGCAGGATAGCGCTGGCAAACACTAATGAAGAGGCTTAGCAACTCCCAATCAAAATTAAAATTACCTTAAGATTTGCTTTCGGTTAATTCTTTCAGATCGTAGTTTACCATAACTTCAACTAATTGCTCAAAAGAATATTGAGGCTGCCAGCCAAGCTGCGTTTTTATTTTATCAATACAGCCGACTAGCTGCACGGATTCGTCGGGGCGATAAAATTCAGGCTCAACGGAGACGTAATCTTCCCACTTTAACCCAACTGTGTTGAAGGCGCACTCTACTAACTCCTTGACTGAGTGAGTTTCCCCGCTGGCAATAATATAATCATCAAGGGACTCTTGCTGGAGCATCAGCCACATCGCAGTGACAGCATCTTGAGCATAGCACCAGTCGCGACGCGCTTCAAGGTTGCCTAGTTTTAGTTCCTTAGCAAGCCCGAGCTTGATCATTGCCACAGTGCGGGTGACTTTACGGAAAACAAATTCTGTTCCCCTGCGGGCTGATTCATGGGTGTAGGTAATGCCACAGCAGGTGTAGAGGTTGTACTGTCGCCGATAGTTAACAGTCATCCAGTGGGCGTAAGCCTTAGCCACACCATAAGGGTTGCGGGGACGAAAGGCAGTGCGTTCCGTTTGTGGCGATTCATCGGGTTGACCAAAGACTTCGCTGCTAGAAGCTTGGTAGAATTTAGCATCGGGTTTGCAGCGGCGGATGGACTCTAAGAGGCGGGAAACGCCAATAGCAGTATATTCGGCAGTGAGGGCTGGTTGAGTCCAAGATAGCGGTACATAACTTTGGGAAGCTAGATTATATATTTCATCGGGTTGAGCTTCCGCGATCGTATCCATAAGAGAACACTGATCTAAAAGATCGCCAGAAAGAATGTGGATATCACCAGTGAGATGGCTAATACGTTCCAAATTGCTGGAACTAGATCGTCGAACTAGCCCAAATACTTGATACCCTTTTGCTAAAAGGAGTTCAGCGAGGTAAGAGCCATCTTGCCCAGTTACACCTGTGATTAAAGCCTTTTTTGTCATAAAAAATCCTCGGTTAAGTGGGAAACTCAATAGCTAATGCCCTGAGTGTGATAGTTTGGCGTAGCTCACCAGCCGCGAT
The DNA here is from genome assembly GCF_000332155.1 of Kamptonema formosum PCC 6407. GTDB lineage: Bacteria > Cyanobacteriota > Cyanobacteriia > Cyanobacteriales > Microcoleaceae > Kamptonema > Kamptonema formosum. Next base: position 884,603 of record NZ_KB235904.1, on the reverse strand, counting down.
GCAAGACGCTGGGCGATTGCTCAGTTGAGTCGCGGTTTTAACCGCCTACAGGTTTCAAAATTTAATCACATAATTGCAGATGTTTTAGGTAAGCGAGAAAATTATTAGCAATCACCGCCCAGTCATATTTTTGTTCCACATATTGTCTAGCATTCTCAATCCGCATAATTCTGAGATTGCTATCTTCCTCTGCAAGATACCTAATTGCATCAATAAATTGGTCTATTTCAGCAAGAAAGCAATGTTGACCGTGTTCTAAATTCAATCCCCTAGCTCCAAAAGGTGTAGAGATCACTGGAATACCTGCGGCCAAGTAATCTAGCATTTTTAAATTAGTCCCAGAACCAGAAATCATTGGATTCAATGCAACATCGGCAACTCCCAGAACAACATCTTTAATTGCATCATTGACTAATCCCATAAAGCTAACATTTAATGGAAGTTGTTCTGCGGGAAAAGCCCAACAAATATTTCCTAAAATCAGGAAATTCACTTGAGGAAGGTGACTAGCGATGCTCAAGATATAACGGACTGCTTCCACATTAGGTTGATGCCAACTGCCAATAAATAGTGCAGTAAAGCTTCCGTACAAGCCTAATTGTTTCTTCTTGAGAATCCGTTTCTCCAAAGAAATATAACTAACTGACTCAAGATCGCCTCCATTAGGAACCTCAACAAATTTATTAGAATCTACGCCGTACATCTCTTGCATTCGTAAGGCATCATTCTGGCAGCAAACTAAAATCAACTGGCTGAGTTGGCAACACTCATTTTCCACCTGGCGAGTGGCTTCTAAAAGTTCATATCCTTTAGGATAAGGAGAAAAAATGTTTTTCTTAACTTCCACTTGTACATCATGAGCTTCATACCAAATAGGTTGATTGCTAACTTCTTGAATAGCAGGTAAAAGATATGAATTGCAAGCAACCATAAAGTTTGAATCACTTGCAGCCTTCCTCAAAGCTTCCAAGTATGCAGGTGTCAAGTGATATAATTGAGGCATCACAACATCTGTAATTTGTAGTATTCCTGTCTTTGAACGGATAGCTGTCTCTGCTTCTAAATGCTGTGGTGACATGGGGATTCTTGTTTCCAAAACCCCAGGTGCAATTTCTGCATTAAATGGTTGTCCGTTATCTGTAAAGGTGACTAACTCAACATCAAATTTCTTAGCTAAGTGTCGGTATAAATGAAAAACTCGACTTTGACCACCTCCACTAGGCGGAAAAATGGGATAAGTCAAAGCCACTGTAATTTTAGGGCGTTTTCTAACTGTTAATGCTAAAGACGGTGGTGGGGTTTCACTTAACAATTTTGCTAGTCCGTTTTCCCATGTAATGTTTTGCACCAATTGTTTCCCGGCCACCCCCATTCGTTGTGCTTCCTCACGATTTTGGCACAAATAGTCAATGCGTTCAGCAATGGCTTGCGGGCTAGGTGGCACTGAGTATCCAGTTTCTCCATTGCGAACAAACTCATTCGTTCCCCCTGAATCTATGGCCGTAATAACGGGCTTTCCACTCATCATTGCTTCGACAGTAATTAATCCGTAATCTTCATCATAGGGAATGTACAAAATTGCAAAAGCATCTGCATATAAATCTTCAAGTTCGCGATCATTCACAAAACCTAGAAACGTAATTCTAGGATCGTTGCCAGCAAGTTGCCTCAGATCATTCAATTCGTCGCCAACACCTGCAATTTTAAATTGAATATCAGTTTTGACATATTTCATTGCTTCTATTAATATACCAATTCGTTTGCTGCCGTACTCCAGCCGACTCGCTGTAAAGAGATAATCACTTTTGCCTGTCCGTAGATTTCTCAGGATAGGAGGCGGATAAATAGCTTCTGCGGGACAGCCTATAGGAAAATAATCTTTACGGTTAGCAACGTTGTGAGCAATCGCAGCATATTTCTTGATAACACTCGGTGCTAAGCCAATACTATCTAAGAAATGAACTATCTCACGGATTAGAGGGCCTGGAAACTGGAAAGCATCGGCTGGCAAATGCTCTTGATAAGAACGAATCTGATTAATTTTTTGATAAAACTCACTAAGTGCAGCCCTAGTACCTTTATTTTGCTGCATAAATTTCTGCAAGGAAGAAATTTCCCTATTGTCTGTTGTGTAAGTTTCTGGCCAGGTTGCAGGATATGTGTCGTACAAGCCGCGCAACTTGTGAAGCATATAGCAGACATGGTTAGGGTGTTGAACCATCCAAGATGGGTATTTGCCAGAAATAACTAAATCAAAATGACCTAGATCTAACTGTGAAAATTGCCAGTAGTTCTCTATCAATTCCCAGAAATCACTTTCGGGACTTGGCATTTTAATTAAATCAGCCTGATGGGGAGTGTGTTGGTTGATGTGGTGCAACAGGCCCCACCAGAGATTTTCGGCACCGCCAATCCTAAACGGAACAGCACTAGGAGCAAGGATAGCAATCTTCATAATTGTTGACCGATGTGTATGTACTTCAACCGAATTTTTCAGCAGTAACGTCAAATAACCAGCCATCTATCAGATTAAATTCCATTTTGGCAAAACTAGCTGCTTCTAAATAATAGGTCAATAACTTTTGTGTAAAGGCAGTAAAATGCCAATCTCCTTCATAAGCCTGAGTTCCAAATAAGCATTGAAGCAATTTCTGTTGGAGTTCAACTGTTTGATAGTTTTCCGCTTTGAAAAGCTCAAGCAAATCGATTAAGCTTGTAGTTCTAAGCTTCAATATACCTCCACATTTTAACAACCTAGACCATTCTTTTAGTGCTAATTCAGTTTCACAGCGTGGCAAATGTTCTAAGCAATCTTGAGCAATTATTTCTTCATAGAAACCTGATGGTAGCATATGTAGATACCGGATATCTGCTACTAAATCGGGTTTGTGATATTCGTGAAGATCCACATTTAAATAACCACATTTGATATCAAATCCACAGCCGAGATTTAAACGCTGAGGATATTTAGAGTAATCAAATTTATTCAATAACTTAAATTCTTGTGATTCCTGAAATGCGTTGAGGACTTGCTGGCGTTTGCTCCTATCATTACCTAGATACTGAAGATATGAATGTTTGCCAAACTCATCTGCTTCGCGTTTCAAGTAAGTGTGGTAAGCTGCTTGCAAAAAAGCTTCATCACTAAGGTTGTTAGTTTCTTGCAAAAAAAAATCGTCGCTAAGCTTTCTTGTCTCAATTAAATTCTCGTCCATAGTTTTCCAATACTCCTACCGTTTAGCGCCTTAATTTTCTCAGTAAATATTAACGATCTTCTAGCGATCAATACTTCGGATGGTTGTGATTGCCAATGGCATAATAGGGGTTTAAGGCAACTCACGACTCAGTAAAAATCAAATTTTTCAGCCATTTTTTTCCAAAGTATCCAAACTATTGGGTTATAAGCGTGTGGCTGTAAAAGCAAAGCGTAGATACACAGAGGGATCTACTTCTGGTGCGTTAATCAAGTAATAGAAGTCAAACTTAAATTTATCTTTTACTGGATTCATGATCCTCTCTTTAAACGATTGCGGGCTATAAAATCTAGCGTGTCTGTTTCCCCATCCTTCAGCACAATATATCGTTGTCCCTTCATCAAAATTGACCTGGGATGCTAAACTGACTTTAGGATCGGTTTGCGTCGCGGTCTCTGTAAATATATAAAATGGACATACAAAAACAATGCCTCCTGGTTTGATGACTCTTGACAATTCAATAAATAACCTCGTATCTGCGCCACCCTCAAAATGTTCAATAGAGCAAGTCAAAGCAGCCTTTGATGCAAATCCATCCGGTACAGGCATCGAACAAGCGTCTCCACCAATTTGATTATCCTTGATACCTGGTGAATACATAATATCTTGACTAAATGTATTAGCTCCTGTCAATCTATGATAAATTTCTGGAATAGGAGAATTTTCACTAGCTAAATCCACAAAGATATCTTTTGCTTTTAAGTTTAGAAACGAAATACACAAATAGTGTTCCAGGGATTTTTCTCGCAGATTTCCTGAATAATAATTAGGATATCTTGTCCTATATTCAGCTTTTTCAAAATATTTATTATATTCCTCGATATTAATGGCAAAATCTTGAAATTCAATCCCCAAAACAGTTGCCATTTTAAGTATCTTGGCTACAATTTCAGGGGAAGCGTTGTCTATAGCTGTAGCAACTACTTTATATCCAAGCTGTTTGATATCTTCCAGGCTTTCACTAAAACTTTTCTCGACAACCCCTGGTTGATATAAATACTGTTTTTTGTTTTCTAGCGTCTCGCTATTTTCCGGATTTCTCAACTCATGTTCTTTAAAATTTAACTTGTTTTTTTCAATTGGCGATAAAGCTTTGGGATCTAGGATTCCTGATAATCTTAGAGCTAATGTGTATCGATCTTTATCAATCAACTTCTCATCCAGAGTTGGGGTGATATTGGATTCAGCAACGAATTCATTACCATTGATTATTTTAGGAGTTTTGTCTCTATAATCCGAGTTTCTTTGTACACCAATTAACTTGTCATCATTAGGTATTGAAGAATAATTCGTAAAAACTTTTGGTTGAGTTATAGCCAATTTATCCCGATTTTTTGAACATGATTGAACAATTTTACTAAAAACTAAGTTGATTGAACTACCATTGAGCAATTCACTTATAGAAATTGCAGAAAAATCACCATTCATGTTCATTTTTACCAAAGAGAAACCTCTTTGTAAAAAATTATATATAAAATCTTGGGGGTGAACTCCATTGTCGTCAAAATGAGAAGAGTTAAAAACCATATAAATAGTAACTTGAGAATTTTGTGTTAATAGATTCTGCATTCCTTTTAAAATTAAAGGTGCAGCGCCTCTAACATCTAGGTTAATTACATTTACTCTCGGAGCTACTCTAAACACTTCATCTAAAAAATAGGTTTCAACTTCAAAAAAATTGTCATCTGCTACAGGAGGAAATAAGTTATTACGTCCGTATATCTCCTTAATTGATATTTTCATTGCTCCTTTTATTAGATCGGGAGCAATGACACTCAGAGCCATTAATTTATTAGGCTGTTGATGATTTGTTGTTTTCAACTCGTATCTCAGCGAAGCGTATTGAAGAATGCGAGATTGAATAGCTCCCGCAGTCATATCGTTAGGCATATTTTTGTCTCCGACTCAAAAAAACAAATATTTTTGTAATTAAAAAGCACAAAGTACTCGCCTTCTGCCAAGAGTTATTAAGAGGTATTCGCTCTAACTAACAGAGACTAAATTTTTGAAACTCAGAAAACTTTAGTTTCAAGCTCAACAGATCGGCGGTAGGCAGCACTCGCTTCATCTACTTTACCTTGTTTAGCTAGAGCATCACCTAAATTATTGTATATCAAAGGGTTGTCTGGATCTAACTCTGCCGATTGACGGTAAGCCTCGATCGCCTTATCCATTTCGTCTATTGCCATAAGAGCTTCTCCCATGTTGTGATAAGACTGACTGGAATTTGGGTCTAAATCCACAGCGCGACGGTAAGCCTCGATCGCCTGCTGCCACTGACCCCGTGCAGCTAAAGCCTCCCCTAATAGATGATGTACCTCATAGTTATCAGGCTTGATATCTATATATAGGACATAAGCCTCGATCGCCTGCTGCCACTGACCCTGTGCAGCTAGAGCCTGCCCTAGCTGGAATTGGGCTTCATGGTCAATTGGCTTCATTTCCAATACTTTTTGACAAATCTCTAAATTATTGGGAGTAAGTTCAATCGCCTTGTGATAACAGGAAGCCGCTTCGTCTAAATCTTGCTCAGTGCCCCTTTGTCTCAAAGCATCCCCTAAATGGCAGTACACCACATCCGAGTTGGGACTAAGTTCCAGAGCTTTTCGGTAACAACCGATTGCTTCATCCCACTGCTGAAGCTGAGTCAGGGCAAACCCTAAATGGTCTTGACCCTCAAGAGAGTTAGGTTCAAGTTTAACAGACTTGCGGTAAGAGGCTACAGCTTCACTCCATCTTTGTAGTCTCGCCAAAGCATCACCTAAGTGCTGATATACGACAGCAGATTCGGGACTGAGTTCCAGGGTTTTTTTGTAAGAAACAATCGCCTCCTCCCACCGCTGCACGATCGCTAAAGTATGCCCCAAATAGTGATGAACGATCGCCGCCCCTGGTTCCAACTCAGCCGCCTGCTTATAAGATGCGATCGCTTCCTCCCATTGACCTGTAGCCGCCAAAGCCGTTCCTAACTTATAACGAAGCCAATAAAAATCAGGATTAAGCTGAATCGCCTTTCCGTAACCAGCAAGAGCCTCTTGTAACTCATTTTTTCCTTGCAGCGCCTCTGCCAACTTCATGTACAATTCCCAAGAACCTGGATTGAGCGCGATCGCCTGACGCAAACACTCAATCCCCTCATCCACCTGTCCCAGCCTCGCCAAAACCTCCCACAAATTTTCATAAGGCAAAGCCGACTCAGCATCGAGTTCAATCGCCTGACGCAAACACCCTAGCGCTTCCTCCAATTGACCTTGGAAGCACAAAGCCTTCCCCAAACTATTATGAAACTCATAAAAATCTGGATATATCTCCACAGCCCGCCTATAAGCTGCAACCGCCCCATCCCAATTGCCCTGGCGTTCCAGCATTTCTCCTAAACCATGCCAAGACCAAGCCGAGTTCGGGTTGAGTTCACAAGCCCGCTGGTAACAGTCTCCAGCCTCTTCCAACTTCCCCTGTTGAGCCAAAACCTCCCCTAAATTATGGTGATACCAAGAGAAATCAGGATTTAACTCAAGACATCGGCGATAAGCCGCCGCCGCTTCCTCCCACTTGCCCGACTGTTTAAATAAGTTGCCTTGGTTAAAATAAGTAGAAACATTGTCTTGATTTTTTTTTAATAAGTCATTCATATCTTTTTATCCAATATTTCTTAGACTTGAAACTTTAAATTCCGGTGCAACAATTGTAGCAGAGAGAGGGAAAAACACAAACAAATTCTGCTCAGACAGCCTGCTCATATTCAAATACTCAATCCAAATGCGAGCAGATTTTGGGCTGATTTATGCCTCAAGCCGAATCCCAGAGTCTTGACAGACCCTTGTCAAATGAGGGCTGTAATAAGGGTCATTGTCAATATACTTTTGCCAACGACTTGCTATAATCTTTGATTCTCGATCCAAGCGCGCTTTCTTCTCTGGACTATCCTCGTAACCCCGACTCTTAGATTCGTGATGGTAAAGAACTACATGAGGCAAGTAAATATTCCGATAGCCCTTTTCTAACATCTTCAAACACAGATCCACATCATTGTAGGCTACAGTTAGCTCTTCATCAAATCCCCCCACACTTTCAAATACTTCCCGGCGACACATTAAACACGCAGCCGTTACCGCTGAAACATTGTTGAGACCTATCGCATTCCCAAAATATCCTGGAATCGATCTAGGCATATGATAATAGCTGTGACCTGCAACTCCCCCCCCTAAACCCATTACAACTCCAGCGTGTTGAATTTTATCATCAGAATATATTAACAAATTGCCTACCGCTCCAATTGAACTTCTCTGAGCTTGTTCAACCATTCCCTCAATCCAATCGGGAGTAATTACTTCTGTATCATTATTCAAAAACAGCAAGTAATCTCCCTCAGCTTTACTAGCAGCGTAGTTGTTAATCTTAGAGAAATTGAAGGGAATATCTAAGAGATAACTCTTAAATCTTTTTGATTCCTTAGCTTTCCATTTCGCTAGAATTTCCGCCGCATGCTTCTCTTTACTACCGTTATCTATAACGATAACTTCGTAATTTGGGTAAACGCTTTTAGTAAAGATAGACTCCAAGCAGTTATCCAACACATCGCCTAAATCCTTGGTGGGAATGATGATACTCACCCGCTTGTAATCAGTAATTTTGTAGCGGACAATAAAATGTCCCAAAAAGTCAGGAACACTTTCCACTTGTCCCGGTTCACCCCTTCTGTCAATAGCCTCTTGCAAAGCTTTTTGAGATGCTTCGTAGGCATAGGGTTTTGCATCAGTGCCCCCAGCAGCAGAACCAGCGTGCATTCTCCAGTGGTAGAGAACTTTAGGAATGTGAAAGATTTTGTCAGTTTTTTCCGTAAACCTCAAAACTAAATCGTAATCTTGACCTCCCTCAAAACCTACTCTAAAACCACCAATTTTGTTGATTAACGATCGTCTGTAAGTTCCCAAATGACAGGTATACATCCGAGATAAAAATGAATCAGGACTCCATTCTGGCTTAAAAAACGGATTTATTAATTCCCGATCTTGATAAATCTTATCTTCATCTGAATAAATCATGTCCGCTTCAGGATGGCGGTTCAATAGCAACACTACTTCATACAAAGCTTCAGGTGTCAGAGTATCGTCGTGGTCTAGTAGCGATATAAATTCTCCTGTAGCCAACTCCAAAGCCGAGTTAGAACTGAGAGAAATATGACCGTTTTTAGTTCTATAAACTACTTTAATTCTACTATCTTTAGCTGTATATTCTGACAATATTTGCTTCACATGAGTAGCCGTTGATGCGTCGTCAGCAATACACAATTCCCAGCAAGGATAGATTTGATGCAAAACCGAGTCTATGGCTTCCCTCAGATAATTTTCAGGCGTATTATACACAGGCATGATAATACTAATCAGTGGCTTGTAGCTAAAGATTTCTACCGTCTCAGCCATCTTTCGCAAATCTGCTTCTCTAGGGCTGTTCTTAGCACGCCACCTTGTGTAAGCTGAGTCTTGACCGAGAAATAGTGCATCTCGGAGATTTTGATAATCCAAACCAAAAAGTTTTGGGTCGAGTTTGCTCGCCGTTTCGTAGGCTTCCAAAGCTTCAGAAAGCCGCTCTTGTTTAGCTAGAGTTTTCGCTAAATTGTAGTAAGACCAACCAAAAGTAGAATCTACCTCGATCGCTTGGCGGTAAGCGATAACAGCTTCATCTAGGCGATCTTCTTGTTGAAATACGTCTCCTAAGTTATGGTAAGACCACACAAATTGGGGATTGAGTTCAATCGCTTTACGGTAAGAATTGATAGCTTGTTCCAGTTTACCTTCCGCTCTGTGGAGATCCCCTAAGTTGTGGTGAGTCCCGAAGTAGTTTGGGTTAACTTCGAGCGCTTTGGTGTAGGCTGCAATCGCTTCCTTGACTTTCCCTTTTGCTTGAAAAGTCTCGCCTAATTTGTGGTACTCCGTATCTGCGCCAATGCCAATATTATCAATAGCTTTGCTGGAAGGTGCGATCGTTAAGCCATCACCCCCATGCACTGTTTTTGTCACCCCTTTTTTTTTTAACACCTCTTCCAACCGCGCCGAAATCATCCGATCGCTAGGCTGAATCTGCAACGCCATCTGATAAAAAACGATCGCCCCATCTAACCAACCCTGTCTCACCAAAGCATCAGCCAACCCTACATAAAGATCGGCATCATTCGGCGCAATCTCCAAGGCCTTATGATACAGTTGCACATCATCCGGGTTGTACTCGATCGCCTCCCGATAAAGCTTACTCGCCGCCTCTAAATCCCATTGAGCCCTCTGTCTAATCGCATCAGCTAATTTTTGAGGTAGCCAAGGCAGATCCGGCTGAATCTCCGCAGCACGGCGGTAAGACGCGATCGCCTCATCCCACTCTTCCTGATGCTCTAAAGCTTGCCCCAAATTGTAATGAGCCCAAGCAAAATCAGGGTTAAGTTCCAACGCCCGCCTATAAACAGGAACCGATTCCTCCCAACGTTCCAGCTCAATTAGAGCATCTCCTAAGTTATTATGCGACCAGAAGAAATCCGGGTTAAGTTCAATTGCACGGCGGTAAGCTGCGATCGCCCCCTCCCAATCTTCCAGCTTCACCAAAGCCTCAGCTAAATTACTATGCGTTCCAAAATGGTCAGCATTAAGTTCAATTGCCTGCTGGTACGCCGCCGCCGCTTCTTCCCAGCGTTCCAGTTTCATCAAAGCATCGGCTAAATTGTTCTGCGACCAGAAAAAATCATTTTTTGCTTGATTCGCACCAGCATAAGCCTCAGCAGCTTCTTCCCATCTTTCCAACTTCACCAGCGCATCGCCTAAATTATTATGCGACCAAGAATGATCGGGATTTAACTTAATTGCGCTTAAGTAAGCAGGAACAGCCTCCTCCCACTGTTCCAACTTCATCAGCGCATCAGCTAAATTATTGTGCGACCAAGAATGGTCAGGATTTAACTCAATTGCACGGCGGTAAAAAGCAACCGATTCTTCCCACTTCTCTTGATTCTTAAGGATTTCCGCTAACTCGTGGTATCCCCAAGAAGAACTAGGATTTAACTCCAATCCCCGACGATAACAATCAATCCCCTGCTCTACTTTCCCTTGTTCCAAGAAAGTTTTAGCTAAATTAATATATTCATCTGCTGTTGCCTTACTCGGATCGAGATTAAACGCTCGATACCAACATTCTGCGGCTTCCTGTGGCTTCCCTACCTGCGCCCAGAGTTTAGCAAAATTGCGGTAAGCACCAGCGAAATCTGGTTTAATCGCGATCGCCTTTTGAAAAGCTGCGATCGCCGATTGCCATTGTTGCTGACCCCCATAAAGACTACCCAAATTAGCGTAAGCCTCAGCAAAATTCGGGTTAATTTCCAAAGCTTTGAGATAACAGTTTTTTGCATCCTCTACCTTGCCCATAGCTTGGAAGGCATTCCCCAATAATTTGTATATTGCCGCATCCGGTTTAAGTTGTAGCGATCGCCTACAGGCCGCGATCGCTTGGGGGAATTTCCCTTGGGCTAAATACCCCTCCGCCAAGATATTGTATGCTTCTGGGTCTTCTGTACTAACACCGACTGCTGGTGCCGCAGGGCGCTGCTTAACAGTACCATTTGCCCTACTTGCCGAAGGCAGAGTATCCATACCCTGACTTGCCGAAGGCAAAGTATCTACACCCCGACTTGCCGAAGGCAGAGTATCCACGCCTTGACTGGCTGAAGGTAGAGTATCTATAGCCTGCCTTGCCGAAGGCAAAGTATCCACGCCCTGACTTGCAGTTTTACCATTCGTAGCCTTCAATTCAATCGCTTTTCTATAATAGGGGGCGGCTTGCTCCAAATTACCCGCTTGCTTGAGAGCATCCCCCAAATTTTGGTAAGCCTGGGCCAAATTAGGATTTAATTTAATGGCACGGCTGTAACAATTAACTGCCTCCTGTAGCTTCTGCTGCTGCAACAGGCTATTACCCAGATTCAGGTGTTCCTCTGCCGTTGCCTTTTCCGGTTCCAGAGTGAATGCCTGATACCAACAATCTTGAGCTTGGGCATCCTTGCCCATTTGGGCTAATACTTTAGCCAAATTCCGGTATACTCCCGCGAAATTTGGCTTCAGCGCGATCGCTTTTTGATAATGAGTGATGGCCTCCGACCATTTTTGCTCAGCGGCGTAAATACTGCCCAAGTTCGCATAAGCTTCAGCAAAATTTGGCTGAATTTGAATTGCCTTAGCATACCAGTGCCTTGCCTCCTCAACGCGACCTTGAGCTTGGAGGGCATTGCCCAAAGTTTTTAGAGCCTGTGCAAAATCGGGTTTTACCTTCAGGGCTTGTTCGCAAGCAGCGATCGCTTCCTCTACTTTCCCTTGGGATAAATAGATTTCTGCCCGTTGGTTGAAATGAACCGCACTCGATTCGGCATTCACTGTCGATTGCATATTTGCACAAGCTCCAGAAGCAGCAATAATTTAGTTATGACTTAGCAATATTAACTCAAGATGCACGCCTTAACGCTGAAAATTTTAGCGATCGCGTGAGATGGTTAGTTATTGACCTGTGCTGCTGACGCTCACCCTTGCGATCCTGTTCCCGGCTACCTGCTATCGCCTGCATATCTCTATACAAACTGAATCAGGGAATATTGGCGAGATCGGCTCAAAAATCGCGATCGCCACAAAATCAGAGTCAGGAACCAAGTTAGCGGGATCTCTGTGCCAGTCTGATAATTGTTATAATATATGGATATATTCTTGGGAGAATGCCCGTGTCGCCTTGGCCTAGTTTAGTAACTGCCTCAGCTTTACTCGTCTACTTAGTTTTCATCATCAACGTCGGGAGAGCTAGAGCTAAGTATAAAATATCTCCCCCCCAGATGACAGGGACTCCTGACTTTGAGCGCGTGGTGCGCGTTCAGCAGAATACTTTAGAGCAACTTGTCATCTTTTTGCCGTCACTGTGGCTATTTTCCGAGTTTATCAGTCCAATTTGGGCTTCTGGAATTGGTGCATTTTGGTTAGTTGGGCGCATTTTATTTGCTTGGGGTTACTATCAAGCTGCGGAAAAACGTATGCTCGGTTTTGGAATTACTTCCTTTGCTAATTTTACTCTCATTGGAGGTTCTTTAATCGGCATAATTTTGCAATTATTTAATACTTCACCATAGCTAATTGAGTCAGATTAACTTAGAATTGCTATAAGCTTCCTTCCACCCTTAATTCTATTCCCTTCTTCCTTCTTCCCTAACCCCTAGCCCCTTCTTTACCCTAGCTATATTTAGGAGAAAATATGTCAGAGAAAGAGAAAGATAAAGTTAAATTTGAAATCAGCCAACACCTCTTTGAACAGCTTTCTGAATGGCAAGATAAAATGGAAGCAGCAGATCGATTAGCCGATGAGTCAGAGAAAAGGGAAACTATAACTGAAACTCATCCAGATATTTATGAAAATCCTTCAAAAACAGATAATTTCTAGTCTGGGAATTACATTATTTTTGGCAGCATTCTCTGTAATTCCTGCCTTGGCTAACCCTTTGACTAATAGTCAAATTCAGCGGGTGAATAGCGGTTTATTTAGATCGAATTCTCAAGACTTTTTTGAGGAAGGTAGACGTAAATTAGACAGAGAAATTGAAATTTTGCTCCAAAGACTGTTAACCTCCGATCGAGAGATACTTGAGATTGATGAGGAACTGCGATCTGAGCTATGCAGCGGGGAAGTGAGAATATCGGCGCAACAGTTAGATAGAATGGACAATCACCAACTCAACACTCTTAATGCAAGAGTTAAAGAGATTTGTACGGCTAATCCACATAAAGCTGAGGCTATAAATTGATATAATAATATCATGTCCGGCAAATTACTTGCGCTCTGTCAAAAGCGAGAAGCCGAAGCCGCGAGCGAAGCGTGGCGGGAAGCGAAGCAATTCGCTTGCGTTTTGGATGACAAGTATTTAACCAGACATGATATAACGTAGTAATGACGACGAATCGAGAAGAAATGGAAAAACTGAAATTATTAATGCTAGAAGCGGAAACGGCGGGTCAATTAGCTGCCTTAATTATTGACTTCACCCATGAAGAAATAATGCAGGTTTATAGGGAACTCGTACTAGAACAGCAAGCGAGAATTCAGGCAATTTGGAAGACATATTGGTTGAATAGCTAATATCAACTCTGGGTTTATTATCCCTTTTTCTTATAGTCCGCGTAGGCGGACTTAGTTTGTGTAGTAGCGATTTCAATCGCCGACAAATAAAGGGGATAACTAACCCGATTTAATATTAAAGCATTTTTTCCAAAAATTGCTTGGCGCGATCGCACTTCGGGTTACTGAAAAACTCCCTCGGCGGTTCATCCTCAGCTACTTTTCCGCCATCCAGAAATAATATCCGGTGAGCTACTTCCCGCGCAAATCCCATCTCGTGAGTGACAATTGCCATTGTAATTCCCGTCTGCGCTAAAGCTTTCATCACATCTAACACTTCTTTAACCATTTCTGGATCGAGTGCAGAAGTCGGTTCGTCCATTAACAAAATTTCCGGTTCCATTGCCAAGGATCGCGCGATCGCCACCCGCTGTTTTTGTCCTCCCGACAGCTTAGAAGGGTAAACCTCCGCCTTATCTGACAAACCTACTTTTTCAAGTAATTCTAATCCCTTTTGATGCGCCTCATCCTTAGCAACCTGCTTCACCTTTATAGGCGCATAAATCACATTTTGCAGTACCGTCATGTGCGGGAATAAATGAAAATGTTGAAATACCATCCCTACTTTCTGGCGAATTTTCAGAATATCTACATTCGCCGAAGTAATATCAACTCCGTCAATGTAGATATTTCCAGAAGTAGGAATTTCCAGTAAATTTAAACAGCGTAAAAAAGTAGACTTACCGCACCCGGAAGGGCCGATAATAGCAATCACTTCTCCTTGATTAATCTCAGTGCTAATCTCGCGCAAAACCTTGAGATTCCCAAAGGATTTATAGAGTCTGTCAACCTTAACTGCTACTTTGGAGTCTGCGTTCGAGTACATTTGCCCCCCAAGTTAAACTAAGCACCATTAAGTAGTAAATTATTCCCACAAATATCAAAGGTTCAAAGTAAATATACTTCTCTGCTCCGACAATTGTAGCGCGACGTAGCAAATCTTCTACGCCAATTACTGAAACTAAAGCTGAGTCTTTCAACAAAGCAATACTTTCATTTACCAAGGCAGGCAAAATATTTTTTAAAGCCTGCGGTAAAATAATATCCCCCATCATTAGTTTGTAGGGAACACCAAGGGATTCTGCTGCTTCCTTTTGCCCTTTATCTACAGCTTGAATTCCAGCGCGAATTGTTTCGGAGATATAAGCCCCAGAATTGAGGAAAAAAGTAATCACACCAGCTTGCAGCGCTGATATATTATACCCCGTAAGCTGTGGCGTTGCAAAGTAAACTAAAGTTAACTGCAAAATTAGGGGCGTTCCCCGGAAAATTGAAGTGTAGCCATTGGCAAATAAGGAAAGCGGTTTAATGGTAGAAATCTTAAAGAGAGACAGGACAATTCCCCAAATAAATCCCAAAAATGCTGACAGCAGGGTAAATGTTAATGTGACCCAGATTCCGCCTAAGATAAAAGGCAGATTTGGCAATATTTTGCCAAAATCTAGACCGAACTTTGGGGTAGCGGCTGGCTGATCTGTAGTCGGTTCTTGAGCTATTGGTCGAGAAAACCACTGAGTAGCTAGTTCCTTAAGTTTACCATTGTCTTTCATTTGCTGGAGGACGCGATTAAACTCTGGAACTAATCTCGAACCTTTGGGAAAGGCGATCGCAGAACCGCTTTCTTCAGTATTAGGAATTACATTAAATTCCAAGTCGGGATTTGATTCTGCATAACCCTTAGCGACAGTATCTTCAATTATCCCGGCAGTCAATCGATTGGATTTAACTTCTTGAATGATATCAGCAATTTTATTTAGGGAAACTACCTCCACTCCCGCCATCTTTTTGACAGCTTCCTGCTGAATACTTCCCAGTTGTACGCCTACTTTCTTACCTGCTAAATCTTCAGGTTTGGTTAGTTTGCTTCCTTTATTAGCGACAATTGTATTTTGAGCTTCGTAATAAAGATCGGAAAAATCAACATTTTTTTTTCGTTCAGGTGTGGGAGTCATCCCTGCCATTACAAAATCGGCTCGCCCTGCTTGCAAAGCAGGAATTAAGCCGTTAAAATCCATACCGATGATTTGGAATTGATAGCCTAATTCTTTCGTAATATATTTGGCGATATCTACGTCAAAACCGATAATTTCATTACCACTAACAGCGGTATCTTTAAATTCATAGGGCGGGTAATCAGGGGAAGTCGCCATTGTTAAAGTCTTGTTGGCGGTTTGAGAATAACTCGCGATCGCAATCAAGGAGAAAGCGACGGCGATCGCAACCACCATCAAGGATTTTAATTTTTTCCACCGTTTCATCTTCAGCATTCCCCTTAACAATCCCAGCAAACTAGGTAAACACTTCTGTGGCTTAGTTTAATGCGCCACCGTCCCGGCAGTCAAGATATGGCTAGGACGGCGGCGCTATCAACAATTATAGTAAGTCCTCTTCCCAATAGATAATTATCCCATAAATTTACTTGTAGGGTACATAAATTAATGCACCCTACTTAAATGTTTAGAAAGTAAAGCTAGTTCGCAGAACTCCTACCCATGTTGTATCATTGTCGCTGTCGTGATCTGTATTGGTAATCACATAAAAGCCAGGGGTAACGCTGATAAAGTCATTCACTTGGATGCGATATAGAGCTTCTACATGGAGAGAAGTAGCATCATCTCTATTACTCTTAATATCATTCTCAGTCACCTTTGGCGGTATACCAACAATGATGCCACCAAGGTTGCCTTCTTTCAACAAATCCGGGAAAGCAAAAGCGATCGCACCGTTCCAAATCCCCGCACTTGCATCTCCCCCAGACAACTGTTTAGCATCTACATATCCTACCCAACTTGCAAGGGCAAATCGAGGGGAAAGTTGCCAACTTACCTCAAAACCGTAGTGATTTCCTCTGGTAGCTTCTTGGCCAAAAGGCTCATTAGCATTATTGCTGCCGGTGCCGATAGACAAGTTAACATCATTGCGGCGGGAGTAACTTCGGACATAACTTAATGCCAGATCGATCTGAGGAGTTGGTGAATAGGTCAATTGAGCTAAAGCGCCGTAGCTACCATTAAAAAGTCCGTTACCTTCAGTAGGATCGGCGGCAGTATTAGCGAGATAGCTCAAAGTTAAATTCAGCTTATTTCCTAATCGATGATTAATCGCAATTCCTGTTTCTCCAGGGGTGTTGTAAATAGCAGGATTGAAGGCCCCAAATCGAGAAACAGCACCGTCAGCGGAACCCGCTAAATAGGGATTAATAATCGGGCCCACATCGTCAGAAGTAAGTCCTTTTGCCCCAATTTCAACAGTAGTGTTATTACCAAGGGGAAAGAGATAGCTTAATTTATCGAGAATGATTTGGGAACCGTCATCGCCGTCAAAGTTCGTGCGAGTCATTGGGGTTCCAGTTGTGCGATCCAACCTCGCCATATTTCTCGCTTGCAACCTGGTTCTCAATCTGTCTTCGCCAGTAAAGCTAGTGTCGAAATTCAAGCGCACCCGGTAGCCAAAGTTTGTATTAGTATTATCATCATCAGCAGTGCCATCTCCGAAGGTATCGGTGATTCCCCAAATGGTTTCTCCATTTAGCTTGGTTGTGGTTGAGAATTGATTGGCTTCGAGTTCCGTTGCCCGCGCTTCTAAGCTATCTACTCGACCTCGCAGAGTAGCTAATTCGGCGGCAAATTCTTCTTGCAATCGTTGCAATACTGCTAAGTCTTCTTTGGTGACAAAGTTAGCTGTAGCTCCACCTATTAATCTGGTAATTTGGTCTAAGCAAGCGTTTAATCCTGCGGCAAATTCGTAGCGAGTTAATGCTCGGTTGCCGCGAAATGTGCCATCGGGATATCCCGCTATACAGCCATATCGTTCTACGAGGGATTGTAGGGCTTGAAATGCCCAATCTGTGGGCTGTACGTCGGATAGTTGAGATACTGATGTCACCTGACTCATGGAGTTGGTATCTTGCGATTTAGATACAAATTCTATCTGAGTAGGATGATTTTGCTCTGGCTCAATTGCAGTGGGTTGCGATTGCTTTACTTCGTTGGCAATGACGATGGGGGCAACTGCGTTTGATGTGTTGGTAATATCATCAATTTCCGAGTCAAATTGCTTTAGTTCGTTGGTAATTGCAATGGCATCTGTAGTATCAGGAATTTGATTAACAGCAGCCGTTTTTTCTGTAGCAATAGCTATGTTTTCTACTAGCAAAGCATTGCTAATAACAGCTAGGAAAAACCAGAAACTTTTCCCGAAAAATTTTGACATTGTTGCTACTCACACCTAATTATAACTAGGGACTAGGGGCTAGGGGAAGAAGGGACTAGGGGCTAGGGGCTAGGGGTTAGGGGAAGAAGGGAATAAGCTATTACGCATCTAAATCGAATACAAAGACGGGCAGGATGCCCATCCCACAAGAAGCTCATAAAAACTGACTGTCAAATTAGATGCGTAGCAGCTTAGAATCAGCGAGGCTACGATGCTCAGGGAAGAAAGGAATAGAATCAAACAGCTAGGATAGCAATAACAACTATCCAGCCAAATTTGATTTGACCACTAAAATTAGATGCTCTCGATCTTGAATAACTTGAATATTACTGCCTTATGAAATTTTTTCTGTCAAATTTGATATTTTTTAACGCTGGAAAGGAAAAAATTTACAAATTCCTTTCCTCCCTGCTTCTAAGGTAGCGACTCTAGGCATAACTGCCGGAAATCATCTCCTCGCTGCTCAAAATTCTGGTATTGATCGAAACTAGCACAGGCTGGTGACAGCAGGACAACTTTCGCGTTATGCTCTTTAGCAAGTTCCGAACTCCGGGAAACGGCTCGTTCCATTGTTTCTACTATTTCCCAGTTGTTGTAATTAGCTTGTTGTAAACGCTTGGCGAAGGTGTCAGCAGCGTTACCAATTAGTAAGACGGCGGCGGCTTTGGCTTGAATGGTTTCGATCCAGGCGATATCGTCGCCTTCTTTGGCTTCACCGCCTGCAATTAGGATCGCGGGTGTCGCAACGGAGGCTAATCCGACTTCGGCTGCGTCGTAGTTGGTGGCTTTGCTATCATTAATAAAGTCTATGCCGGCCCAAGTGCGGATGTGTTCGAGGCGGTGGGACACTCCGGGGAAATTAGTAATTGCTTGGGCGATCGCATCTTTTTCAATTCCTGCTAAACGCGCTGTCGCTACTGCCATCAATAAATTCTGCTGATTGTGAGATCCTACCATCCGCAAAGAATCAACGGGCAGAATTTTTTCACCCAGCGCGATCGCCCATCCATCTTCAATATACGCACCCCGCGCCGGATCTCCCAACAATTCCGCTTTACCGTTAACACTTGTCCAGCAAGCTTTTGGCCAACTTTCAACCCCTTTTTCGCGCAAATAAGGGTCATCTCCATTAATCACTTGTAACTCGGATTGCTTCAGCAAATGGGCTTTAATGTTGTAATAATTTTCTAAGGTTTTGTGGCGGCTGAGATGATCGGGAGTAAAAGTCGTCCAAATACTAATTCTAGGGGCAATTGACGGCGATGATTCAATTTGATAACTGCTCATTTCTGCAATTACCCAATCGGGAGGCTTTTCGCCCAAAGCTAATTCACAAGCAGCATAGCCAATATTGCCACAAGCCGGAGCGTAAAAACCCGCTGTTTGAAAGATAGCAGCAATCAGGGCGGTTGTGGTGGTTTTGCCATTAGTGCCGGTGATCCCAATCCAAGGCTGAGATTGCAGATGTCGCCACGCGAGTTCTACTTCTCCTATTGTCTCAATTCCGAGCTCTCTGGCGCGGATTAATGCTGGTAAATCCCAAGGAACGCCAGGGCTCACAACTATTAATTTTAAAGGTGTTGCTGGTGCAAATGAATGGCACAACTCAACTGCAATACCTTCTGTTGCGAGTTCCTGTTGTTGCTGTTGTAAGATTGGGGAGGAGGCGCGATCGCTCAGCGTTACTGAGTAACCTTCCCGTTTTAATAGTCGCGCGGCGGCAATTCCCGATCTTCCCAGACCGATAATGTGAGCATTGGGCATAGATTAAATGGCAGCGTCCCTGGTTTGACCAATCTTTATCTTACAGTAAAGCTAGCCCAAAAGTTGCCAGCGATCGCAGATATTATCCCTGTGTCCTGAGAGCCAAAGACCGACAAAGGAGGACTTAAGCTATTAGACAAGGACTTTAGTCCCTGGCAGACCAAGCTCAGGTAGTTAACACCAGTAAGTTTTCACATATTCCTTAATTACAGGTTGAAGAGTGAAAAGATTTTGTTCTCCTTCCCTAATTTTTTCAATCAAATTGCGTCTTCCCAAAGATTGAATTACTTTGCACAATTTGCCATGAGATAATTGTAGATGATCGGGAATTTTTGCTAGGGAAACAGGCACATTTTCACTGGCTAACCAAGACATTACTTGTTTTTCCGACTCGGACAAGCGATGAAAAGATTGATGTAATACTGCTTCTAAATCTCCGAAAAATAGGGTATGATAGGATAAGGCTTCGGCAACGCTACCGTTAAACACATCTTGAATCATCGTTGCCACTATTTTTAACCATAAAGGATTGCCTCCGTAGGGTTCAATTAGTTCTAACCATTTTTCCTCATCAGCTAATCCTTTTTCTCGCAGAATTGCCATTGCCCCTGCACCTAATCCGCTGAGCTCTAATGAGCGAACGGGTTGATTTCCGCCTTCTAATATAGATATTTCTTTGGGTTTATCGGAACTTATTAATATTAAACAACTGTTATGATATAGTTCTGCTATTTGTTTGAAGAATGTACCGTAATTTTCATGGTCTGGTTTATAGTTTCCCGCTAGTTGTCCGCTGCTGTTGAGGGTTTGTACGTCATCTAGTATCAGGAGACAGCGGTATTTTCGGAGGTAATCTAGTAGGGGCAATCCCCCCGCGTAGGCGTAGCCAGCCGTAGGCATCGCCCTTTCTTCGGAATTTGGGGCGGGTACGGAATTTGGGGCGGGCACGGGGGCACCGCCCCTACAGAATTGGACTATATTTGTTTGGAGTGTTTTTAGGGGTGGGGAAGTGCTTAGACTTCGCCAGAAGATGTAATCGAATTCATGTTTGATTTGTTCTACTAGGTGAACTGCGATCGCGGTTTTGCCGATGCCTGTTATGCCTAATATGGCGACTAAGCGGGTGTTTTCGTGTAAAATCCACTGTTTGAGGGTGGAGAGTTGGGGGGTGCGATCGTAAAAACTACCAGATTTAGGCATTTCACCTAAATATTCGCGTATTTTGGGTTTAGCGTTGCCTTTGTTTATAGGTTCTTCATCGGGTGGTGAGTTGGGAACTTTTGGGGAATGTGAAGTATTTTCACAGAAGTTAATTTTACCAATTTGTACAATATCTTTATTAAATTCATTAAAATTCCAAATATTTGCAAAGTTTAATCGCTCGAATGTATATCTAAAATTTGATTTATTGATTTCTTCGCCTGATATTTCTGAAAGTAGCTTCCATAATTCTGATGCAATATCTTTGATGTGACCTTCAGTGCAGTAAGATTCATCTGCTATTTTTGAGTATTTCTGACCTTGTAAAGTGCCCCGCAGTATCATTTCTTGCAGATTATCTAAGTGTTTTCCCGTATTGACAAAAACTAGGTCGTCGGCAAGTTTTAAGACTTCTTGAACGTCCATAGGTCGGTGGTGTAGGAGTTTAACTTATTATATCCTACTTTCTCCTACTTTGGTAGGTTGTTTAAATTCCTACTTTTTCCGACTGCCAAAAATGAAGTTTTTGTAGATGATGTGTGCATTAAAGATTTCCACCCAACAAGTATGAAACGAATTTTCGGTGTTTTTTTTGTTCTAGGCTTGACTATTTCTACTCTTGCTTCTAACATCCCAGCCAACTCTCAAAGCAGTACCGAGGTTTTTGAAGATCCAACGGTAGGAGACAATATTCCAGTTGATGTAGTAGTAAAAGGTGCCAGTGGGTTAAATGCTGAGGCTCGTCAGCAAGGCGCAAATGCTTTTTGCAAGTATAAAAGTTTTACTCAAGCGCTACCGAATTTTCGGTACGAACGTGATAGTACCATCGGTACTATGCAGTGGGATCGAAAAACCGAGGACTGGGTATTTTGTGAAAGCTGTAAAAGTTACCTGACGAGAGTAACTTGTAAGCAATAAGTCGATCATTGAGGGGATCATCCCGATGCGTGCAAATATATCCGTAGGGGGGAAGCATTCGGGCGAATAATTTATGGGTTTTACCAATAATTTATCTGCCGGAATGCTTCGCCCTTATCTTCCATAAAGAGCGATCGCCCTTCCTTTCCTAAAGCGCGATCGCCTCCAATATAATACTATAATTACATAAAACTAATTAAATTTCTTGAATGTCTTATGACAATGCCTGCAAATATCTCTCGGAAAAATACCCAACAGAATTTGCCACCTGGATATTAGGACAAACTCCCACATCCGTTGAAATCCTAATTATTAACTTAAGCAGAAGGATTATCTCCCTGATTCCGTTGATTTAACAAAATATCAAGAGTCCGACGATTCTCCGTTTGAAGACCACGAATCTCCTCTTGTTGTTGCACAATTATTTTGTGTTGTTCTGCCATCATTTGAAATAATTGTTGCCGTTCTTCTCTGGCCTCTGCTGCCACATTTGCTAATGCTTGAATCACGCGAGCATTACTATCTGCTATACTAGCTGTAATCTCTAGTCTGGCACCTAGAGCATCTAACCGATCGTCATTCCACCGCTCTATACTCATAGACTTTTCTCCTTTACTCTACTTTTTAAGATAGTTTTAGTTTTAGCTCTTTTTGGGTTATTCTGCGTAGGCGTAGCCAGCGCTACCCAATAATTGGGCGGATATTCAGCCTGACATCATATATCAAACGCTGCTCGATCTGCTAGTATCTTTTAGCAAAAAACAAATCCGCCTCGGCAAGAGATACGATCCAAACAATAAACATCTCAAAGCAATTCAAAATCCCACCTACAAGGTTTTAACCTTTGACAATTTGACCAAAATCTGCTAACACCCGCGCATGATTCCGCAACAAACCTAATAAGTTTAACCGATTTTGCTTAATTTCTGGATTAGAATCCATCACTAAAACACTTTCTGACCCATCAAAAAAGTTGCTAACTGCCGGAGCAATTTCCGCTAAACTTTCTACCAATTGCTGATAATTTCTACTTTCCTTAGATGCCTGAGTTTTCGGCACTAACTGCACGATTGCATCATTAAAAGCTTGTTCAGATGACTTTTGGAATAACTCTGGACGTACAAGCGTTTTAGGTTCCAACTGCATCTTATCTAAATCGCCTTGACCTGCTAGGCGAGTTGAACGATTAACTGTTTCGTAAATCTTATCTAATGTGCCGTTATCGCGGATTTGTTGGAGGAAAACAGCCCTTTCTAACGCATCCAATAAATCCTGCAACGCCCGTTCAGTATATTCTGGATCGTTTTCTCCCAAAACTGCATTCACCAAGTCATAATCAATGCCTTTTTCTTCTTGTAATAGCGTGCGGATGCGTTGCAGGAAAAAGTCAGACAAGTCTTGCTTCAAACATACGTACAGCGTGCGGATGCGTTGCATGAAAGAGTGATATTCGTCTGACTGCGAATCTGGCGGTGCTAGCTTGCCAGTTTTGGTAAGAGATTCTAATTGGGTAAATTCTACAACTTTTACGATTAATTCGTATAAGTCTAGGGGCAATTGTGCCGCCCAAGTTATGTTAATTACCGCATTGGCTGATCGCCTCAAGGCAAAGGGGTCAGAGGAACCTGTTGGTTTCATTCCTAAGCTGAAGATACTTACTAAAGTATCTAATTTATCGGCTAAGGCGACAACTTGACCTGTCAAACTTTGCGGTAAAATATCCCCTGCACCTCTAGGCAAATAATGCTCAAAAATAGCCGTTGCTACTGGTTCCGCTTCGCCGCTAGCTAAGGCGTATTTCTGCCCCATTATTCCTTGCAATTCTGGGAATTCGTAGACCATTTGGGTAACGAGGTCGGCTTTACAAAGTAAGGCGGCGCGTTGAATGTTGTTGCGTTCTTCCTCTGTTACTTGCAATTGGTCGGCAATTAAGTTAGCGATTTTGCTGAAGCGATTAATTTTATCCCGAACTGTGCCTAAATTTTCTTGAAATGTGACTTTTTCTAATTGCGGTAAATAGCTTTCTAGGGGTTTAGCCAAGTCGGCTTTATAGAAAAAGTCGCCGTCAGCTAAGCGAGCACGAACTACTCGCCCGTTACCAGTGGCAATTACATCGGATTTGGCTGGATCGCCGTTGGAAATTGTGATGAAATAAGGCAATAATTCGCTAGAAGCTTCGCTTTTCAGGATGGGGAAATAGCGCTGATTTTTGACAATAATTGTGGTAATTGCTTCGGGTGGCAATATCAAAAATTCTTCGTCAAATTTTCCGACTACTGCTGTCGGCCATTCGACTAAGTTTGTGACTTCTTCTAACAATTCAGTGGTAATATCGGCTTTGCCGCCTTGTTTTTTCGCGGCTGCTTCTACTTGTTCTCGGATTTTAGTTTGGCGCTTTTCGGGGTCAACTTCGATGTAGGCGGAACGTAGGGATTCTAGATAATTCTCCGCTTTGGAAATGGCGACTGGTTGCGGGTGTAAAACTCGATGTCCTTGGGATATGCGATCGCTGTTTACTGTCTCTGAACCATTGACTAATGTTATTGGCAAAATTGCATCATCTAATAATGCTACCAGCCAGCGAATCGGTCGGGGAAATTTTAATTCTCCGTCTCCCCAACGCATTAATCTTTTTCCTTCCAATTTGCTAATCCACTGGGGAATTAGTTCGGCTAAAATATCTGCTGTGGGGCGGCCGGGGATTTTTTTAAGGATAAAAATAAAGTCGCCTTTGTCGGTGGGACGAATTTCTAAGCTGTCGATTTCTACGCCTTGTTTTTTTGCAAAACCTTCTGCTGCTTTGGTGGGTTTGCCATCTTTAAATGCTGTGGCGGCGGGTGGCCCTTTGATTTCTTCTTCGCGATCGCTTTGCTGGGTTGGTAGTCCTTCGATGACAACGGCTAAACGTCGCGGGGTTCCATATACATTAATTGCCTCATTTGTCAAGGATTGTTCGGCGATCGCAGCCGGAATTAGTCGCTGCCATTGCGCGATCGCTTCTTTGACGAATGTTGCTGGTAATTCTTCTGTACCGACTTCTAATAAAAATGTCGCCATATCACTTATTGTTATTTTTGTCAATAGCGTTGAGGACTTAACCATTAAAATCTGAAACTTCGACCCCCCCCAACCCCCCCTTGTTAAGGGGGGGCTTTTGATTCCCTGCTGTTAAGGGATTGTCCGTCCTACTGCTGGTGATGCTAATACCCCTTAACAAGGGGGCTTTTGATCCCCCCCTTAACAAGGGGGGTTAGGGGGGTAAGTCCTAAAACAATGAACTTGCTAGTTCAAGCAATATCCAAAAAAGGCCCAAAAGTTGAGCATACCACGTAGAATCGGGATGAAACCAATCTTTCAACACCCGATGACTTTGGCGGAAGAACTGGGACAAAAATGGAGTGCGCGACTCCACCAAGATTATCCCGATATGAGCGCGATCGCGATCGAGAGTATTGTACGCTGGCTGTTGGGAGAAAAGCCAGAGCGGTTTGAAGCTCTAACTCCAGCTCAAAAGGCGATCGCTTCCCAAGCGATAGAATTTCAGTATGGGATTTTGCGACAGAGATATCTGGGAGTAACGCCAGAACAAGCTTACCGCAACTCGATCGGACGCTTGGGAGGTTTAGTCGTGTTGCGAGAGAAAATCAAGGCGTGGGTAGCATTAAGTCGCGATCGCCAGCGAAGTGCGGTAGAAGTATTACAAGAAGTAATTCAGGAAATGCTCAAAGGCGATCGCTACCTCCAGCAACAAATCGCCTGGATTGCTGAATGTACAGCCGATAAACGCCTCCGTAACGCCTTATTACTAGCAAATTTAGAAGAATATTGCTTGCGTCCGATTCGCAACCAACCGCTGTTAGTTTACCGTTTCGTTAACTACCTGCATCGCACCCAGCGAGGCGGCTTAACTCAAGTCCCAGCAGGGGATTGGGTGCGATTAGTCTCCGAGGAAATTGTCCCGCAGGATGCTGATGATACAGTTAGCCTATTAGATGAACAAGCGGTAGAGCAATATCGAGAAAATCAAGCTTGGGAAGAGCAACAAGGACTCAGAAAGAAAGTACAAGTGGAATTTCAGGCTTATTTAGCGGATGAAGTCGATCCGATGGCCGCCGAATGGCTGCGACTGTACTTATTAGGACGTTCTCAGGAAGCGATCGCCCAAGCTTTAAATATACCAGTCAAGCAGATTTATCGGCTACGGGAAAAAGTTACATATCATGCTATTCGTAACTTTGCTGTCAAAGGCGCACCCGAATTAGTTGCAAGTTGGCTAGAAACTTCCTTTGAACACAACTTAGGTTTACCGCCAAAGCAATGGCAAGAATTCTGGGAAAGCTTGACACCAGTTCAAAAGAAATTAATCCAAGACTTGAAAGCAGGTAAAACTGTAGATGCGATCGCCTCTGAAATGAACATCAAAACCAATCACGTCATCAGCGAATGGAGTCAAATATATTTAGCCGCCCAAAAATTACGGAATGGGTAATTAGTTATTCGTAATGGATAACTGCAATCTTTAGGTGTAAGATAAAAGCAGCACTCCCAAATTCTGAGAATTTTCTACTCGCGACAGGCGTTAATGGTTTTGACAAGGCGCTCAACAGTACAAAGAGCTAGAGTGCCTTTCCCAGATTGGGGATGTCAGACTTGAACAATACCGCTTCTAGTTCAACTAGAGCAGAATGGCGCAAAGTTCTCAATTTTTGGTGCATCCGATTGTCGAGGGAGTTGCAGCTTTTAGTCGCACAAAAGAGGTTGATTTGCCTGTAAAAGCGCGATCGCTCGCGTCTGTCCAAGACACCAATGGGCCAATGCTATCCAAAACTCAAACTGACTGGGCTGCTGAAATGGCTTCCGATCGGGTATTTTACCTGATTGATACTGTTCTACCTTTTGAAGCCTGCCTCTATTATCAAGTTCTGCCTCTCTCCCTAGAAGGTAGCATCTTTAAACTGGGTATTGTCGATCCGCAAGATGACTTAGCTTTGGACTACGTGCGGCGAATTTTAGCTTATATGAATTGCTCAGTGGTGACACAGCCGATTTCCTCGGAAGCTCAGCGATCGATGCTTTCGGCTTACTTGTTCCACACCAGCCAGCCACAGGAAGCAACAAAGGGAAGTCAAGAGGGAGCCACTGTCAAAACTGCTCAGAATACTACTGAAACTGTGGCTGATGATACCACTCTCATTTTATCAGTTCAGGAGCAAGTTGATGGACACAAACCTCAAACTCGGACAAGTGAACCATCCGCACCTGCAATAGCTAAACCAAGCCGATCTGAGGTTTCAGAGTCGGCGACGCTGGATGTTTTAGATGTGCAAGCTTTATATTTATCCAGTCCCGTTGAAATTCTCGCTACTTTGCCACCGAAACAGTTATTACCAGAATTATTAGCTAGAGTTTTAGAGGGGGGAATTGGCCGACTATTTTTTGAGCGGCAGCATTCCCAAGGTAAGATTTTGTGGAGTCAGGATGGGATTTTAAAATCCGTATTGGAAGGTTTAGATGGGACGGTATTTCAAGGGGTAATTAATGAGTTAAAGCTGTTGACTCAATTGCCTTTAATTCCGCTGGAAGCACCTAAACAGGTAGAGATTGAACGAGTTTATAAGCAA
This sequence comes from Kamptonema formosum PCC 6407, assembly GCF_000332155.1. Classification (GTDB taxonomy): domain Bacteria; phylum Cyanobacteriota; class Cyanobacteriia; order Cyanobacteriales; family Microcoleaceae; genus Kamptonema; species Kamptonema formosum. Next base: position 857,449 of record NZ_KB235904.1, on the reverse strand, counting down.
AGTCACTTGCTCTTACGGTTGCGAGTGATGCCTGGAACTCACGGAGAGGAAGCAACGCTTCAGGTTTTACGGGGGGCAGCTTTAAGGTTTTATCAGCAGCAACAGTTATCTAATTTAAACAGGGATGCCTTGCGACTGGCGGAACAGCTTCAGCGGAAGGTAAATCAAATTCGCGATCGCACTCGTCTTGCTACTATGCCTGTAGATATTTCCGCTTTAGAACAGTTGCTTAAGAGTGTAGATCGGCAGCTTGAAGCTTTGATGGCTGAGAATAAGATCAATCATCCCGATCCTTAGATGAAGGATGATGACGGTACAAGTTGATTTATTATTTGTTAGGACTTTTCTTGAATCTACTTGTGCCGATAGCTCAAAATATATCTTTTATATAGTTGGAAACACCTTGGCTACCGTTTCCATACTTTCTAATGAATTCATTAATGAGCCGTTGAGCTGCGACTTCTATAGCATCATAAATTGAACTTTGTGCTAAAACTTGATTGGCGGACTGACGCAGAATTTCAAACAGGTTAGCAGTATATTCAGGATCTTCGCTCACAAAATCCCATAGTTCTCGACCAATTAAAGTCGTAATTTGCCAATTGGGTAAAAGTTGCTTCAGCAAGCCAATTGTTACAGTCTGGTTAGTTCTCTTACCATAAGCTATACCAATACAAGCTCGATCGCCTTCATTAAATTTTTCTTGAATTTTTACCGCCCAATATACTATCTGGTCTTTATCCATATCATTCGGCCCACTTTTTACTTGAATCCAGCATCGATCGCCATCACTTGTAGTCTTAATTACGTCCCATCCAGACTTACCAGGAGGACTAGCTGCACTTTCCGAGCAAGATATCAAAAGTTTCTGGATAAAAAATCCCATTGATGTGACAATAGATCTAGTAGCACTCATAAAAACATTAAGTCTCACCACTTCCTCTGGAGTTTCTAGATTTAGCGCCCTAATTAAAAAGGGGTTAGGGTTAATTTTTTCTAAAGTCAAGTTTTGGAGCATCGTTAGTTGTCGCCTTGTGAAATCACGACAGATACTAGCTAAAAAATTCTCAGCTATTGTTAATTGTGGCGCAAGCTTACCAGATGCGATAAAAACTAAAATGCGTTCAATTTCATCATCATTGAATTTAATCGCTCTTTTACCAAAAATACTCCTAACATTTGTCAGATTTTCGGCTTTTAAACGTAGGAATTCTTCTACTTCTGCAAAGTGCCCAGCAAAACTCGCAGCTTTTGTGGCTGGTATTCCCAATTCTTTTTCTAAAATAAATCCTAAAAGTTGATGAAGCTGTTCTTCAGACATTATTTTAATTACATAGTTGATTATAAAATTATTTAAAACAGAGAAAGTTGCTCACAAATTTCTCTACCTTTAACTCGATCGCCTCTGATGATCTGGTAAAGATAGTGAGCGATTGCTGACCCCAAAAGTACCGGAACTGCATTTCCAATTTGGCGATACTTAGAGGCAGTAGAACCATAAAAAACCCAGTCGTCAGGGAAGGTTTGAATGCGTGCAGACTCTCTGACACTCAAAGGGCGTAATTCATCTGGGTGACACATATCAGTAGCCTTTTGATGAGGGCTAGTTGTAACTGTAGGCGATGGTTTATCCCATGTCAATCGCCGATAAAAGCCAACTTTTCCGCCTTCAGATTTGTAAGCGCCTCCCATTGCTTCCTGCTTTAACTCATTAGGTAAATTTTTCCAATTCTCACCAGCTTTTAACAGGCGTAGATACTTAAGACGAGCTTCAGAATAAGGAATATACTCTGGCTGAGGATCGATTAATCCTTTTAGTCCATCTTTGAGTGTAATCCATTTTGGCAGTCTACTTACCCCACTTTGACTATGAGTAGGGAGCGGTAAAGTCACTGAATCGCTACCTTTATAACCAATAAAAATAACTCTTTCTCTAACTTGAGGCACGCCGTAGTCAGCAGCATTTAGTAAATCATAAACAACCTCATAGCCAATGCGTTTTATCTCTGCTAAAATCACTTGCATAGCAGCACCAGCCATCTCATCAGGTGCAAGATTTGGGTGGTTTATCCCTCTTTGTTCGTGGGGTCGGTGACGAATTGGGGCTGATAGCAATCCTCGGACATTTTCCATTATAAAAAACCGAGGTTGGATTTCTTCAACAATGCGGATAAAATCCATAAATAAGCTGCCACGAGGATCGCCAACAGACCCTCGTTTTCCGGCGGTACTGAATGGCTGACAAGGGGGGCCACCAGTCACAAGGTCTACTTCACCAGGGCGCAAAGGTCTATCTATACCTAATATCTTTCCACCTTCTTTGAGGAGAGTTTGAGCGCTGACTTCACGAATATCTCTTGGTATCGCACATAGGGAAAGGTGGGGGCGGTTGAGAGAGATAGTTTTGACAGCATCAGGTTCAATTTCTACTAAGCTTACTGTCTGAAATCCGGCTTTTTCTAGCCCTAAATCTAAACCGCAAGCTCCGGTAAATAAACTAACAGATATTGGCCGATCATTAATCACCAACTTAATCCTCATACCAAATTACATTCAAATCGCAAACCTGCCCTCACTAATTAACAATGTAGGGGCAAGTTTAAAAAACTTACCCCCACATTCTTTCTACATCTAATTAACAATTAGCAACCTAAGCCAAAACTGGCACAGGTTGCGGCCAGCGTTTCACCGCTTTACCAATCACGGCCAACTCACCCACCAATTGATCGAACTGATCTGGTGTCAAAGATTGCGGCCCATCCGATAACGCCTTCTTAGGATTCGGGTGTACTTCAATCATCAACGAATCTGTACCAGCCGCGATCGCAGCCATCGCCATCGAGGGCACATACTCCGCTAAACCAGTCCCGTGACTGGGGTCAATCATAATCGGCAAATGAGTCAGTCCTCGCAACACTGGAATCACCGACAAATCCAAGGTATTCCGCGCATACTGACGGTCAAACGTCCGAATACCCCGTTCGCACAAAATCACATCGGGATTACCCGCAGCCAAAATATACTCAGCCGCCATCAGCCAGTCTTCAATTGTCGCCGCCATCCCCCGCTTCAGCAGTACAGGCTTATTCCGAGCCCCTACCTTCTTCAACAGCGAGAAATTCTGCATATTTCGCGCCCCAATCTGGATCACATCAGCTACTTCCTCGATCGCATCCAAATCGGCCGCATCCATTACTTCCGTAATAATCCCCAAACCGCTAGCTTCCCGCGCCGCCGCCAACAGTCCCAAAGCACTTTCGCCGTGTCCTTGGAACGCATAAGGCGAAGTCCGAGGTTTATAAGCGCCACCTCGGAGAAACTGAGCACCCGCAGCCTTCACCCGCCTTGCTGTCTCAACGATCATCTCCTCATTTTCCACCGAACAAGGCCCAGCCACGATCGTCAGTGGGTGATGCAAGCCAATGGGAACGGTTCCTGCGGGAGTAGACACCAAAACTTCACTCGGTTCACCCTGGCGGTACTCCAGAGAAGCCCGCTTATAAGGACGTTCCACCCGCAACACTTCCTCAATCCAAGAGCTCATTTCCCGCAATTGCAGCGGTTCCAGCTCAACAGTATCGCCGACCAAACCGATCACAACCTTATAACGCCCGACAATTTTTTCTGGAGTCAGACCCCAAGTTGTGGTTAGTTCTTCATTAAGCTTGTCAATTTCGGCCTCTGGAGTGCCGGCCTTCATCACAATAATCATTTTTGTTCGTTGGTAATTGGTTAACAGTTAAACAGTTAACAGTTAACCGTTAACAGTTAACCGTTAACAATTAACTTTTTGGCTTTGCCGATCGCCACGCTGCCCGCATCCGTCCAAAATTGGTATTGAATTCTTCCCAACCAATGATGCTACCCGGATTTTCTTCATCCCAAGATGCAGAGAGGACACCATAACTCAGCCCTAAAACCCCTAAACCGAAAAAGCCCATACTCAAAAGTACAACCGCTGAGTTTGGTAAAGCGAACCAACCTTTGCTCACGACTAAATAACTGGCAATAAACGTCGAAATTCCGGCTGCTGTAGGTACGCCGCATAATAGTGCCATGCGGCGGATCATGCGTTTGCTGACAACATCTGGAATCCCCATTGATGCCCGTGAGGTGGAGGGCTGCTGTGTGTCCTCAGCGGCCTTTACCTGGGGTTCTGGGGGGGCTTTAGGCTTTTTTTTCGTTTTTTTAGCAGGTTCAAAGGGCAACCGTTCTTTAGGAGGTTCTGAGGACATACAACTAGGGACTAGGGGAAGAAGAAGGGGCTAGGGGCTAGGGAAGAAGGGAATAGAATTAGCGGGCTTCAGCAATAAGCGAGTGTCTTAAATGCCTTGGCGATCGCTATATTTCAGACTCTAGCCGCGAATGCCGAGGCGAGCAATTAAAGCTTGATAGCGAGCTCTATCTTGTTTCTGGATGTAGCTTAGCAGGCGGCGGCGGCGGCCGATCAACTGCATTAAACCCCGTCGGGAAGAAAAATCTTTTTGGTTGACCTTCAGGTGGGCGCTGAGCTTGTTAATGCGATCGCTCAGCATGGCTACTTGTAGGTCTGCCGATCCTGTATCGGTTTCATGGGCTTGATATTGGCCCATAATTTCTTGTTTGCGCTCTTGTGTTAGTGCCATGAATGGAATTTAAGTTTTACTTTACTAATGCGACAATCCCTGATTGTATCACATTTGGGACTTACACATAAATCATTTATAAAGCTGCCCTCACTTGCAGTAAAGATACCGCAAGCGAGGGCAGCGTTAAGTGAGAAGAAGGCTTGCTGTATAAGCATTCTTCTCGATCTCCTAGATATAGCAACCGCTTTCGTCGGTTAGGACGTTTTGAATTCTTGAAACCATTGACTCTATTCCCTTCTTCCCCTAGCCTCTAGCTATAAATAAAGCCTTCTACCTTCTACCTTCTATCTTCTACTTACGAACAAGATTCAGGGGGCGACAAGCGCCCCCTGAATATCAGTCTTAAATTTGTTCGCTGTTGGCGGCTTCCAGGGAGACAATTGCTCCCTTTTGATGCTTTTGCTCAGCGTTTTTTCCCAACAATCTTACAAGAAAGAACTACTACTAAGAGCAGATGAATTCACATTATAAACCACTCCTAAGTAGTTATTCCCCGACTTAATTACCGTTGAAGCTACAGCAGTTGCCCCATCTAAGATGACATTCACTGATTCAAAACTTAATTGACTGAAAGTAAAACCAACCAACTTGATTTTATCATCAGTAGAATTGAAGTCAGTAATTACATCAGCCTGATCGGGGCTAGTGGCAGTAAATTCTAACACAAAGTTATCCTTTCCTGCACCACCTGTGAGAGCATCAAAACCTCGATCGCCCCACAATTCATCATCTCCATCTCCGCCAAGTAAGACATCATTTTCCTTACCACCGCGTAAGATATCGTTACCAGCGCCACCAGTGAGAGTGTCATTATCATTATTGCCACTCAAGAAGTCATCGCCATTACCACCAGATAATTTATCCGACTCCTTACCACCAAATATTTGATCGTTACCATCACCACCATCAATAATATCAGCACCTCGATCGCCATAAATTGTGTCAGTACCACCACTTCCCGTCAAGTTATCATTACCAGATAACCCACGAATTGGCTGACCAAAAGCAGATGTGGGAATGCTGGTATCATCAAAATCAGATAGTAAATATTGACCATTTACCACTTGATTTGATGGTAAATTAGTGCGCTCACCGGCACCGATTAGACCGATTGGTGGCGTGTTAATTACGATCGCATTAGATCCCGTTGTCGTTGTTGTTGTCGTTCCTCCTCCCGATGGTGAAGGTGAGGGTGCGGGTGCGGGTGTAGGTGTGGATACAGGTGTAGACCCACTGACAACAAGTTGGAAAACATCACTGGTTGAGGCTTTCCCGTCATTCGCAGTCAATTTCACCTTTAAGTTTCCGACATTTGCCACCGCTGGTGTGCCACTGAAAGCCAGAGTCGCGGCATTAAATGTTAACCAAGTTGGTAAAGCCGTGCCGTTTTCTAGCGTTGCAGTGTAAGTCAACGGGTCACTTTCAGCATCCGTAAATGTACCTGCGGGTACGATAAAGTTAAATGCTGTGTCGATTACCGCTGACTTATCAGTAATTGCACTGGCAACTACAGGAGCAGTATTGACTTTATCGGATACCGTCAAAATGAACGTATTGCTTGTAGCAGCTTTTCCATCCGAAGCCGCCACATTAACTTTTAAGTTGCCGATATTTGCCGTTGTAGGCGTACCACTAAAAGCACCCGTTGTCGCATCAAAGGTTAACCAAGTCGGTAACGCCGAGCCATCTTCCAGCGTCGAACTATAAGTTAAGGTATCGTTGTTAGCATCAGTAAACGTACCCGTCGGAACTGTAAAACTAAACGCCGTATTAATCGTTGCCGATTGATCGTTGAGCGCCACAGCCAGCACAGGAGCAATATTTTTACTAACAGTGTAAACTTGTCCCTTAAAGTCCCCATCATTCAGTGCCGTACCGCCTAAAGTAGCATTCAGGGAATTAATGATGCTATTGTTATCGGTTAAATCCAGCCCCAATGTACCATCAGCAGTACCCGTATTCACCGACACATTATAGGTTTTACCCGAACCCGTGACAGTACCAATACTTGCCCCAGTAGTAGCGGTTCCCGATAAGGAGAAGTCCGCAGTATCTACCCCTGTCACGCTCTCATTAAAGGTGACTGTATAATTTACTGCTGTTGCCGTAGTCGGATCGGTATCAACGCGGCTAATAGCAGTAACGTAGGGACCAACAGGGGAATATGTGACAGAATTATCGGTGCTGGTACTGGCAGTATTACCATTGCCAGCTAAATCTGTAGCACCACTGGCTTTAACGGTAGCAGTCAAGGCTCCTGGTGCAGACAACCCTGTTACTGCTACGTTGTAATTTTGACCTGTAGCATCTCCCGTGATGGTAGCAGTGGCCCCGGTGACTCCACTGAAAGTAATGTCGGTAGCATCAAAATTCTTCACCGGTTCGCTAAAGGCGACGGTGTAGTTAATCAAACTATTTGTTGTCGGATCGACTTGGCTACTGGCTTGGTTAATCGTAACTGTGGGTGGAGTGGTGTCAATGACTATGGCTTTATTTGCACCCAGGGAGTTAATTGCAGCGGGAGCCGGGAGAGTGAGATCCGCATTGCTAGTCGTCACCACCGTATCTGTAATAGAAGCGCCTGCGGGGACAACAAGAGAGGTGATGGCGGTATAGTCGAGGTCAGCACTGGTTTGACCTGCGCCTACAGTGTAGTTAAAGGTGAGTGCATTTGTACCCGTGCCACTGGCATAACTAGCTGTTCCCCCTGAGTTGAGAGTTAGCGTCGGTGTGCCGGTGACAATGACGGATTCGCTAAATGTCACGGTAATCGGAACTACTTGACCGAGCGGATAGCTACCATCCGCTAAAGTTGAGGTAACGCTGGTAACTTTAGGTGGAACGTTCGCGTTAATCAACAGTGTCGGGGCTGCGGTATTGCCATTTGAGGCTGCATCCGTCGCTTTACCCGCAGCCACATCAATGGTGACAGGCCCATCTGCCGTAGGTTTGATATCAAAGGTGTAGTTTACCCCTGAGCCAGCAAAGTTGCTGATAGTACCATTGCCTACGGTTAAATCAGTGACATCAAATCCCAGGACATTTCCACTAGCTTCAGTAAAGGTGGCCGCGACGCTAAATGTCCCCGTCACTGGTGCTGTGGCTGCGGTTGTTAAGGCAACTGTGGGTGCTGTTGTGTCAATAACTAAAGCTTTAGTCGTAGCTAAGGTTGCAGCAGGAAGAGTCAGTGTCGCAGCATTACCCGCAGCATCTGCGATCGTACCCGTTAACAAGGTTGCATCAAGATCGGCACTGGTGTCACCTGCGGCTGGGGTGTAGTTAAATGTGAGCGTATTTGTACCGGCACCACTGGCAAGGTTAACAGCAGTTGTTACTCCTCCTCCCAGAGTCAGCGTCGGTGTACCAGTGACATTGACAACTTCGCTAAATGTAACAGTAATCGGAATAGTGGCCGTTGTTGTATAACTACCATCAGCGGTGGTAGAGGTAATACCGGTGATAGTAGGTACGGTGGTGTCAATGACTAAGGCTTTATTCGCACCCAGGGAACCAGCCGCAGCCGGAGCAGGTAGAGTGAGTGTAGCTGCGGTACCTAATGCCGAATTAATCGTACCGCCATTAAGGGCGAGGGCGGCTGCACTGCCATAATCAAGGTCGGCAATGTTGTCAGTTGCGCCTACGGTGTAGTTAAAGGTGAGTGTATTCGTACCACTACCACTGACAAAGGTGGCCGGTCCTGTTACTCCTGCTGCCAAGGTTAGTGTCGGTGCGCCAGTGACGTTAACGATTTTGCTAAATGTAACGGTAATCGGAATAGTACCGACGGTGGCATTATAGCTGCCATCGGCGGTACCAGAGGTAACGTTGGTGATAGTAGGTGGTAAATCGGCAGTGATGCCAGCTAATTGAGGGGCGGCTGTATTGCCATTTGTGGCAGCATCTGTTGCCTTAGCCGCAGCAACATCAACGGTGACAGCGCCATCTGTCGTGGGTGTGATAGTAAAGGTGTAGACGTTTCCAGCAACTGTCAAATTACTAGCAGCACCATTGCCTACGGTGATATCCGTAAGATCAAAAGTTGGTGCCACAGTTTCATTAAAGGTAGCTGTGACGTTAAATGCGCCCGTAACTGTTGCTGCTGGTATCACTTGTGCTAGGGCAACTGTGGGTGCAGCAGTGTCAATGACTAAATCTTTATTTGTAGCCAGGTTGTTCGGTGCAGCAGGAAGACCAAGTGCATAAGCGTTACCGACAATATCTGCGATCGTGCCAGCAATCGCGGTTGCATCAAGATCGGCACTGGTGTCACCGGCGACTGGGGTGTAGTTAAATGTGAGGAATTTTGTACCGGTACCACTGGTATAGTTAACTGGGGTTGCTACTCCTCCCAAGGTTAGCGTTGGTATGCCGGTGACGTTGACGATTTCGCTAAATTCAACGGTAATCGGAATAGCTGTTGTTGTTGTATAACTGCCATTAGTGGTGGTAGAGGTGATGTTAACGGCAGTAGGTATTGCCCCATCATTAACGATTAAGGCTTTATTCGCACCGAGAGAGCCAGCCCCACCAGCGGTGGGAAGAGTTAAAGTGGCAGCGCTGCCATCGGAGACTGTGCTTATCGTACCGTTGAGGACAGTTGAAGTATAATCAAGATCGGCACTATTTTCATTTGTGGCGGTCGTGTAGTTAAACAGGAGATTGGCGGTACCGCTACCACTGACATAAATTGCTGTTCCTCCTGTGTTAAGAATTAAACCTGGGAATCCAGGTGCGCTGGAAACGTTTACGGGTTCGCTAAATGTCACCGTAATAGGAACAACTTGGCCTGGTAAATAAGTGCCATCAGCTAAAGATGAAGTGACATTGGTGATGGTAGCAGGCAAAGTATAACCATAATTGGCAAAATTTAGGGGTTGGGTTTCCACTTCCCCAAATCTCACTTCTAAATTCCAGTCTCCACCTAATGCCGCAGCGCCGGTTAAGTTATTAGAAGCCGCTACACCGGCACCGGTAATTTCACTGAGTTTCTTAACAAATTTATTACCAATTTCTCCAGCGGCGACATTACATCCATATAATAGAATATCGCCAGTTTTAGTAAGGGATTTTCCCCATTGTTTGAGCCGATCGCCTAAAGCTTCGATCGCGTTCCCATTAATCACCTCAGTACCGAGCGTGATACTCCCTTCGCTACCGTGAGAAATGATATGCAGTGCTTCCAGATCGCTTTCTCCGGCTAAGGATTGAGTGATTTGCGCGATCGCGCTGGATTGGTCATCTAAAATGACAACTTTACTGCCTTGGGCAGCGTTTTGAGCAAGGATTTGATAATCTTCTACTGAAGAATCAATGAAAATGATTTGGTTATTCATGGTTTCTTACTTAATTTCCTTTCGCCCACTCATATTTACCAGATTGACGTAGAATGTCAGTCAAATTAACGAAAATAAGTAGATGCAGTCTGAGTTTCTCAGATTTATTGTGAAAATGTCAACCCATTTATCGAAAAATTTACAACTGTCAACAATTATGAACTGCGTTAATAAATTCTAGAATTTCTCAATAGCGGAAATTAAGAAATCTGGTCTATCTTTTCCCTAGCTATCCTCAATTACCGACTCAACCAAGCGATCGCTTCTCGAATCCAATCTTCCGCATTACCTTTCTTTAACAAACTCGGATCTTGGCTAAGAGCCTGTAATGCCTGCATTACCTCCGCTCCAGTGTATCCCAAAGCGAGTAAAGTCATCTCAACTTCTTCTTGAATAACTGAACTGACTCCCGCAGGTACAGATGTTGACAAACCCTCTTGATTCCGCCATTCTGATAGTTTAGTTCTCAGTTCCAAGACGAGACGTTCGGCAGTTTTGTTCCCAACACCGGGAGTTTTGGCCAAAATGCGGGTATTACCGCCTACTATAGCTTGAACTAAGTCTTGCAATCCTAAAGTTTCCAAAAGTGCGATCGCCAGTTGTGCCCCAATACCGCTAACACTGACTAATTGCCGAAATAAATTTCGTTCCGCACCGGAAATAAAACCGTATAATACCATTTGGTCTTCCTTAACTTGTTGGTGAGTAAAAACTTGCACCACTTCCCCCATCGCTGGCAATTGTCCCGTCATTCGAGGCAAAATTTGCACTTCATAACCGATTTGATTGACTTCCAGAATCAGCATCACCCGATTGTTACCTTTTTGGATATCTGCTACCGTACCTTTGAGATAGTTAATCATTACTACTAAGTCCTATTTAAAATTTAAAGCCATGTCTAAACATCAATTACCATCTTGGCTTCCGCAACTTGGTTCTCAAGTCTGGATTCTAGCATTCGGTCGCTTTTTATCCCACACTGGCACTGGTTTTACCTTATTTTATGCTCCCATATTTTTTGTCAATCAACTTGGTTTATCTGCTACTGCTGTCGGTTTAGGTTTAGGTAGCGCTCAAGTTTCTGGAATTTTGGGCCGCATTTTGGGCGGTTCGTTGTCAGATTCTCCTGTTTGGGGCCGCCGTCGCACCTTGTTAATGTCAGCAATTATTTCGGCTGTAGCTTCTTTTATGTTGGCAACTGCCAAGGATTTTACCGGGCTAGTTTTAGGTAATGTTTTAATGGGTTTGGGAGTTGGTTTATATTGGCCTGCAACTGAAGCTGCAATCGCCGATTTAACAGAGGGAGAAGAACGCAGAGAAGCTTTTGCCTTAACACGATTGGCTGATAATTTAGGCTTACAAGTAGGAATTATTTTAGGAGGATTATTAATTACTTTAACTGGCGCTTATTGGGCGCTATTTGTAATTGATGGCATTTCATTTCTGATATTTTTTGTATTAGTTTACTTTACAATTTCTGAAACCTACAAACCCAAGATTTCAGCTTTACCAGCGGGGACAGATAAAATTCAAAATGGCTGGAAAATTGCCTTACAGGATCGGAGTCTCCTAGTTTATGTCTTAGTAAATATTCTCTTCACTCTTTATATCTCCCAAACCCAAAGTACAATCCCTCTTTATCTTAGCAATTTTATCCCCGCAGCCGCATCAGGAAAAGGTTTTTCCCCCGGTACACTGACGGCATTATTTACTTGGCACACAATTTTACTTGTCAGTTGCCAATTGCCAATTGCCCGCGCTTTTAAGCGTTTTAGTCACACTAGATCCCTAGTAATTTCGGCTCTTTTATGGGGTATAGGATTTATCCTGATTGGGATGACGGGAATTGCTCATAGTGGTAACATTTTCTTTGCAATTTTAGGCTTAGGTATTTTGTCAATTGCTATTGTTAGTTATACTCCTGCGGCTTCTTCGATTGTAGCTGATTTAGCCCCCGAATCTTTGCGCGGTGTTTATTTATCAATTAATTCCCAGTGTTGGGCAATTGGTTATTTAATCGGGCCACCTTTAGGCGGTTGGGCTTTAGATCAAGGGAAATTAATCGGAGATAATTTTTGGTTGGGTATAGCTTTAAGTGTGGGAGTTGCTATCTTGATTTTACAGCAACTTGAGCAAATGTTGAAAAAGTAACCATCCCTGAGTATAAATGCTTGTCCATTTAGGTTAAACCAGTCGCACCAACGAGATTATCGTGTATCCTTATAGAAGGAGTACAATGCTTATACCTCCTTATACTCCCATAGAACATAAAAACCTTCTTTCTTTATTGAGCCGCCGACCTATGACAGTTATTACAGAAAATTCAATTAGAGCATTGCTATCGAGCAGTGAAGAGGTGATGCTGCGTGAACTGACCTTAATCAAAAATTCCTTAGAAATACTATTCTCCTCTGAACAAGCGCGGATTCCTAAAGAAGAATCATTTAACGATCTGTTAAAAATTGTTGAAGTATCAGAACGGATTAGAAAAGCAAAATCTCTAGGTCAAAAAAACGAGATTTATTACTATGAATATAGACAAATTTTCAACGAAATCAAAGCAAAATATAGTGATCTTTTAGCACCTGATTTATTCAAAGAAATTGAAGAACATGAAAAATATATGGAGGGATTGAGGGAATTAATCATAGTTCTGGGTCTTATGATAATTGGGTTTGAAGAAGAAATAGATAAAGTACACCAATATGGATCGATATACACAGGTATGGTGGGACTATCAGAGCTTCTAGAAAAATATATTCTCTACTTCCCAAAAGACTTAATAGAGTACCTTAAAAATATAGCATTGTCATTTTTGAACGATCCCAACCTAAAACCTGATAAAGCTAATCAGAATGAATCAGTTTTTTCATATTTAGTGGGATTAAAAAACACTGCCAGAGCAGTATTATGGCAAATCGAAGAAAACCTAACAAAAAATGAAAAATCTTGTCCGATGGGCTCTCCTTCTGATACAATCTTTACTCGTGAAATGCAAATTCAGAAAAACCAACCTGCAATGGATTGGGCAAAATCACGACTTGAGCAAATAGAAAGTATTAAAAAAGCAAAAGGATGGACATTGTAAAGTGATTGTAATTCTGGACTCTGGTATTCTTGCTTTGCTGGTTACACCTATTGATGATAATTTGTCTGAAGATGAGAAGTTGGGCACGGAGATTTATCGATGCACACAATGGTTTGAACGCTTATTATCGAAAGGCGCTTATGTAACTGCTTCTGATATCTGTGATTATGAAGTTAGACGCGAATTTATTCGTATTAAAAGCTACAGCGTTCAAGAGTTAGACAAACTAAGAGACTTAATTGAATTTCAAGAAGTAACTTTTACTGTGCTAGCAAAAGCTGGCAAACTATGGGCTGAAGCAAGAGATATGAGTCAACCTAATAAAGTTAGGGAAAACATTGATATAGATTGTATTATCTCTGCTCAATGGTCTATCCTACAAGAGGAATATCCTGGTCGTAAAGTTATTATTGCTACTAAAAATATTAAAGATTTTCAAAGAGTTACCGATTGTGCCCTTTGGCAAGACATCACTTATTGATATTAATTTAAGTTAGGTGTTAAAACAGCTCTCTTTTCAATTATTCTACGATCGTAATTAAGGAACTAACAACCAACAACTAACAACCAACAACGAACAACTAACCATCACTTTCGTCGTTGCTCCAACTTCCGATAAACCGCTCTCAAATCAACCTGATGGTAAGCCAAAGCCACCAAAGTGTGATAGAATAGATCGGCGACTTCAGAAGCTATCCCATCCTTATCATCATCCTTACAAGCCATCACCACCTCCACCGACTCCTCGCCAATTTTCTTAAGAATCTTATTATCGCCACCTTCAAATAGCTTGCAGGTGTAAGATGTTTCTATCGGACGATCGCGGCGATCGCAAATCACCTCAAACAACTGAGACAGCGCATCCGCAGGCGGCGCGACAACCTCGCCATCCACCCGATGAAAACAACTCCTTTCCCCCGTGTGGCAAGCAATATCTCCCACCTGTTCCACCGTAAACAGCAAAGCATCGCTATCGCAGTCATAACGCACAGACTTAATATTCTGAACGTGACTTGAAGTCGCCCCCTTATGCCATAACTCCCCACGAGAACGACTCCAAAACCAAGTTTGCCCAGTTTCCAGAGTTTTTTGTAGCGATTCCCGACTCATCCATGCCATCATCAGCACCGTACCATCAAGATAATCTTGAACGATCGCAGGCACTAAACCCTGCTCGTTATAGCGAATTTTCTCAACCGGGATAGATTGGCTTAAAGCAGCGAAATCGGGAGCAGACATAATTTGAGGCTTCAAAAGTGAGGGCTGACTTTCTACAATATCATCTACCTTCCCCCTTCACTCCCCCGGAATACTCCTTCGAGGTTGAAAGCGTACCCGCCTGACCTAAAGTAGCAAAAAGTAAAGCTAGGGATTGTCAGCGATTGGCTTCTACGAGAAGATCGACTAATATAGTTTTTCTCTCATCCATTCTCACGCCTGTCTTCAAGCCTGTATTTAAGCATTCTAGCAACAAGAAACTTTCATTAAGGAGAAAACATTGGTTTCCACAACCTTGAAAACTACCAAATCCGAAGAAATTTTTGCCGCCGCCCAGAAATTAATGCCCGGAGGCGTTAGTTCCCCAGTACGCGCCTTCAAATCAGTAGGCGGACAACCCATCGTCTTTGATAAAGTCAAAGGAGCCTATATCTGGGATGTCGATGGCAACCAATACATCGACTACGTAGGTACTTGGGGCCCCGCCATCTGCGGCCACGCCCACCCCGAAGTCATCAACGCCCTACGCGACTCCCTAGAAAAAGGCACCAGTTTCGGAGCTCCCTGTGCTTTGGAAAACGTGCTAGCGGAAATGGTAATTGATGCCGTTCCCAGCATTGAAATGGTGCGTTTTGTCAACTCTGGGACAGAAGCTTGCATGGCCGTTTCCCGCCTAATGAGAGCTTTTACCGGACGCGATAAAATCATTAAATTTGAAGGTTGCTATCACGGCCACGCCGATATGTTCTTGGTGAAAGCCGGTTCTGGCGTAGCCACCCTGGGTTTACCCGACTCCCCTGGCGTGCCCAAATCAGTCACGAGCAACACTCTCAATGCTCCTTATAATGACTTGGAAGCTGTTAAGGCACTTTTTGCCGCAAATCCCGGTGAGATAGCAGGGGTAATTTTAGAACCAGTTGTCGGTAATGCCGGATTTATTGTACCGGATGCCGGCTTTTTGGAAGGCTTGCGAGAGATTACTAAGGAAAACAAAGCACTGTTAGTATTTGACGAAGTGATGACCGGTTTTCGCATTGCTTACGGCGGAGCTCAGCAAAAATTCGGCGTTACTCCCGACTTGACAACTTTAGGTAAAATCATCGGTGGCGGTTTACCAGTGGGTGCTTACGGTGGTCGTAAGGACATTATGGCAATGGTCGCTCCTTCCGGGCCGATGTATCAAGCGGGAACGCTTTCGGGTAATCCTTTGGCAATGACTGCTGGGATTAAGACTTTGGAATTGCTGCAAAAACCAGGGACTTACGAGCAGTTAGATAAGGTGACAAAAAAGTTGTCAGAAGGATTGCTGAAAATTGCTAAGGAAACTGGTATTGCTGCTTGCGGCGGCCAAATTAGCGGAATGTTTGGCTTATTTTTTACTGGCGGCCCAGTTCACAATTATGAAGATGCTAAAAAGTCTGATTTGAGTAAATTTAGCCGTTTTCATCGCGGAATGTTAGAGCGAGGAATTTATCTTGCTCCTTCGCAATTTGAGGCTGGATTTACTTCTGTTGCTCACTCCGATGAGGATATTGACCGGACTTTGGCGGCGGCCCGTGAAGTGATGGCAAGTTTGTAATTACTCTGTCTAACCCCCCTTAAAAAGTAGGGCTGTTTCATTCTGCCCAAAAAATCGTTTGACCTCTCCCCCAACCCCTCGACCGCATGGAGAGGGGAGAAGAATTCTTAATATTAAATCTCTGTGAGTTTAATAGTATTAATTACTCCCCTTTCCCAATAGCAAATTTATTCCTTTTCCCTCTCCTAAAAGGAGAGGGCAGGGAGAGGTGGTTCGGGGGTTAGGTAGGGTATAGCCTAGATATGATACTGGCAAAATAGGAGATAAGGTAAACTTTTGTAACAATTTTCCGATTTGGCGTAAAAACAGCATTTTCACCCTGACAGACCTACAGATAGATAAATAGTTGCGTAGTAAGGTCAGGAGAAGTGCATCATGCCTAATAATCTAGGTTTAGTCAGTGGTAGCAAAACATATACAGGACAAGTAGGGACAGCCTACCCTGACACCCTCAACTTCAGCGTCAACCAGACAGGAAACTTCAAAGCTATCCTTGACGGCTTAACTGGTAATGCCGATTTGCAACTTCAAAGTAGCAATGGTACTGTACTTCGCAGTTCATCTTTAACGGGGACAATTCCAGAGGAAATAAATTTCAGCGATTTAGGTGCGGGGGAGTATTCTCTACTGGTAATCTCAGCAGAGGATAACATTAATTATAGTCTGAGCCTGATATTAGAGGAAGTTGCCAGCAGTGAGAAAGCCATCGTAGACCCTCTCACAGGTAGTGATTACGAACCGTCAACAAAAATTATATCAAACAATTCTTCAGAAACATCGACTGATTCTCCAGATTTAATTACAGGTGATGCTGTGGAGAATCAAGATACAATATCGCCAAGTAATACTCTGACAGGAACAACAGACGAAACTAATTCTACTGAGGAATTTACTGAGACAGATTCCGAATTAGGGATAACATCAGAGACTGAAAAAAACTTGGGAGAAAGCTTAGCTACTCCAGAAGAATCCTCAAATATATTAACAACTCCAGAAACAGAAAGCACTTCTGAACAATCAATTATTTCAGAAAGTGAAACCGCAGATGATTTAGCCGAAGTTTCTACCACAGATTCCCATGAATCAACTAACCCAGATGAATTAGAAATTACTTCAGAGACAACTAACTCGGATGACTTAGAAATCACTTCAGAAACCACTAACTCGGATGACTCAGTAATCACTTCAGAAACAACTCACTCCCAAGAAACCACTATCAGCACTTCTGTTGATGATGCAATAACAAATAACGCTGAAAGTACAGAGATTGGCAATGGGGAAATTAATCAGAAAGAGACTATAGACCCACTTACAGGGGAAACAATAGCTTTAGAAATTGGTTCGGAAATTGAGGAGGAGATAATATCCAATCAAGTAACTAACTCCGTAGAACCGAATGAGACAAATAGCAATGATTTGACAGAAAGTGTTGCCAAGGAAAACCCCGAAGAGAGTTCCAGTAATTCTACGAATAATGATTCGAGTGCAACGATAAGTCCACCCGATGAAAACCAAGATGTATTAGTCGAAGAAGAGACAATAATCTGGGAGGGTGACAAAGAGTGCTAGGAGTCAGAGCGTATCAGGGTTGCAGCTCGTATGCCCTGCTGATAGAATCGACGTTTATTTCTAGTTAACTTGCGTTTACTCTTGAACTTCTAAGTCGTAGCGATCGAGATAATTCACCTATTTTTCTCCATCCTGACCGCTCCCAAATATACTCCTTCTATAGTATTTTTGACGCGGGTCTTTCTGGCGAGATACATATTTTTGCAGATGCTTTTTCTGAATCTCAGTCCCTTGAAATATACTTGAAGTGTATGCGATCGCCATCAACAAAATTATTTTAATGAATCGCTCTCCCCTTAAGCCACTCCCTTCTAAATTATATCCTCCTGTTTTGCAATCTCGAAACATCTCTTCTATTCCCATCCGTTTTTTATAAGCCGCGATCGCCACTGGCAATGAGCCCAAATCTGTCAAAATAAACCAGGCCTCTTTTACTTGGATTCCCCCATAGTCGCGTTTCCATTTACAGGCGATATCAAATCCTATTACGGGTCGGGTTTTTCTGACCCTTACTCCCTGAAAGTATAACGCAGTTCCTGGTACTATTTTTAATTGCTCTAAGCGTTGCCAGATTAAGCTTTCTGTTTCTATACAATGATTCTTTTTCAGCCTTAAACAAAAAGACACACCCTTTGTCTTGAGCCAGTTTCCCAAATCTACTGAACAAAATTCACGATCTCCTAAAACGATAACTTTATAGTTTTTAAGTAAGGGTAAAACTTCTTGTAGAGCGAGGGTTTGTTCTTGCAGGTTACTGTTTCCTAACTTGGGTAACAAGCACCAGTATAATGGAATGGCCCTTTTCCGCCAGATTAGGGCGATCGTAAACAGATTGATGCAGCCCCATTGGCTGCGATCAATAGCAATTGATAAAGTTTGTCCGACCGAGCAATAAGTTGTTAACCAATAAGCAATCAAAGGGAACCAGATATCCGCGAGCGCTAATTGAGGCAAGTCCAGAAATCTTTGTAGCTTGCGACGGCGACTTTCCGTTGTAATTGGATAGGGAAATATCCGTGCGAGTCTCTCTAATCTCACCTGTTTCTCGGATTGTAGCAGATTCAGTAAGATTGTTAGCAGAACAAACTGAGCCTGTGTGAGTTGTTTTTGTAAGTGGGTCTGATAAAATGAAGGTAACATTATGTTTTTGGATAGGTAAGCGTGTAACAAAAAAGCTACCTATCTTTTTTTAGCATAAGTGGGCTAAATCTTTACTCCACCTTGCTTTCAGGCACATTGTCACCCCCCCAGGACAATAATAGAAACTCCATTAGCCGAAAATAGCATAATCACCGCTCCAACAGAAACGGCTACAGGGGATAATTTAACCACAGAAAGACCTGTTGAAAATCCCTCTAATATAAGCGATGGCAGTACGGAGGAAACTTCCGCAGTTAACGGCAGCGAAGAAGAGCAAAAAGCTGAAGATGAAGCAGAATTTTACACTGATGAAACACAACAAGAAGTGGCGTTGGTGAATTGGGGTATGATGATTTGAGAGTGCGATCGCCAAAAAATAACACTTCACAAAACGCAGAGCTTATGCAATGTCCTGAATGTCAGTCAACTCATGTTAATAAAAATGGTCATAAAAAAGGTAAACAGAATTATATTTGTGTCGGTTGTGGCAGACAATTTATAGATGGCTATCAACCTCATAAAGGTTATTCTGAAGATGTGAAACGTGAATGTCTCAAAATGTATGTCAATTTCAACCAGGTATTCTAGGATGGGTTTTAGGCGACCATAGTGCCAGAACCTTTGAACCACTATGGGAGATTGTTAATAAATGGAAATGCCATTTTTATGTGACAGATGGATGGAAAGTTTACCCTAAGTTTATTCCCGATGGAGATCAGATTATATAAAGCTTCTGCGATCGCCAATTCGACTTGTTCATCCAAATGAAACTGGATCTTTTCCAAGATTCTGTCCTCTTAATTTCTGCTGCACCTTGGAAGGAATTTTGGCTTGCAATTCTTGCACAAAAGCTTCACTTTCTTGCATTTGTTGTCGAATTTCCTCAAGATTATCGTGGTAATAAGCCAAAGCTGCATACACATCCGCTAAAGCGATTGTAGGATACCGCGACACAATTTCATCAGGGGACATTCCCATCTGTTCGTGCCAGACTACAACATCTTGAACTCTAATTCGATGTCCAGCAATGCGCGGTTTACCGCCGCACACTCCGGGAGTAATTTCAATATGCTCTGCAATGACTACTGGTGTCATAGAATTTCCTCAAGATTCAATTTGGCATCTATATTAGTTTATCCCAAATCATCTCTAAGCGTAGGCTTGCGCCAGCCGAAGGCATCGCCCTTTACCCAAACAAATAGAAACCGGGTTTTTCAGATCGCATGAGCCTATACACCAATATCTTGTGCAAAAACCCGGTTTCTCACTCCACGCGATCGCCCTTGTCGGATAAAAAGAGCGATCCGGCTCGCTGGCTTCGCCTAAGCTTTTTACCTCTCTTTTTCCACCTAAGAAACCTGCTTTAATCGCTTAAGACGTTGTTCTCTAATATTACGTTCTAACATTTCAATTACCTCTTGTAACTCCAAACCTGCTAACTCCATATCCTGACAAGCACGATGCGCCTTCGTCAGAGTCTGCTTTACCTGTTCGGGATCGGGCAAAAAAGGTGCTTCATTCATAATAAATTCCAATCAGCTTTAATTTCTTGTGTACTACGTTCCAAAGCCGGAACCCGGTCTGAGATAATCACAATCCTATCATCCAACAATCTTAACAGATCGGGAGTAGCCCTTGGTTGTGATTCTGCAATCCGTATTTGTAAGATAGACAGTTGAGAAAATCGTTCTTTCGCTTGCTCGGCAATTTCAGTCAGTTGATCCAATACACCTAAAGTCCTCTCCGTTTCTCCAAAACGCTCCAATAAGTCTAACTCAGTAGCCTTAGCTTCATCCACAATATCTAATAGTCGTTGTTTCAAGTCCCAAATAATCGCTCGACGTTCTGGGGGTAATTTGACCATATAAAAATAAGTCAGTGATTTTTCCTATTTAACTTCATTTTAAGTCTAAAAACTAGCATTCCTATAAGGTTCTTAATCCTCTTAAGAGGACTTTAGCTATTAGACAGGAGTCTCAACCTCTGTCGCACTCTTAACAAGATTCTCTTCCCACTTACGAGGTGTACTAGCGCGACGAATATTACGCCAAATTTGAGTGGCCGCCAAAGTACCATCAGCAACAGCAATTGACACCTGATTTAATCCCTTTTTCAAATCACCAAGGGCAAAAATTCGACTGTGGCTAGTTTGCGCCATCTCATTAGTAACTAAATTCTCACCATCCCACTCTAACCCCTCAATTCCCTTTAAATAATGGTTATGGTAAACCGAACCCATACTAATTAAACCAGTCGTCGCCTCAACTACCGTACCATCTTTTAATTCCACACCGCTCATTTGATGTTTTTCACCCAAAAAACGAGCAATTGGTGACTCATATAAAGGATATCCATGATCCGCAAGCTTCTCTCTCATTGTATCGCTAACCTCACATAAACCATGAGTTAGCACCGAAATATAAGGAGTAAACCAATTCAACACAAACGCTGCATTGATTTGAGATTCGGAATTAACAATCAAAACTGCTTTCCGATCCCACATATCAAAACCATCACAAATCATGCAGACGTGAAGTGTATAACCTGCATAATTATAGAGATTCTGCATATCCTCAACTTCAGGTAAATTATCCATTATCCCCGATGCGGCGATTAGATATTTACTCCGAAATACAGGATAAATACTATCTTTTTTTCCTACCTTTACCCGTACCGCTAATGTCTCTCCTTCATCGGTTACTTCTTCTACATAACCTCGAAGATGATCTGCGCCCCAGTCTAACGCTTGCTTAGTTCCATGATTCAATATATCTCTACCGGGTGTATGAGGATCTAGCCCTAAATAATTACGCAAATCCTGCATCCAAAGGGATCGCCCTTTCCCTTTTTCTATTACTAAACATTTGAGCCCGTAGCGACCTAAATAGATTGCTGCGGATAATCCACCCATACCACCGCCAACAATAATGGCATCGTAAACAGTATTAAGAGAAGCCTCAAGATTTTTACTAGATAGTTTCATAATTACAGCAACTACGTCCAGAATTGAAGGTTGATAGTTATGAGGTGACTGTCTACTGTGTTTGCTCGCTTTGACACTAATAGTAATAGTGATGGGATTTTCGACAATTTCTAGTAACTGTCTTCCTAACGATAGTTAGTAAATTGCAGCGCTACCGGATAATCTTCCTCCTTCAAGCGCTGAATAATCAATTGCAACTCATCTTTAGACTTAGCAGAAACCCGCACTGAATCTCCTTGAATTGAAGATTGAACTTTTTTAAATTCGTCGCGGATTAACTTATTAATTTGTTTGGCAATTTCCTGGGCAATTCCTTTTTTCAGCTTAATCTCTTGTCGCACCCGACTACCGCTAGCAGATTCTACTTTGCCATAATCAAAAATTTTCAGGGAAAGGTTTCTTTTAGCTGCCTTTGTTTGCAAAATAGTATGAATAGCATCGAGAGTGAATTCACTATCTGTATTCACATTAATCGACTCTTCCTTCAATTCTAAAGTCGTTTTCGTATCTTTTAAATCATAGCGACTTTGGATTTCGCGCACGGTTTGGTCAACAGCATTTACTAATTCTTGTCTGTCGAAGTCGCTGACAATATCAAATGAATATGTAGAAGCCATAAATCCTAATTGTTAGTGTTGGTTGTTAGTTGTTAGTTGTTAGTTGTTAGCTGTTAGTTTCATTTTTCTAATCACCACTAACCACTAACTACTAACCACTAACCATTAACAGTTATCAAACTGAGAACAAATAAAGTACCAGTACAAAAAGAACCGATACCAAACATTAGCGATCGCGCCAGCGGTACATTCAGAATATAGAAAACTGAAAATAATAGCCGCGTTATCACAAAAATCAGCGCCGCCCAACCAGCCTCATCGGAATTTTGACCAGTCGTATAAGCCATGAAAGCCGCAGCCGCAAACACTACAAACGTCTCAAACGAATTTTGATGAGCCCAAGTTGCTCGCTGAGCATAAGCAGGCAACTTATCAAACATAGCGCGGGGTGCCTTTAAATCGTAGCCTACTTGCAAACGCCCATAGGCTACGACTAAATAAGGTACGTAAACTAACGCAGCCGCCGCTGCAATAGAATCGAGCAGAATTGTCGAAACAGGTAATTGCACGATCGCGATTGGCTTTGTATTTTAATCAAAATAGAACAGAGTAACTACTTTGCGCTGATCTTCAGCATCCCGGCAAGTTTGCAATAGGGTATGACTTTCGTGAAACGCAAAACAGATGAGCTGTTGACAACGAGATACAATCTCTTGATTGCACAACGCACTTGCTTCCCCTAGAGACAAAGCATCATTTTTGGGATTTTCTACCAAGTGTATTACTTGATCGAGTTGTTCCCTAGACTCTCTAGGCTGGCGACTCAGACTTTGAGGCAAAATCACTGTCAGCAGGTTTGGATCGGCCCGCATGGCCCCCCGAATAGCTGCTGAATTTGTGCCTGTAGCCCCGGAGGTAATTAGTTGATTGCCTCCTAGAACCAGGGCATAGCTCAGCATCTCAATTAGTTGCTGATGGGTAATAGGAACGTGACGAGATCCTAATAATGCAATCCGTTTTGAGCCGGTTTGCTGGATCGCGACGAGTTCTTGTAAAAAATCATCTACCTTGGGTAGTTCAATTGATTGACTCA
The DNA here is from genome assembly GCF_000332155.1 of Kamptonema formosum PCC 6407. Taxonomy (GTDB): domain Bacteria; phylum Cyanobacteriota; class Cyanobacteriia; order Cyanobacteriales; family Microcoleaceae; genus Kamptonema; species Kamptonema formosum. The sequence continues at coordinate 834,261 of NZ_KB235904.1, read as the reverse complement.
AAGATTGTATCAAGTTAAATATAACAACCTTGTAGATTTTAGCAGGTCTGGCAACTTTTGAACTTTTAATCTAGAGAGGGGGAGCAGAGGGGCAGGGGAGATGGGGAGCGGGGGAGCAGAGGGGCAGGGGGCGGGGGAGATGGGGAGCGGGACAGGGGGAAAATCTTCGTCTTTCCTGTTCCATCTTCCCCATTTTCCCAATCCTCCTCATCCTCCCCATCTCCCCCATCTCCCCCATCTCCCCCATCTCCCCCATCTCCCCCATCTCCCCCATCTCCCCCATCTCCCGCCCCCCGCTCCTCTGCCCCCTTGCGCTTACACTTGACCTAAAGATGCTATCAGTCGGTCAATGTCAAAATGCTCTGCCATTAACTGAGTGATGCACTCTACCTTAATCGGTTCGTGCAGGCGCACACTGCCAAAGGCTCTGTCGATAATTTCCACTGTGGTCAGGGTATCCAAATCAACGGACAAAACGGGAATTTCCACCTCTTCTGCCCGGCTGAGAACCAGGGGAGAAGGGGGGAGCTGGCCGGTCAAAATCAAGCACTGGGTCGAGCTTTCCAAGGCTGCTAGCTGAATGTCCGTGCGATCGCCTCCCGTAACTACTGCCATATTTCTCGCTTTGCGGAAATATTTTAGAGCGGAACTGACGTTCATCGCGCCAATAGAAAGACATTCCACCATCAAGTCCAAACGGTCGGAACGACAAAGTACGTCGGCTTTCAACTGCCGCACCAGTTCGTTAACGCTGACACTATGGAGCAAAGCACTTCTGGGAAGTATTCCCAATACAGGAATGCCTTGGCCTTCCAAAAATGGTCGCACCATTCCTGTAACTACTTCTAGCTGTTCAGAGGGAACATCGTTAACTACAATGCCAACTAAGCGATCGCCTAAGCGCCGTTTAGCCGAGAGTAGAGCATCGACAAATTGGGAAATTGGCCTTACCACCAGCAGCACAGAGGCATCAACTGTCTCAGCCACTTGAGGTATCGATAAGTCAAATAGACTACCCTCTTCCAAATTACCTGGCCCCTCTAACAGCACCAAGCCAGGGGCTTGCGCTTGCGCGTGGCGAGCTAGAGACTGGCGATAATCAGTTCGATCTTCGCCCCGTAGCCGTTTGTGAATCGTAACCTCGTCCAGCGACAGCAGAGTTGGCTGCAACTGGCTTTCTGAAAGCTTCAACGTCTGGGCCACGAATCGCACATCTTCGTCTGCCCCATCAGCGCGATCGTCGCGGAAATAAGTTGCTAGGAGTTTGCCATAGCCGATAGCTTGTCCTTTTGCTTGGAACTGACAAGCCATTCCCAACGCGATCGCAGACTTACCGCTATAAGCTTCAGTCGATCCAATCAGCAAATAATTGGCGGATTTCGCCACGCCCTCACTCCTCAATTTCGACCTGTAAATTTGGACAAATTCATTTTTCTACCGAAATTCGCAACTAACAGCCAGATTTCGCCCTATAATCACGCACAAAGTTTGACAATTGCACGGATAGAGCCTTCTAACAATTGTTTTGGTGGCTAGTTTGAATTTCTTGTTTTTAGACAAGAATTACATATTTGACACTCTCACCCCGCTTAGGCTTCGCCGTGAGCTCTGCCGAACTGGATGGGATTCTTGAGGGCTAGGCGAACCTAACACACAATGGCGTAAGCCTTAAAGCCTTTAGACACTTGCTCGAATTCGAGGTTGTGCTTACTTATTGTTTGTGGTTGGTGGTAGGCATTTGCTTCCCAAGCTCCAATTTATGATACACCACTTTGATTGAGGGGGGGCATAGAGAAGGATAAATCATTAAAGAACGGGGAGGCTGGGGAGGAGAGAGAGAGGGAGATAGCGAGGATCGGGGAGAGAGAAAAATTTACTTGGTTAGGATTTACTTTTGAGGATTTAAGCAGGCTTGTGCAGTAACGCAGATCGGAAAAATGGTTTATTGACGGTTTTTGTACGCGGCATTACAGATATTTTTGCGTAATTTCTGACCTTGTAAAGCTGTAGCAAAAGTAAAAGATTGCTTCACTGCGTTTGTAATTACAAAAATTACCTTTTGCGTAAGTTCAGAAAAACTTAGGACTTACGTATGGGACTCCAGAAACCGGGTTTTTTACGAAAATACTTCGCCCGCACCCACAGATTCTCTAAAAAACCCGGTTTCTTTGGTGGGGTGCGTAAATCCTAGATATCAAAACTTCGCTAGGTTGCGATCGCAATATAGCAATCTCCCCGATCTCCCCGATCTCCCCCATCCTCACTCATCTCCTAATCCAACTTAATCATCAAGGCGCATCAGCTTGCGGTAAAATCCTTTAGAAAAATCCACTGTACGAGTGCGCTGAAAAGTCAGCAGTACATCAATTAAGAAATTGACAAACTCCGAACTTTGCAGAGTGACTTCATAACTAAGCTCGGCATTGCCATCAAACAGTACGCGGCAGCGAGTCAAGTCAATTGGCAGTGAGGAGACATTCCAACTAGCAACAAAGGGAATATCCTCGCCCCCATCAATTTTCCGCGCTCCTTCTAAACTTTTGAGCTTGTAGAGGCTAATAGCTAAAGGTAAAAATCTGCGCCTCGTTTCCTGGCAGAAGGGCGCGTAGACTTTGGCCTCTTTCTCATCGGCTGGCTTCAGTTGAGGAATAGACATAATCAGGATCTCCAGAGAATTAATCTCAATTTGGATGGGAAACTCCACAACCCAACTATACTAGGGATTCGCAGGCTAAACTTGCCAACAACCAGTAGAGCTAAAAGCCTACAAACTGATAAAGTGAATACTTGTCCCTAAAAATCTGAACCTATTGGTGGTTGAATCTTGTTACCTATGCAGGAGAGTTCTTGGCCAGACAGCGATTCCATAAGCGAACTTAGCTTAGATATCCCTGAGTTAGCTCAGGAGGAACAGGGTATGGTAGATGATTGGCGGAGTCAGGGAATTTTCCCCTCTCCCGCCATCCCCCTCTCTTCATCTTCCAATGTTCCCTTTTCGCCTTCTTTCCCTCAAACCTTATACCGAGGGCGCAGGGGCAAAGCGGCTGTAGCTTTGACCATAATCTGGGGTGGTACGATTACTCTCCACTTAGTCTCTTGGGGCTCGTGGTTAGTTTGGGGTTTGACAGGCTTGTTATGGATTCACGCCTGTAGGGTTTTGTTTGCTAAGCCCCAATCTATACCGGAGCCTTTGAGTGCCGAGAGTGAGGAAGATCGGGAGAATTGGCCTTATGTCTCGCTGCTGGTAGCTGCTAAAAATGAGGAGGCGGTGATTAGCGATCTGGTCAAGACGATCTGCAATATAGACTATCCGACTAGCCGATATGAGCTCTGGGTGATTGACGATTACAGCACGGACAAAACTCCAGAGGTGTTGGAAAAGTTGGTTGAAGAGTACGCTCAGTTGCGTGTCTTTCGCCGAGGGTCAGATGCTAGTGGGGGTAAGTCGGGAGCGCTCAATCAAGTGTTACCGATGACTAAGGGGGAAATATTGGCGGTGTTTGATGCTGATGCGATCGTGACTTCGGATCTGCTGAGGCGGGTGTTGCCGATGTTTGAGCGATCGCAGGTGGGAGCGGTACAGGTGCGAAAAGCGATCGCGAATGCTCCCCTAAATTTTTGGACTCGCGGCCAAGAGTCGGAGATGGCTCTCGATAGTTTTTTCCAACAGCAGCGGACTGCTATAGGTGGGATTGGAGAATTGCGGGGTAATGGTCAGTTTGTCCGACGCAGTGCTCTGGAGGGCTGCGGGGGCTGGAATGAGGAGACTATTACTGATGATTTGGATTTAACAATTCGACTACATTTAGACAAGTGGGATATTGAATTTTTAGCTTTTCCGGCTGTGCTGGAAGAAGGTGTTACTAATGCTTTGGCTTTATGGCATCAACGGAACCGCTGGGCAGAAGGTGGCTATCAACGTTATCTGGATTACTGGCGATTGATTGTTCGCAACCGGATGGGAACTGGGAAAACTTGGGATTTATTTGGGTTTTGGGTAACGCAATATCTTTTACCTACTGTGGCGTTGCCTGATACTTTGATGTCGATTGTTCTGCGCCGCTTGCCGATAACTAGCCCTCTAACTGTGATGACGGTTACTCTATCTTTGGTAGGAATGTTTATAGGGCTGCGCCGTACTCGCAGGCAGACGAAATTTGCTGTTTCTAATGTTTTTGTTACTTTACTACAAACCCTGCGCGGTACGCTGTATATGTTGCACTGGTTGGTAGTTGTCGGCAGCGTGACGGCAAGGATTTCGGTACGACCGAAGCAGCTAAAATGGGTTAAAACTATTCATCAAGGTAGTGATACCCATTACCAATTATGAACACGGATTTTACCGATTACACGGATTACACGGATTAGTTAGAGTCACGCTCGTTTAGTCTGTGAAATCAGAGGAATCTGTAAAATCTGTGTATCCCAATTACCAATTACCAATTACCAATTACCAATTACCAATTACCAATTACCAATTACCAATAATGGATTTATTAGAATATCAAGCTAAAGCGTTATTTCGGGAGATGGCGATTCCTGTATTGCCATCGCAACGGATTGATTACCCAACAGACTTAAAGGGGCTAAAAATTCCCTATCCTGTTGTACTGAAGTCTCAGGTACGAGCAGGTGGTAGGGGCCGGGCGGGGGGCATCAAGTTTGTGGAAAATACGATTGATGCGGTGGCGGCGGCTCAGACAATTTTTAATTTGCCGATTATGGATGAGTACCCAGAAGTGCTGCTGGCTGAGGCAAAGTATGATGCTGACCAAGAATTATACCTGGCTGTGCTTTTAGATCCTGTTGCTCGTCGGCCGGTACTTCTGGGTTCTAAACAAGGTGGAATTAATGTAGAGGCGGCGATCGCTCAAATGCAGCAGGTGATTGTAGACCAAGATTTTTCGCCTTTCTATGCCAGACGCTTGACGCTCAAAATGGGATTGCAGGGAGGGCTGATTCAGTCGGTGAGCGCGATCGTGGAGAAGATGTACCAGTTGTTTGTTGAGAAAGATTTGGATTTGGTGGAAATTAATCCTCTGGGGATCAGCAGATCGGGTGAAGTGATGGCTCTAGATGGTAAAGTAACTGCTAATGATGAGGCTCTGGGACGGCATCTAGACTTGGCGGGATTGGTGGGTAAGAAACAGTTTGGGAGTAGGGGAAATATTGAGCGGGGGAGTGGGGCGAGAGCATCGGGGGAAGTTTCCCACTCCTCAGTCTCTGGGTTACGAAGATATGACTCGAATGTGGGGCGATCGCCTCTTGATGCTAACTCCAATCCGCAGCAGCCAATTTCCCATTCTCAACTAAATTTGGTGGAACTTGAAGGCAATATTGGGATTTTGTGCAATGGAATTGGTCTGACAATGGCTACGCTGGATGCTGTAACTCATGCTAAGGGAAAGCCAGCTAATTTCTTGAATTTAGGTTCCTTTGAGCGCTATGAACTGACAGATACGCTGCGAGAGCGGTTGGAAAGGGGTTTGGAGTTGGTGAGTCAGGATAAAAGCGTTAAGGTGGTACTGGTTAATATATTGGGCAGTGTGGCTGCTGGTGAGGAAATGACGTTGGCGATCGCGACCTATTTGGAACGAAAAGCCCGCGCTAACCGTAATCCGCAGATTGTACTGCGCTTAGTGGGCGATCAACTGGACACAACTAAAGAGCGTTTAGCGGGACTTTCACTGCAACTGGCAGAAAAGTTGGATGAGGCGGTAGCACAAGCTGTATCCTTGGCTAAGTAGTCACTGTTAACTTGTTAACTGTTAACTGTTAACTGTTAACTGTCAACTGTTATAGCAACCGCTTTCGTCGGTTAGGAAGTTCTGAATTCCTGAAACCATTGATTCTATAATTCCCTTCTTCCCCTAGCCCCTAGTCCCTAGCCCCTAGCCCCTTTTTTCCCCTAACCCCTAGCCCCTAAACTGTCAACTGGCATTCGCATGAATTTAACTCCACAGACCAAAGTCTTAGTGCAAGGGATTACAGAATCTCCCGCCTCAACTCAAGCTGCCTTGATGATGAAAGCCTACGGGACGAATGTAGTTGCGGGGGTGAGTCCGGGCCTGGGGGGGCAAGAGTTGCACGGAATTCCAGTTTTTGACCTTGTGGAACAAGCACTGTCTGCTTTTGGCAAGATTGACACTTCGGTAATTTTTGTACACCCTTATTCGGTGCTAGATGCGGCGTTAGAAGCGATCGCGGCTGGCATCCAACAGATCGTAATTGTCACAGAAGGCGTACCTCCCCTAGATATGGTGCGTTTAGTTAGAAAAGCAGAGGCAACGGAAACTCTGGTTGTCGGCCCAAATTGTCCGGGGATCATTGTGCCAGATAAGTTGTTGCTGGGCACGCATCCAAGTGAATTTTACACTCCAGGCCCGGTGGGACTAATTAGCCGTAGCAATACGCTAACTTATGAAATTGCCCTACAGCTTACTAATGCGAAGTTGGGACAGTCGATTGGGGTGAGTATTGGTAGCGATGTGATTGTTGGTTCGTCTTTTATGCAATGGCTGCAAATTTTAGATGAGGATGACAGTACGGATGCGATCGTGTTGGTAGGGGAAGTTGGTAGTGGGAGTGAAGAGGCGGCGGCTTCTTACATTGCTGAGGCGATCGATAAGCCTGTTATTGCTTACATTGCTGGTCGTTACGCGCCGAAGGGTCAACCTTTGGGTCATGCGGGTACTTTAATTAGTTCTCGTGCTGCTGTGCGGACAACAGAGGCAGGCACGGCGGAAAGTAAAATTGCGGCTTTTCAAGAGGCAAAAATACCTGTTGCTGAGCGAATTTCTCAGATTCCAGAATTGGTGAAAAAGGCTCTTAAGAAGAGTGGTTAATTGTTAGTTGTTAGTTGTTAGTTGTTAGTTGTGAATAACTTGTAAGGTGGGCGCTCGCCGCTTCCAGCTTATAACTCATAGCGATCGATGGTTGTCGGCGATCGCCCACCCTACGTTTAATTAATTACTGCTAGCGGGTAAAGAGGGACGAACTGCTAGCAGTGATTTAGAATTAGACTCACCAATTTTTCGCAACTGTCGGGTTAATTGCAGGCTCAAAAGTGCTAAAACGCTCCACTGACCGAGAATTGTCAGGAAAATGGCGGTTGTTGAGGCCTTTTGAATCGCGATCGCGGCCAATGGTGAAATCAGGAACCAATCAGGATTCTTCTCAAACGTAAAACCTAACGCTGCCATAGTTACCAGTGGTAAGATAATCACTGCACTAACTGCGGTAGCAGCCCAGATTTCTGGTTTGCGAGTTTTCATTAACAACGTGAGTTGCGCGATCGCAGCACAGATTAAAATCAAATTAGCAGTCAAGAAAAAAGTTAGGATAACTTGATTTTTTGAATATTGTTCCCAGGTGTTAAAAAGCGAATTATTTTGTTCAGGTAACAGCAACATCCAAGGTATCCAAATCGCAGCAGTAATAGCGATATTAATTGCGATCGCGACCAGTGCAGGACTTTTTTCACCTAAGATTAAATCCTGTACTGCAACTGGGAAAGCTGAAAAAATCGTTTTTATTCCTTTTTTCTCATTCTTCCTTTCTCCACGATACCGCGCCCAATCCTGTAAAGCTTGGCGATGAGGTAACAAAGCAGCAATTAAAATTAGAAAGTAACAAGGGAGCAAAAAGAACAAAAAGAACAAAAAGATATACTTTATACCTTCAATTAGGTAGGAGTCTGTTTGGATTACACCAAACCCTAACATCCAAAGATTGACACAAGTTACTAATAGATAACTTTGTGACTTACTGATGGTTGTAGCATTAGGATTGCGGAAGCGGCGGTTTAATAATTGCCAAATCCAGCAGGTTCCCAAACAGATACTTAGTAGGTAAAATAAACAAGCAATTCCTAAATTAGAACCGACTGGCAAATAATACCAGTTCAATGGTAAATTGATATCCCCTAGCACATCTCTATTTTCTGTTAATACAGCAATGAAGAAGTTAAGTAGTAGTAAGAGTGGATATGCCAATAGTAGGGATAAAATGGCTCCTGCCCAAGGTTGTGATGCTCCTAGCAGCGTGGATAAAAGTACCCCGCTGTAGAAGAAACTGCAAATAGCACCTACCATTAAATAAATTGTCAAAACAAAGCCAAAAGCCACACCTGCGCTAGTTGCAGTCCACAAATGTAGAGGTAATGCTAAGGCAATTGCGAAATAGAGCAAGACTGGAACTCCTAAAATTTTACCAATTAGAACGCTCTGACTTGGTTGCGGAGTCAATCGAATAAAATTGAGAGTGCCTCGGCGTTCTTCTTTCGCCATATCGCCGATGAGCATATAGGCACCACCTAAGACTAAGATAATTGGCAAAATCCAGTTGAGACTTTGGAATATATTGAACCATTCCTGGGAGTTAATTTCCCAAGAGTCAGTATCAGTATAAGATGGGGCTGAAATTATGGCTACTAGGAGAGACTGACATAGTATAGAGATAGAAGCTGCAATCGTGACATTGCGAAAATTAAATCTGCCTTTGAGTTCTCGAAATAGCTGAGGATTCCAGTTGCCGATTGTTTCAAGGGTTAATAGCATTGACATTTTCTCCAGAATCAAGTAAAGTGCGCTATTCAATTAAGAATTAAAAATGAAGAATCATCCCATTTTTAATTCTTAATTTCTTAACTTTTTAGCAATGCTTTAGATGCCGATTCCCCAGCTTTTTTGAGTTGCCGAGTCAGTTGGAAGTTGAGGAAACCAAAGAAAGCAAATTGCGCTAGGAGTGTGCTAACTATGACATTTATCGATGCGTATCTGATGGCATCTAAGGCAAACGGTGTTAGCAGCCACAAACCACCTCCATTTTCTCCCGGATTAATGGATAGAACTCCTAAAATCATCGGGGGTAAGATAATTCCTGCTGCGACTGTACCTCCTGCCCACAGCGATCTTTTGGAAGTTTTCATTAACAGCATGAGCTGGGCTATAGTAGCGCAGATTAACATGAAACTGAGAGTGTAAAGCAAACCTAAGATAATTTGATTGCGATCTCCTGTTTCAGCAAAAATTAGAGTTGCAGGAACAAATAGAGCAGCTACAATCAATAAGTTAACAGCGATAGCAACTACAGCCGGACTCTTTTCTCCCCAAATTAAATCGCGGATTAGAGAATACTTAACTCCTGTTTTTAAGCGTTCTTGACGATATCGCGCCCAATCTTGCAAAGTTTGTCGATGTGGAGAGAGAGCGGCGATTAAGCCAGAGAATACTAACACGATCCCGAAGCCGATAAAATATAACTGGGATATGGTACTAGAGGATTGTAAAATCAATCCTAGATTCAAGATGGTTAAGTAAGCTATCAGTAGATAACTCTGTTTTTTACTAAGAGCAGTGGCATTAGGATTGCGAAAGTAACGCTTTAAAGCTTGCCAAATTAATGCTGTCCAAAGACCATAATTTAATAAGAGAAAGCAGGCTGTACTAGGAGCTGTTTCACCGACAGGTAGATAAAACCATTGCCAATCTTTTAACTGAGAAAGTTGATAGCTGGCATCGCTGTTACCAAAAATTCGCTGAGTTTTGAGAAAAGTCTCAGGAATTAGATGGGGGAGGATAGTGGAAGGAGAAAATAAATTCAGTAAATCCCAGCCATCTTTGGTAATATTTTTGTAACTCAATATCCAGGAAAACAAGAAGACTATCATAGTTCCTAACCAAGGCTGGAAACCTCCCAGCCAGGAACTTACTAGGCCAAATAATAAGGCGGCACTGTAGATAAAAATACTAGCGGCAATGACTAATCCTTCAAAGGTCAAGATTAAAGAAAGGGGAATTTTGGCATTTATTCCTGACCACAAATGTAGAGGGAGGGCTAAAGCGGCTGCTAGATAAAGTAAACTGGGAACTCCTAAGAGTTTGCCCAGAAAAATACTCTGGGTAGACTGAGGACTAAGGCGGATAAAGTTAAGTGTTCCCCGTTTTTCTTCCCTTTCTAAGTCACCGATTAGCATGAAGGTTCCGGCAGTTAGTAAGGCAAATATACCCAGAAAACTAAGCCAGATAAATATATCTAACCACCACTGTTGCCAGTCGATTACAAAGTTACCATTGAGTATGAAGCAGCTAGCCCCGCTGTAGCTTGACTTATTATTACCCGTGCAGTAGCGATTGACGTAGTATTTATCAAGTGGATTTAATACTGGTAGCTGAGTGAAGTGATACATCAGCAAAAGCAGTTGCCCAAATAGAGAAATACCTGTTGCGAGGACGATATTTCGAGTTTTGAATCTACCTTTGATTTCTCGAAATAGCTGAGGATTCCAGTCACCAATTTTTTGAATCTGTGTACTTAGCATTAGATTTTTCTCCAAGTTAAAAAGATGAAAATGATAACCCTGATTTTTTCCTTCTTCCTTCTTCCTTCTTCCTTCATTAAGATGCTTGCTGGTGTCCCATCTTAAGGAAAATGGTTTCTAGGTCTTCTTGGGTGCAGTTGAATTCTGTTAGGGGAATATTGGCAGAGACAAGCGATCGCAACAAGTTTGCAGCATCTTCTCGATTGCCGGAAAAGTGTACGCGGACTTGTTGAGTTTCCGGTACTATTTCCCAACTTTCAACCCAAGGATGGTTTTTCAGTTCAGATGTCAGCACATCTAGTTTACCCAAAGTAGAGAGGAAAATTTGCTGGCGGCTAAGGCGTTTGTAAAGTTCTTCTAAAGGAGCACTTTCGACTAAATATCCGAGTTCCATGATGCCGACTGAGGTGCAGAGTTCTGCTAAGTCGCTGAGGACGTGGGAGGAGATAATTATAGTCATGCCAGCTTCTTGTAAGGCTTTAATTATTTCGCGGAATTGCATTCTAGCGATGGGGTCTAAGCCGGAAACTGGTTCATCTAGGAGTAGTAAAAGTGGCTCATGAATGATGGTTCTAGCTAAGCTGAGACGCTGTTTCATGCCTCGCGACAGGGTGGAAATAATGCTGTTACGTTTGTTAGCTAGTTGGACGAGTTCTAGAACTGCATAAAGTCGTTCTCTTTTGCGAGGATTTCGGAGGTTATAAAGTCTGGCAAAGTAGTCTAAATAATCCCAAACTGTGAGGTCGTCGTAAAGGGGAAAGTCATCGGGTAAATAGCCGAGACGTTGTTTGAGAATGGGGTTGCTTTCATCACAGAGGAGGCGATCGCCATTGATATAAATTTCGCCAGCCGTTGGTTCTTCGGCGGTGGCTAACATTCGCAGGAGGGTAGTTTTACCTGCGCCGTTGGGCCCGATGAGTCCGTAAACTTCGCCGATCGCGATTTGCAAGTCGATGTCATTGACGGCGATATGGCGATCGAATTGCTTGGTAAGTCCGCGAGTGTCGATTGCGAGTTCTTTTGTCATGTTTCTGGGGTGACGGGGATGAAACTTGAGTTTTCGGAGGAAAATTTTTAGTTAAACGGATGGTAGGCAAAACCATTCTCAGCTTATATATCGCTAGAGACAGTTGCCAATTTTGCCCACTCTACAGCTAAGGTATGTCTGAGGTAGTGGGACTTATGCAGCCTGATGTTTGAGGTAGTAAATGCGAAAAAGGTAGTCAGCAGCTAGCCTAGCCTTTAGCTTCAGCGATCGCCAAGGGTATTACGGAAATTGAAACGAGAACAGGACGGATTGAATCTGTGGCTACACCAATAAAACCTGCTGGCGTTGGATGGAGAGGAGAGGCGATCGCTAGCCTTAAATTCAAACTGTTAGTTTACCTATGCTGATACAATTATAACCTGGCAAGAATTTCTCACCTTGCACAAAAATTTCTATCGACCTCAAATCTTCAATCTAAAATCTCCAATTGATATGACTCAGAACTACCGCATTACTCTTTTACCAGGCGACGGCATTGGCCCTGAAATTATGGCAGTGGCGGTAGATGTCCTCAAACTTGTTGGCCAACAATTAGACCTTAGCTTTGAATTCCAAGAAGCATTAATGGGCGGCGTTGCTATCGACGCAACGGGCAACCCGCTACCGGATGAAACTTTGGAAATGTGCCGCAATAGCGATGCGGTATTATTAGCAGCAATTGGCGGTTACAAGTGGGATAATCTACCTCGCCACCAACGCCCAGAAACAGGATTGTTAGGATTAAGAGCAGGTTTAGGGTTATTTGCTAACTTGCGTCCCGCCACAATTTTACCTCAATTAGTTGATGCTTCTAGCTTGAAGCGAGAAGTAGTCGAAGGGGTTGATATTATGGTCATCCGCGAACTTACTGGCGGGATTTATTTTGGTAAACCCAAGGGTATTTTTGAAACGGAAACTGGCGAGAAACGCGGCGTGAATACGATGGCTTATACAGAATCAGAAATAGATCGTATTGGGCGAGTCGGATTTGAAACTGCCATGAAACGCGGTAAAAAGTTATGTTCTGTTGATAAAGCTAATGTCTTAGATGTATCGCAATTGTGGCGCGATCGCATCACCGAACTAGCAAAAGAATATCCCGAAGTCGAACTTTCTCACCTCTACGTTGATAACGCTGCCATGCAGTTAATTCGGTGGCCAAAACAGTTCGATACTATCGTCACCAGCAACCTTTTCGGAGACATTCTCTCCGATGCTGCTGCCATGTTAACTGGTAGTATTGGAATGTTACCATCTGCCAGTTTAGGTGCATCTAGCCCCGGCGTATTTGAACCCGTTCACGGTTCTGCACCAGATATCGCCGGACAGGATAAAGCTAATCCTTTAGCACAAGTTTTAAGTGCCGCAATGATGCTTCGTTACGCCTTAAATCAGCCTACTGCTGCCGATAAAATTGAAAAAGCCGTAGTGCAAGTTTTAGAACAAGGCTATCGCACTGGCGATATTAAATCAGAAGGCATGAAACTGGTAGGTTGTCGGCAAATGGGAGAGGCTTTAATTACGGAATTGAAGAATAGTTTGTAACCAGATCTCTTAATACCATTGTCACAAACCTTTAGGGGCGGGTTCGCCAATAGCTGTTAAAGAATACCCAAAGACTAAAAAACCCGCCCCACCCCGCGAGGAAGTCATTGATTGCAACTCATCCATAAATTTGATACTTTATGTGGAATAACATTGCTACACGCATTACTGAAGTAACAGGAGAAAAGTTTAAGATAGATAACCGCCGTTCAGTTAGTGGCGGATGTATTAATCAAGGGTATCAAATCAGCGACAGTTCCCGCAGTTATTTTGTGAAATTAAATCAAGCATCACAAATAGCAATGTTTGAGGCAGAAATATTAGGATTGCAGCAAATGTGGGATACTCAGACAATTCTAGTTCCTCAACCTATTTGTTGCGGAACAGAGGGAAATTCTGCTTATATTGTGTTAGAATGGCTGGATTTAGGAGGGCGCGGTGATAATCAAGCTTGGGAAAAGATGGGGTGCAAATTAGCAGCGATGCACCAATACAATCCCTCTGATTCTACTTTATCAAGGGCTGGTTTTGGTTGGGATATTAATAATACAATTGGTTCAACGCCACAGATTAATACTTGGACGGAAAATTGGGCTGATTTTTGGGCAGAACATCGGATTGGTTATCAATTAAAATTGGCTAAACGTCGAGGCGGTCATTTTCCCCTTGGGGAACGTTTATTAGCAGCGATCCCCGATTTATTAGCCGACCATAAACCGCAACCTTCTCTAGTTCACGGCGATTTATGGGGAGGAAATGCAGGGGTAATATCTACAGGAGAACCCGTGATTTTCGATCCAGCATCCTATTGGGGAGATAGAGAAGTTGATATCGCGATGACAGAGTTATTTGGCGGCTTCTCGGCGGCGTTTTATCGTGGATATAATGATGTTTTGGCCTTAGAGGGAGGTTATGAGAGGAGGAAGATTCTATATAATCTCTATCACATTTTGAATCACTTTAATTTGTTTGGGGGGAGTTATGAGTCGCAAGCGAATCAGATGATTAATCAGTTGTTGCGGTAGAAGGTAGGATAATTTAAAATATTTAAAACTAGCCATAACTGGAAATTTTTACTTTCCTAATGCTTGTTGACATCGAGCTAAATAGATTTGAGCCACTGTATCTGGCCCAGTTTTTTGCAGACACTCTTCCAACAATTTTTCGGCTTCTTTAAACTCCTTTTGGTGACAAAAAATCAGAGCTTGTTCAAATTTGGTTTTAGTGGCAAATTTAGCATCTCTTAGTGGGGGAGAGTCCGCATCAAAAACTTCATAGACTCCAACTAATTCCACTTTACCCTTGACCTTAGCCTGACCAATAAAGCGGACAGAGTAAGCTTCAGGTTTTTGTAATTCAAAATAGGTGCAATCGCTAATCAGTAATGGTACACCATAGTGTTTCGTTAACTCTTCAATTCGGGCGGCTACATTCACCGTATCTCCGATGACAGTTCCATCCATCCGAGATTTTCCTCCCACTATTCCTAGCATTGATATTCCTGTATTAATTCCAATCCCAATCTTGATGGGTGGAAGATCGGGATTGTGATAAGTGATATTATATTCCGCGAGTGCTTGCAACATCGCAATTCCTGCATTGACTGCATGATCTACGTTACCATTGAATAAAGCCATAATCGCATCGCCAATATATTTATCAATAAATCCATTATTTTCCAAAATTACAGGTTCCATCCACGATAAATAGCTATTGATAAATTTAAAATTATCCTGGGGAGTCATTCTTTCAGATAAACTGGTGAAATCTCGAATATCCGAAAATAACACAGAAATCTCCTGTTGAATTTGATCGCCTAATTGGATATCAATAATACTAGATTTGTCTAATAACTGGAGAAACTGACGAGGAACAAAGCGTAAAAAAGACTCATTTAGTTCTTCCAAGATGCGCTCTTTCTTGTGTAGTTCAGCAATCAACTTAGATTGTTCAAGAGTTAACTGTTTTAACTCCTGGTTCATTCGCACAAATTGAGCATTTTTTTTAGCAATATTTCTATCTTGGTGATAGCTATATATTGCCTCTCTTACAGTTAATATCAGGTCTTCATTCTGCCAAGGTTTAGCAAGATAACGGTAGAGTTTTGCATACTTAACGGCATTAGCTACTGCTTCAATTGTTGCTTGACCTGTAAGCATCACTTTCAGAGTTTTGGGAGAAATATCGTGTACTCTTCTTAACAATTCATCTCCCTTCATCTCTGGCATCACATAGTCAGAAATAATCAGCGGAATTTCATAATTCTCTGCCATCAATTCCTTCAGTAGTTCTAACGCATCTTCACCCCCTTCAGCAATTTCAATGATATAGTCATTGCTCAAGGATTTTCTGAGTTCTGCTTTTAGACTTGTAAGGATAGTTAATTCATCATCAACGCAGATAATTACATTTTTAGTCATGGTTTTTCTAAACCAGATTTAATGGCTTCTATCAACTCTAATTCTGACCAAGGTTTAAATAAGCAGCGATAGAGATTGGCTGATTGCTGAGCGCGTTCTATGGCACTATCATCAGCTTGACCTGTGAGCATTATTTTTACAATTTTGGGAAACTTTTCATGGACGCGAGTTAGGAATTCATCACCCTTCATTCCTGGCATTAGCCAATCAGAAATAATCAAAAGAATACTAATATCTTCATCGTGCAATTCATCAATTAAATCTAGAGCATCATTGGCATCCTCGGCAATTTCATAACTATAAGCATCGCCAAAGGCTTTTCTGAGTTGTGCTTTGAGACTTTGCAACACAACTTTTTCGTCATCTACGCATAAAATGAATGGTTTAGACATGGTGGTAATGGATAATGGTTGATGTTTGATATTTAATTGAGATTAATCATAGGAAAAATCAGCCTATGATGGGAGATTCATGGGTAGAAAAACTGTGAAAGTAGTTTTTCCGGGAACGGATTCAGCTTCAATTGTTCCTTGATGTTTTTCCACAATTTTCTTAACTATATCCAATCCTAAACCGCTACCTTCTCCAGGTGCTTTGGTGGTAAAGAATGGCTCGAAGATGCGCGGAATAATTTCTGGTAAAATTCCCGAACCACTATCCGTAATACTAACTTTTGCTTGCTCTTCAACTTGGGTAACATCAATTGTTAGTGTACCGCGATTATCCATTGCTTGGATAGCATTATGGACAATATTTGTCCAAACTTGATTCAATTCATCGGGATAACAGTAAAAATGCGGTAAATCTATATAGTTACGAATGACAGTTACTCCTTGTTTTAAAGAATTTTGATACAGTGTTAAGACAGTATCAATGCCTTGAATTACACTAGCTTTGATACGCTTACCCGTCTCGTCGTAATGAGCATAAGTTTTTAAGGCAAACACAACTTTTGTTGCACGTTCCGTAGCAGTATAGATGATTTGGGTACTTCTTTGCAGCCCAGAAAGGTTGTAGGCAATTTCTAGAAGATTCCGGCTATCTGAACGTCTGAGTAAAGGAAAGAAGGGTACAATATCTTGATAGATTTCCATATCTATTAAAGTATCTGCGATTACATCAGAATTGCTAATTTTTTCATCTTCCATTTGTCTAATTAATTCTCGCTTTAGCTTCCGAGATTCTTTGAGAGAAACCGTTGAAATTTTGTGAATAGAGCGTTCTACTAAGGCAAAGAAAATTTCAAGTTCTTCTGGAGAAAAGGTGCGAATCATCGTCGGCAATTCTGCGAAGGTTTCAGCCAAATATTTAGACATATTGCCCACTGAAGAACGAATTGCACCTAGTGGGGTATTAACTTCATGGGCGATGCTAGCAACAAGTTGTCCTAATGTTGCCATTTTTTCAGATTGAATTAGTTCTTCTTGGGTAGCTCGTAGTTGTTTTAAAATCGCAGTCAATTCCTCATTTTTCTGTTGCAAAGTCTCATTATTTTGTTGAAGATGCTTTTGCAGAAAACGCATTTGACATTGGGTTTCAACGCGCGCTAATACTTCTTCGGCTTGAAAAGGTTTAGTAATGTAATCTACTCCACCCACAGCAAAAGCTTTGACTTTATCTAGCACTTCATTAATCGCACTGATAAAAATAACTGGAATGTCGCGAGTGACTTCATCGGCTTTAAGTTTTTGGCAGACTTCATAACCACTTATACCTGGCATCATGATATCCAGTAAAATCAGATCGATAGGAATATTTTGGGCAATAGATAAAGCTTGAAAGCCATCTCTTGCAGGTCTAATTCTGTATCCTCGATCTGCTAAAATTCCCGCTAAAAGACGCAAATTTTCTGGAATATCATCAACAACTAAAATATCAGCTTTTTCGGGCATCATCGAATGGTCATTCATGTTATTTAAGTAGAGTTTATGGCGACAGAAAATTTATGTATGCGTTCCCAGTCAAAAACTAGCAACGATAACAATAAGAGGCAATAGCTGATTCGGTTATGGCTTCACCCGTTGAATTAAGAGGGCTATTTTGTCATACTCAAAATTATGTGCTAAACTTGCCAACGCCTCAGCTAGCCCAGGATTTAGGGGGCGCATCTCCTCAATATAGCTATCGACTTTCATCATGTCGGAGAATTTTACAGCTTCTAACAAATTAGCTAATAACTCGCTAGGCAATGCCAAAATAGATGATTTGAGTTCGTCTTGAGTTTGGCTATTAGACTGATGAGCGAAACTTTTAGCGGTAGCTTCTTCATAAATAAAGCGCACACCAATGTGTTTCTCAATCGCAGTAAAAATATCAGCCTCCCGGAATGGCTTCCGCATAAAATCATCGCAACCTGCTGATAGAATCACAGCCCTTTCTTCTTCTAAAACACTAGCAGTCAGAGCAATAATTGCCGTTGCTTGACCTTTAGTGCTACCTTTGATCTGTTTTGTTGCCTCGTAGCCATCCATCACTGGCATCCTCATATCCATCCAGATTAAATGAGGTTCCCAACTATCGGCAATTTCTACCGCTTCTTTGCCATCCATCGCTTCTTTTAAGGCAAAACCAAAGGGATTCAGGAGTTGAATTAGCAGTTGGCGATTGAGGGGTTTATCATCAACAATTAGAATTCGATATTGGGGTTGATTTGGCTCTAAAGCAATTGCTCGTCGTGCTAATTGTTTACTCTCAATTTCGCTCGCATCAACGACGTTGACTTGAATATTAAATTTGAAATTGGTGCCGCTACCAACTTCACTGCTGACCGCGATCTCTCCTCCCATTAACTGCACAAATTTACGGCTAATTGGTAATCCTAAACCCGTACCTTCCTGTGCTTCTTTACCTGTTTGAGTTTGTACAAAAACTTCAAATAACGAGTCTAATTCTTCGGGGGCAATGCCAGGGCCAGAGTCTTCGACTTCAAACCGCAGCATAGTTTTTTCTGATTCATCGGTTATTTGTTTGGTTGCTGTACCTGTGACTAACGATCCACCATCGGTTACTACTCTAACTGAAACGCCTCCTACTTGCGTAAACTTGAGGGCGTTATTGAGTAAGTTAATTAAGATTTGGCGCAGTTTGACTTCATCAGTTCGCACGTAGCGAGGAACATCAGGACTACGCTCAAAAATTAACTGTAAACGTCGATCGTCGGCTTTCAGATGAAACATATCTTCTAAATCATCTAGCAGGCGATAAAGATCGAAGTTTTTTTCGTTGAGGGTAGTGTGTCCCGCTTCAATTTTTGATAAATCTAAAACGTTGTTGATCAAGGAGAGTAGATGCTCCCCGCTACGGCTAATAATGCCGACATTCTCTATGTGTTCAGATGGTAAAGTTTTGCTGCGAGTCATAATTTGGGAAAAACCCAAAATGGCATTGAGAGGCGATCGCAATTCGTGGCTCATATTAGCAAGAAAGATACTTTTTGCTTCGTTGGCAACTTCCGCTTTCTCTTTAGCTTCCGCTAGTTCAGCATTTAACTCATCAACTTTTCTAGCTGCAAGACGGAGCTCGATTTCATCCATGACTATCCCGGCTAGATCGTTCAAAATTCCCATTTCCTGTGGAGAAATAGGACGTGGTTGTTTGTCGATCGCGCATAAGGTTCCCAAGCTATAGCCGTCGTGAGTTTGTAGCGGAGCTCCGACATAAAAACGTAATCCAAAGTCGCTAGTTACCAGGGAATTTGTGGCTGCCCGTGCATCTTTAGTAGCGTCTGTAACAACGTAGATATCAGGAGAAAGAATAGCCGATGCACACAAGCCTGGGGAACGGTCAATTTGCTGAATATCTAAGCCATGACGTGACTTAAACCAAATGCGATCGTTGTCTACTAAACTAACAACAGCAATGGGTACTTGTAGCAGTCGAGCTACAATTGCGGTAACGCGGTCAAAAGTACCTTCGGGGCGTGTATCTAAAATTTCATAACGTTGAAGCGCTTTCAGACGTTCGGTTTCATTGTCAGGAATCAATTTTTGATTATTCATAACCGCTGTTGGAGTGATTTTGAGATTACTTAGTTTTGACTGAATAAGTAGATGCTAAACCTAGTGTTCAAATAGTAGTAGGACTTACGCAAAAGTATTTGTAAAGCTGCCGTCTCAGCATTGAGTATAACCCTGGGATGGCTGCGTTACTAAGCGTGATGCCTAAGTCTTAAGTAGATTAAACCTTGGCGCACCATTGTAGCAAAAGCTCTCGTAATTGTGATATGTTTTAATCTGGGCAATCGCTATTCTCGGAGCAAAGCCATGTCAGAAGATTTTTCCTTCGACGAACTCTTGAACAAAAGTTTTGCCGCCTTCACAGAAGCCGAAAATCAAGTCGGACAGTGCAACGTTTTAGTTATCGGCAAAACTGGCGTAGGTAAAAGCACCCTCATCAACGCCGTTTTTCGCGATCGCTTAGCAGAAACAGGTGTCGGAAGACCTATAACCCAAGGGATTCGCCAATATACTAAGCCCAATTGTCCCATAACTGTCTATGATACCCCAGGACTAGAGCTAAACGCCGAACAAATTAAAATTGTCCAGCTTAATGTTGCTAAACTAATTGACGAGCAAAGGCTCCTACACCCCATAGAACACATTCACGTCGTTTGGTACTGCATTAATCAGGGAACTAATAGAATAGAACCAGTGGAAGAAAACTGGCTCAAAGATATTGAAATCAAAGATGTGCCAACGATCTTGGTACTCACTCAAACCACAAGTAAAAAACCGAGTGAGTTTTTCAAAGAATTAGAACACATGAATTTGCCCGTGAGCCAGATCATACCAGTGCTAGCAGAACCAGAAGAAATTGACGACGATTACACCATTAAAGCACACAGTTTAGATCGTTTAGTACATTATACTTTTCAGTTGTTACCAGAAGTAGCAAAAAAAGCATTTGTTAAAGAACAAATTGCTAGCATTGCTCTCAAAGGCGAGATGGCTTTCAAGTATGTAACTGGTTATGTTGCTGGCTCTGCTATTATTGGGGCAACTCCCATACCCTTTGCTGATGCGCCGATACTTGTGACAGTCCAAACAGCGATGATTGCTAATATTACTGCGATCTTTGGATTGCCCTTTGATAAAGGATTTATCTCTGCTATGTTTTCCACAATTACAGGTGCAAGCGGGGTGACTGCTGTTGGTAGAAATATTGTTACTAACTTACTCAAAATGATCCCAGGTGCCGGCACTTTAGTCGGAGGTGCTATTTCTGGTGCTACGGCAGCAACTTTAACACTTGCTCTCGGTTTAGCTTACATTGAAGTGCTTAAGGCTTATATTAAAGCTCAAATTAATGGAGAAAATATTTCTTTATCCGATCTCAGTAAAATGTTTGTTGAGTTATATAAGGATTATCTAGAGTCTGGACGCAAAACTTTGAAAGAAGACCAACCAATTCCTCCCAAAAATATCAATATTGAGTAATATTAAGGCGGGCGATTGAAATCGCGTCTACACAAATGAAGTCCGCCTACGCGGACTTAAGAAAAGAATAAAATTAGCAAATTTTATGAACTTTAATTCAGGTGCAACAGTCAGCACTCAGTTAGTGCTGGCGGGTTTTAGTGTCGCCGTTGACGAATTGTTGGCTTGACGTAAGCAGGAATGTCATTGAGCTGTACAATAATTTCAGGCTTACTAATCATTAATTATGTCCACCACTTACACTGTAGAAATCCTCCACCAAGGCAAAAGCTATACCATAGAAGTGCCAGAAGATCAAAAAATTCTTACCACTGCCGAGAAAGCTGGTATAGAGTTGCCAAATTCTTGCAATGCAGGAGTCTGTACCACTTGTGCGGCTCAAATTATCGAAGGTAAAGTCGATCAAGATGACTGTATGGGGGTAAGTCCCGAACTTCAGAAAGAAGGATTTGTCTTGCTGTGCATTGCCTATCCCCGCTCTAACTTGAAAATTGAAACAGAAAAGGAAGAGATTGTGTACAATCGCCAATTCGGTCAATCCTGAAAGTAAGCTAGAATTAACAATTGAACCCCTAAAGGTTGCAAATACTACGGAGTCCTCCATGACAACCAATTTCATTACCTTAGAAATTGATCTCCCAGAAACTGTGGAGCAATTGCACGCAGCAATTGAGGCGGAACTCCAAAAACAAGGGGAACCTTTACGCTGGGCCGTTACAGACGTGGATGTGGTGCGGCAAAAGGCTACAATTGAAGGCTACGTGCTCGTAGAAGCGACAAAAGTAGAGATTGAAACACCTGTAACCCCGTGAACCGCCGTCATTTTACAGTGGTTTTGATTGTCCCCACAGGGGTTGGCGCGTCCATTGGCGGCTATGCTGGCGATGCGCTACCAGTTGCCAGAGCGATCGCCCAAATTTGCGATACACTGATTACTCACCCCAACGTTCTCAACGGCGCTCAGTTGTATTGGCCTTTACCTAACGCTCTCTACGTCGAAGGCTACGCCCTTGACAAATTTGCCTCTGGATGCTGGGGTTTGCAGCCAGTTCATCAAAACCGCATTGGTTTAATCCTCGACTCAGGGATTGAACCAGACTTGCAACTGCGTCACTTGCAAGCCGCTGATGCTGCTAGAGCGACATTAGGAATTAATATTACCGATTATGTACTGACAGATATGCCTTTGGAGGTAGAGTTACGCACCTCTAATTCTGGGGCATCTTGGGGTACGATCGCCAATCCGGATAGTTTACTGCGGGCAGCAGAAGGGCTGATTAAACAAGCAAAAGTAGAAGCGATCGCAGTTATTGCCCGATTTCCCGATGACGAAGGCAGCACGCAGTTGCAACAGTACAGGTATGGCCAAGGAGTTGACCCCCTCGCCGGTGCAGAAGCCGTAATTAGCCACTTAATCGTCAAAACCTTTAAAATACCTTGTGCCCACGCCCCCGCCCTGTTACCACTACCTCTAGATTCTCAGATTTCAGCGCGATCGGCAGCCGAAGAAATCGGTTATACCTTCCTACCTTGCGTACTGGCGGGATTAAGTAAAGCCCCCCAATTTGTCACCGAGGAGAAAATTACCCAATCCCCAATAACTGCCGCTGACGTAGATGCAGTAGTCATACCCGCAACAGCTTGCGGCGGCAGTGCTATCCTAAGTCTAATTCAGCGATCGGCAGTGCAAATTATCGCTGTCGCCGAAAATCAAACCCAAATGCAAGCAACCCCAGACAAATTAGGAATTAAAGCTTTACAGGTAAACTCATATTTAGAAGCATTAGGAGTATTAGTAGCTCATAAAGCTGGAATTAATCCAGCAATGCTACACCCCAAAATCCCGCCCTTACATCGCCTATCTATCCAGGCTAATAGCTAATTGGTAATTGGTAATTGGTAATGGCTAATCGCTAATCGCTAATCGCTAATCGCTAATCGCTAATTACCCATCTCCCCTGCTCCCCCGCTCCCCCGCCCCCTGCCCCCTGCTCCCCTGCTCCCCTGCTCCCCTGCTCCCCCGCTCCCCCGCCCCTAGTCCCTTCTTCCAAAGTGCCAGAACAACTTCCTAACAATTCCGAACTCGAACCCCTAACACGCACTCAAATTCTAGTAGCAATGGGAGTGACAGCAGTGATTTTGCTGGCCATTGCCAAATTGTGGCTGCAATTTGGATCTGTTTCCTTGTTACCTGTCAAATTAACACCCTTAGCCTTAATTTGGGGGCTAGCGATCGGCATAACAATTACAGTTGCGAGTACAATCATCTACCGCTTATGGCCAGCTTATCGCCGTAGTGCTGACATTTACTTAGAATTAGTGCTTAAACCCCTATTTTGGCCAGACTTAATTTGGCTGGGACTTCTACCAGGAATGAGCGAAGAATTACTATTTAGAGGTGTAATGTTATCTGCCTTTGGGTTTAATATTACTGCCTTAGTATTATCTAGTTTTTGCTTTGGTATTTTGCACTTGGGAGGGTGGCAACAATGGCCCTATGCAGTTTGGGCAACGGCGGTAGGATTTTTACTTGGGTATAGCGCCTTAGAAACGGGCAATTTATTAGTGCCAATTGTAGCTCATATCTGCACAAATGTAATTTCTAGCTGCATTTGGAAACTAGAAAGCAAAGGATTCAAGTAATAGTTCTAATTCTGACTACTAACTCCTGCCTTTTAGTCGGCTGACAGCTTTCATCCGATGCAGCTACTACCGAGAGAATTTCAGCAATTTTTCCTGTACAGTAAGAACATCGGAGAAATTATTAAATTTCGGTTAAAGGTTGGGGTAATGCGAAATCGGCAGGAGCGGTTACTCTCTAATTTAGATAAAAATAAAAAAGTTAGCGATCGCTCTTCAGTTTCAGAGGCGCTACGGCTGCGCGATCGCGCGATCGCCGCCTCTAACAACGGTATCGTCATCGCTGATGCCAGACTACCAGACTGTCCCATTATCTACTGCAATCCTGCCTTTGAAAGGATCACGGGCTATTCCCAAGCAGAAATAGAGGGTAAAAATTGCCGCTTTTTGCAAGGGCCAGACACCGATCCTGCGGCCCTAGAAGAACTCCGCAACGCTTTGCGGGAAGGGCGTGCTTGTGAAGTAGTCTTAAAAAATTATCGCAAAGACGGAACCCATTTCTGGAACAAACTGGCAATTTCTCCCGTGCGGGACAAAAAAGGCCAATTAACTCACTTCATCGGCGTACAATCCGATATTTCCTACCGCATAGAAGCGCAGGAATCGCTACATCAAGCCACAGCTCAATTGCAAACAATTTTAGAGGCAGTACCGGGAACAGTTTCTTGGATTAGTTCAGATTTACGCTACTTAGGAGTTAACCACCATTTGGCGAGACTTCACGGCTTGTCTCCAGAGGCATTTGCTGGCAAAGACATCGGATTTCTGGGTTCAAGCTCTGAATTTTGCCAATTTGTACGCTCCTTTTTTGCTAGTCCCAAGACAGAAGCAATAGAAGAAATGACCGCAACGCTGCCAACAGCAAATGGGCCGAACCTGCGGCACTATCTGATTGTGGCTCAAAAGTACAATGAGGGTAAAGCAGCTTTCACTATTGGGATTGATATTACTGAGCGCAAGCTAGCAGAAGAAGCACTGGTACTGACGCGCAAAGCTGTGGAAAGTTCTAGCGACGCGGTGGGAATGGCTGATGCTAGAGGCACTCACATCTATCAAAATCAGGCCTTCTCCGAGCTATTTGAATACGAAACTGTGGAAGAATTCAACGCCTCTGGCGGCATACCGATCGTGTTTGCAGATCCCGCCGTTGCTGAGGATGTTCTCAAAACGATTATGAGTGGTAATTCTTGGCGTGGCGAAGTTACTAAGCGCACTCGCACCGGTCAAACCATTCAAGTTTTAATGCGTGCGGATGCGATTAAGGATGCTGCTGGCAAAATTGTGGGACTGATCGGCATCTCAACGAACATTACCGATCGCAAACGCACAGAACAAGAACTCCGCCAAAGCGAACAAAGATTCCGATCGCTAATTGAAAATGCTACAGATATCATCTTGATTGTGGACGCAGACGGGATCTGCCGCTATGTCTCGCCTTCCCAAGAGCGGATTTTAGGCTACTCCAGAGAAGAAGTGCTGGGGGAATCTATATTTAATTGGGTTCACCCCGATGAATTACACCTAGTACGCCGAGTGCTAGATGGGGTAATTAAACACCCCTGCGTGGGTTTAGGCTTGGCGGAATACCGCGTGCGGCACAAAAATGGGAAGGAGTGCGTGTTGGAGGCGGTGGCGACGAATCTGCTCGAAGAACCTGCTGTACAAGGAATTGTGGTCAATTGCCACGATGTGACTGAACGCAAGGCGGCTGAAGACCAATTACTTCATGATGCTCTGCACGATGCTTTGACAGAATTGCCAAATCGAGCCTTGTTGATGGATCGTCTCGGACAAGCTTTGGCTCGCGCTAGACGTAATCCCAATTATCGCTTTGGTGTCATATTTTTAGATTTGGATCGGTTTAAGGTGATCAATGACAGCCAAGGACATCAGGCTGGCGATCGCCTACTCTACGCGATCGCCCGACGATTGATGAGCTGTCTGCGCTCTGGCGATACTGTAGCGCGTCTGGGAGGGGACGAATTCATCATCCTGCTAGAAGAAATCGAAGATGTCAGCGTGGCGATCGCCACAGCCAACCGCATACAGCAGGCCCTCGAACAACCCCTACACCTAGAAGGCCACAAAGTTACTGTCACTGCTAGCATGGGCATTGCCCTCAGTACCCCTGAGTATCAGTGGCCAGGGGACATCCTGCGAGACGCAGACATTGCTATGTATCGGGCGAAAGCTCTCGGTAAAGCTCGCTATCAGGTGTTCGCGGCTGCTATGCACACCCACGCTGTGGCGCTGATGCAGTTAGAGAGCGACTTACGCCGAGCGGTAGAGCTTACTTGCGGGGAAGAAGGGGCTGAAGAAGGGGCTAGGGGACAGGGGCTAGGGGCTAGGGAAAGAGAAGAAGAGACTGGGGACTGGGGACTAGAGATTAGAGAAACAGAAGAAGAAAATTCTTCCCTAGCCCCTAACCCCTATACCCTAATCCCTTCTTCAGCCCCTCACCCCTCACCCCTCACCCCTTCTTCCCCCTTTGTCCTTTACTATCAGCCGATCGTTTCCCTCAGTCGTGGTATCGTAGTCGGGTTTGAAGCTCTAGTACGCTGGTTGCATCCAGAACGGGGTTTGGTAACACCCGCAGAGTTTATCCCTGTAGCAGAAGAAACTGGATTGATCGTACCGTTAGGCCAGTGGGTACTACGGGAAGCTTGCAGTCAGATGGTTAAATGGCAAAAGAGCTTGAAGTCTCACACCCCAGGCGAGTTCGACTTCAATTGTAGAGGTGTAAGTTTGAACTCGAATCCTGAATTGTGGGCACAGCAGTTCCAACTTGGAGATATAGATTCTAGTTCAAAATTAGATAACACTTTATTTGGTTGTGACTTGGAAGTGTCGGTAGACGACAACCAGTCGCTTCGGCATCGCCCACTCATAAATAAGGCAGTGGAGGAGCCAAATTTGCCAATTCCCAGTTGTGAATTACCCGTTTCTAATTACCAATTACCTCTTCCTAATTCTCAACTGACCATAGCTGTTAACCTTTCGGGCAGACAATTTGCTCAGCCTGACTTAATAGAGCAAATTAAACAAGTGCTAGAGGAAACAGGTTTAGATGGTCAGTATTTAAAGTTAGAAATTACGGAAAGCGTGGTGATGGAAGATGGAGAATCAGCCGTGACGATGCTCTCGCAATTGAGAGATTTAGGGATTCATCTATGTATTGATGACTTTGGGACGGGCTATTCTTCTCTCTCGTACCTGCACCGTTTCCCAATTAATACTTTGAAAATCGATCGGTCTTTTGTCAGTAGGATGGGTGTAGATGGCGATAATTCTGAGATCGTGCGTGCGATCGTCATGTTAGCTCACAGTTTAGGTATGGATGTAGTGGCGGAAGGCGTAGAAACTTCCCACCATCTCGCTCAATTGCGATCGCTTGGATGCGAATTTGGTCAAGGATATTTTTTCTCTAAACCTGTAGACAGCGAAGCGGCGACAGCTTTGCTAAGTCCTGCACTCCAATGGTAAGTCGAAGGAAGAAGGAAGAAGGAAGAAGGGGGAGATGGGGGAGATGGGGGAGATGGGGGAGATGGGGGAGATGAGGAAGATGAGGGAGATGGGGGAGATGGGTAATTAGCCATTAGCCATTAGCCATTAGCCATTAGCCATTAGCCATTAGCCATTAGCCATTAGCAATTACCAATTACCAATTACCTAATTTACATCTTGCAGCTTAAACCTCCAGCTTTTTTGCTAAAAATAGCATTTTCTCGGTAGTCTACAGGGCAGTCAATCACAGCAGGTAAATCTTGGGCAAGGGCTTCTTTGAGTATAGGAATTAAATCACTTGCAGCTTCAACTCGATAGCCTTTCAAACCCATACTTTCGGCAAACTTCACAAAATCTGGATTGCCGAACTTGATGAAAGCTGACTTGCCAAAGTAATCTTCTTGCTTCCACTCAATCAAGCCATAACCGCCATCATTAAAGATGAGAGTAACAAAATTAGTACCTACTCGCAGCGCAGTTTCTAACTCTTGGCAATTCATCATAAAACCGCCGTCACCGCTTACCGCTACTACTTTCCTGTCGGGATAAACAAGTTTAGCTGCGATCGCGCCTGGAATCGCAATTCCCATCGCCGCAAACCCATTAGAAATTAAACAGGTATTGGGGCGATCGCAGTGGTAGTGACGGGCCATCCACATTTTATGAGCGCCCACATCTGAGATCACAATATCATCCGGGCCCATCACCTGCCGTAAGTCGTAAACTATTTTTTGGGGCTTAATAGGAAAACCATCATCTTTAGCATAGCGCTCGTAATCGGCGCGAATATCGGCTCGTAATTGTACGGCAAATGGTTCTGGTTTTCCCTTGCGATCTGTCCGCCGTAAAATTTCATTCAAAGAGTCAGAAATATCGCCTAAAACTTCTACAATAGGAATATAGCTGCTGTCAATTTCTGCTGGATCAACGCCAATGTGGATAATAGGAATGGTGCCTTGAGGATTCCATTTCTTGGGCGAATACTCAATTAAGTCATAGCCAATGGCAATCACTAGATCGGTATTATCAAAAGCGCAGCTAATGTGATCCCGCTTCTGTAAACCCGCCGACCATAAGGCTAACGGATGAGTATAAGGAATCATTCCTTTGCCCATAAAAGTATTAGCAACGGGGACATTTAAATGAGTGGCAAATTCCGTTAAAGCCGCACTTGCATTAGCACGAATTGCTCCATTGCCAACTAAAATTAGGGGATTAATAGCTTTAGAAATGGCGACTGCTGCTTTATTGATACTCTGAAAGCCACCATAGGTTTTTTCCCGATCGTCTTTGTTAAGCGGAATACCCTCAACCTCCATTGCCGCAATATTTTCTGGCACATCTATGTGAACTGCTCCTGGTTTTTCGCTCTGAGCAATTTTAAATGCTTTGCGGACAATTTCGGGAGTAATACTAGGGCGCACAATTTGAGCATTCCATTTAGTAACTGGAGCAAACATTGCGACCAAATCTAAATATTGATGAGATTGTGTGTGCATCCTGTCTGTCCCGACTTGTCCCGTAATTGCTACTAGGGGAGCACCGTCTAAGTCAGCATCAGCAACGCCAGTGATTAAATTGGTTGCACCTGGCCCCAAGGTAGATAAACAAACGCCGGCTTTTCCTGTCAAACGTCCGTAAACATCAGCCATGAAAGCTGCGCCTTGTTCGTGGCGAGTGGTGATAAACTTAATTGAAGAATTTCTCAAGGCTTCTAAAACTTCGAGATTTTCTTCACCAGGGAGTCCGAATACGTATTCTACGCCTTCATTTTCCAGACATTTCACTAATAATTGAGCTGTATTCATTTCCGTTTTTCTCCTCTGTAAATTGGGATTTATTCGCCTAAAACAACTGGAATTTGGGGGAGTTTTTGGACAACTTTAGATGCTGACAAAATCTCAAATCGCACGATTTCACCATCATAGCCAAGGTCTAAAATTACACCTGGGTAAACTTCATCACTTTCTTTAATCCGACTTTCTCGCATTGTAATTGTCAGTGAATCTGTTTCGGGATCGTAAGCTACTTTCATAACTAAAGTCCTCTCAAGTATCTGTGAATCTGCGAAGTTTTGTACAGCGTACAAACTACTATCTCTGTTGAAGTTTCTTCTACTACAATTCGCATTAGCATTTCCTACTGTAAATTTGTATCAAAGTACCGCTTCATAAAGATTTGTCGTGCAGATTGATTGCTATTAACGATAAATTCAGGCGTTTGCAGTGTTAGATCAGCTTCTTGTCGGCTAATTTCACGAGTTGCGAGGTTTTGCAGCGCGTGAACTGTCCACCTAATAGGTTTCACCTATCCTCCCGATTATTTCAATTTATTTCACCCACACTGTTTTAATGTTAACAAATTCGTGAATTCCTTGGACGCTCAATTCGCGACCGTAACCGGAACGTTTAATCCCACCAAATGGCAATCTGAGGTCAGATTTGACTAAACCGTTAATAAATACCGATCCGGCTTCTAGTTCGGAAATAAAGCGATCGCTTTCTGTTTTTTCCGCCGTCCAAGCTGATGCTCCTAAACCGAAAGATGTGCTATTTGCTAACTCAATAGCTTCGTCAATTCCAGATACCCGGAATACTAAAGCTACTGGGCCGAAAAATTCCTCAAGGCGGGCGGGAGAATCCGCAGGAATTTCTGCTAAAATGGTAGGCTGATAGAAATTTCCTGGTTGCTCAGATAAAGCGCGACCACCAGTCAAGAGTTTGGCTCCCGACTGAATGCAAGCTTGTACTTGAGTGTCTAATTCTTGGAGAATATTTGGGGTTGCTAAAGGGCCAATATCTGTGTCTGGAAGCATGGGATCGCCAATTTTTAAAGCCTCCATTTTGGCGACAAAATGTTTGAGAAATTCGTCGGCGATCGCGTCTGCCAAAATAAAGCGTTTTGCGGCAATACAAGACTGACCGTTATTGATCGTCCTGGCGGTGACAGCAGTTGACGCGGCAGCGGCGATATCGGCACTCGGCATTACAATATACGGGTCACTTCCCCCCAATTCCAGCACTGTTTTCTTCAAACTTTTTCCCGCCGCTGCTGCTAAACTTGCACCCGCTGGTTCGCTTCCTGTCAGGGTTGCTGCTTTAACGCGATCGTCAGTAACAATATTTGCTACTTTATCGGCACCAACTAGCAAGGTTTGAAACACTCCGGGGGGAAAACCCGCTTCTGTAAAGATTTCTTCGATAGTTAAGGCGCACTGTGGTACGTTAGAAGCGTGTTTGAGTAAGCCAACATTGCCGGCCATGAGTGCGGGTGCAGCAAAGCGGAAAACCTGCCAAAATGGGAAGTTCCAAGGCATGACGGCCAAAATGGGGCCGAGGGGTTGGTAGCGGACAAAACTTTGGCTAGCGTCGGTTTTTGCTGGTGCGTCGGCGAGAAATTGGGGCGCATTTTCAGCGTAATAACGACAACCTAAAGCCGATTTTTCGACTTCTGCGATCGCAGATTTTAAAGTTTTACCCATTTCCAGGGTCATAATTTTGGCAAATTTTTCGCGATCGCGTTCCAAAATATCCGCAGTTGCCTGCATCCACTTCGCTTTTTGTTCAAATGGCAGGCGGCGGTATTTGCTAAATGCCTGCTGTGCTAATTCCAGCTTAGCTTCAATTTCTGCATCCGAGTCGGGTGCATAAGTTTTGAGTGTTTCCCCCGTTGTGGGGTTAATTGTCGCAATAGCCATTGCTTCATCTCCTTTGCAAAAAAGATGCAAAAACCCCCTCTAAGCTTTGATTTAGGCGGGGGTGGTACTTGAGTAAATCTAAGATTTTCATTTGCGGCTGGTGCCGTATCTTCCTCAATGCGATCGAGCTTAAAGCTCTCAAACTTTAATTATATCTTGTTTAGAAGCGATCGCCAGCATTTTTTATTTTTTCTGAGGGTCAGTGCGATCGGACAACAGATTCCCAGACCCTTTAATAATGGCGATTGAAATCGCTACTACACGCACAAAGTCCGCCTACGCGGACTAAAGAATAAAGGGTTATTTAAGTCGGATTTGGTATAAGAGATGCCTCAACATCTATTAGTCCGCGTAGGCGGACTTTGTTTGTGTAGCTGCGGTTTCAACCGCCGGACTTTATTTTTGTAACTCAAGCCGATGTTTGCTCAAAATAATTCTGACCATAAGATTGATAATAATACCTGCTTCCCTTATCCCCATTCGCCACCATTCCCAACAAGGGAATCCCCGCCATTTTCAAATCTTCTAAGGCCAAAAGTAAGGCCTCTCGCTCAGTTTGATTCAATCCCACCACCAACATTAACCCATTAGTATGAGCACCCAACAAATTCGCATCCGCTAAACCCAAAAGCGGCGGAGTATCGTAAATAATCAAGTCGAATTTACTTGACAAATTCTCCATTAAATGTTGCATTTT
Organism: Kamptonema formosum PCC 6407; assembly: GCF_000332155.1. Taxonomy (GTDB): domain Bacteria; phylum Cyanobacteriota; class Cyanobacteriia; order Cyanobacteriales; family Microcoleaceae; genus Kamptonema; species Kamptonema formosum. The sequence continues at coordinate 802,975 of NZ_KB235904.1, read as the reverse complement.
CCGAGACGAAAGCAACTTAGTGGGATCGGGGAAAAATGGGCCAGAGGTTAACACAAATAAATTATCCTCTCTTGGCGATTGTACCATCACCTCCTCTACCTCCAAATCCTCAGTAATTACACTACTTAAACCCTTCCAATTTGGCAAGCATAACATTTCATGCACCTGCGGCCGCCGTAAATCAGCATCTACCAATAACACCCGCTGACCCATCGCCGCCGCCGCCATTGCCAGATTTACCGCTACAGTAGACTTACCATCTGCAACTTGACAAGATGTAATTGCACAAGACCGAATGGGACTGTCAACATTCAACAACCGAATATTAGCATTCAACGATCTAAAAGCTTCCTGAAACGCATTTGTAGGAGTAGGCGGATTTTCCAAATCAATCGCCGCAGTCTCAGCAGAAGGAAGCCGCAAAACTTTATCGCTAACAGGAATTACCCCTAACAAAGGCAATTGTAAAGTATATTTAGCTTCTTCCGGCGTGTGGAAAACCTTATGTTGAAACCGTTCCGCCAACTGCGCTAAAAGCATCCCCAAAAGCAATCCTGCAACTCCGCCTACAGCCAAATTTAAAGGCATATTGGGAGAAACTGGTATCAACTCCCCATTTTGATAACGAGGAATTTCTGGCTTAGCAATCACATCCCAAGCCACATCTTTCACACCCACAGCTTCAAGTTGTAAAGCTTGTTGTTTGGCTAATAAACCATTGAGCGTATTATTACTGGTTTCTAAATCCCGCTGCAAATCAGCATAGCGGCGAAGCACCACAGGAAATACTTGCGCGTATTGACTTAACTGTTTTTCCGCTTGTTCGAGAACCTGATTGCGTACTCCTAATACCTGAATTTGATTAGCAGTATTCACCAATTCCTCGATTAATTTCATCCGCACAGAATCCTGAAAAGCCAAAACTTGTGGATTAACTTTACCTAAGTCAGTACCCAAAACTCGCTCAGCTTCTTGTCGTAACAAAGGTAGCAAATTTTTGCGCTGCTCTAACATCGATTGCATTTGCGGACTTTCTTGAGTATAAGTAGCTAAATTAATCGCAATATTTGCTTCTAATTGTTGCAATTGAGTCAGTAAAGCTTGATAGCGAGGTGCTTGGGTAAGTGCAGATGCCATTAATGCTTGTCTTTGATCTAATCCTAGCTGTGCTTCCAGGTTCTTGTAGAGTAATTCCTGTTGATTTTTCTGCGTTTGAGTGTCCAACCTCTGAGTTTGAAGTTGACTCATTTGCTGAGCAAGTTGTTGAGTTTGGATTTGAGGATCGATAAAATTATATTGTTGCCGTAGTTTTTGTAATTCTGCTTGTGCGCCGTCGATTCGTTTCCTCAACGGTGGAATTTGGGATTGAATAAAATCAGAGCTTTTACGGATATCTGTTTTGCCATCTTGCAGGCTGTAACGGCGATAGCCTTCAACAACTTTATCCAAAACAAATTGGATTTTTTTGGGGTCAGTATCGCGATAACGTACTTCTAAGATTTTGGTGTTATTAAGGCGTTTAATCGAGAGTTTGTCTTCTCCCAATTGGACGTTTTCAGTAGTTTTTCCAAACAGAGTTTTATAGTCAATATCGGGATACTTGGTTTGCAGTTGTTTAATAATCGGAGACATGACTTGGGGACTCTGCAAAACCTGAATCTGAGAGTTATAATCAAAGCCAGACTTTTCTTGATTGACGGGTGCGGCTGGTTGTAGCTTCAGCTCTCCCGAGTAAATTTTTGCTAAGGTGTTTTCAGTAATTACAGGTTCTACTAATAGCTGAAACTTACCTTCATATTCATTTGTTTGGGTTAAAGTCCAGCTAAAAGCTGCCGTAGTTAGTGCTGCTGTCACTCCCACAATTAAAATAGCTCTGCGTCGAAAGACATCCCAGATACTCGTCTGTTCTATTTCAGTTTTATCTTGCTGTTTGTAAAACTCGTCTGGATAAAGGACGGAATTTAATTTTGGCTGTGCTGCTTGTGTTTTCTTAGAATTAATTACTATTAATTGTGAATTTGGTTCTGGCTTCATTTTGCACCTACAACTTTTTAAGGGGATTTTAGATTGTTAGTCAGATTGTTGGTTAGTCTTGCAATAGTTCGCGGTTTTGAGCTTTGGAATTTGACTGAGATTAGTAAATTAAATTTTATTTTTGGCTCATCGAAATAAATCGAAAACTCTGAGAATTCCTAAAAATGGACTAAAAGGAGCTATAGTTCCCCCTACTCTATCTGAGAATGCCGCACGACCGGAGCGTTTTACCATAATTACGTCATTACTACGAAGCAAAGGATTAGTTTCTTCATTCACCGCCGCCTCAAAATTAATAGAGATAGTCCGCCGGGAAACAGTACCGTTGGGATTCAATCTAATTAATTCTACTGAACTCATATCGGCTCGTGCTTTATTAAATCCTCCGGCTGCTAATAAGGCTTGATTTAAAGAAGTGCTCGGCGGGACAGCAATAGCTCCTGGTCTGATCGCTTCCCCAACTATGCTAATATTAATTGTATCTGGAGAGAAGCTAGAATTTCCCACTTCTGCATTTTCAATGGAGTTTGTATTATCTGCTTTCGGGACGATAATAGTATCTCCTTGTTGCAGCATTACGTCTTGGGTTATATCTCCCGCCTGTAATAGTTCCCAAAGATTAACACTAATCGTTTGTTCCGTGCCGGCGCGGGTGATGCGGCGAACTTGAATCTGGCGAATGTCGGCTTGTTGGGTAATGCCTCCTGCTAGTTTAATTGCTTTAGTAACAGTGCTTGGCCCGCTAGTGTCTGGTGGAGGTTCGTTTGAGCTGAGCAGTGTTTGATTTCCATTAGCCTCGATAGCTGTGATTTGATTAGTTTGAATATCTCTACCTAGAGTGTAAGTACCGGGACGGGCCACTTCACCGACTACTGCAATATTAATAGCTTCATTACTTTCTGAGGAAAAATTTGCATTTGCTAAAGTGCGGTTTTCCTCGCGGTTAATATCAGTGACAGTGGGGATATAAATAGCGTCTCCATCTCGTAAGGTAATATCACTACGTAAGTCACCACTCTGCAATAATTCCCAAAGGTTGACATTAATAATTTGTTCTGGCCCGCCGCGTTGAGGCCGACGGATTTTGATTTGGCGAACGTCGGCGGAGGGGGTAATACCGCCGGCCATTTTTAGGGCCCGCGTGACTGTTGGGAGTTGGGTTCCTACTTGCTCTGCGAAGCCACCGGGGCCAGATGAGGGGGATACTGTATAGGAACCGGGACGGTGAACTTCGCCGGCAATGGCGATTTGTAGAGGTCGCGGGGCCAGCAATTTCAGGGTAATTACCGGCCGTCTGAGGTATTTGCCATATCGCTGTTTAATCTCGTCAGCAGCTTGTTCTAAGGTCATGCCTTGAACGCCGAGGTTGCCAATTAAGGGGAGGCTGAGAGTACCGTCGGCAAGGATTTGGTGCTGACCGTTGGGGCCGCTGTATTCGGGGACGTTAAAAATGTCAATTTGAATGCGATCGCCTGCTCCTAAAGTGTATGCTTCAGAGGTTTGGATGGCTGACTGTACGGGAATGGGAAATGGTGCCGGTGCAGGAACGGGCAAAGGAGGGGGGGGTGGTGGCAACTGGGCTACACTAGGAGAAGATGCGGTCGCTGCCATCAGAGTTGATGCTGTTAAACTTTTGACGATATTAATTATTTGATTAGTTATCATCGCGATCGCCTTTAGCTTTTAGCCTCATTTTGCCCTTCAAACTCAAATGTAACCTAACTCCTCTAGTTTGGTAAGAATTTTAAGAACACTTTCATCTATACTTTCCTCTGCTGTAGAGCAAATTATCTCAGGGTTGAGGGGTTCTTCGTAAGGGTCATCAATGCCAGTAAATCCCTTAATTTCGCCTGCTCTCGCCTTAGCGTACAACCCTTTTACATCTCGCGCTTCGCAGGTTTCCAGAGAAGCTTTTACATATACTTCAACAAAGTTAGGTTCCATTACGCGAATCTCGTCGCGTACCACTCTGTAAGGACTAATGGCTGCGGTAATTGCCACAACTCCATTGCGCGACAAAAGATGAGCTACGAATCCAATTCGGCGAATATTAGTATCGCGGTCTTCTCTGCTAAAACCTAATCCTTTTGACAGATGCGTTCTGACAACATCGCCATCCAATATTTCTACTTTACAACCTCTGGCTTTTAGTTCTGGTTCTACAGCTTTACTAATTGTTGTTTTTCCTGAACCGCTGAGTCCAGTAAACCACAAGATGAAACCTTTTTTTGTCATTGTTATAAATAGGAGCTAGGGGCTAGGGACTAGGGGCTAGGGAAGAAGGGAAGAAGGGGCTAGAGGCTAGGGGCTAGGGGCTAGGGAATAAGGGGCGATGCGTGCCTAAGTCCTAATTTTAGTAACAACAACTAACAACTAACAACCAACAACCAACAACTAACAATTAACAACTAACAATTAACAACTCACAACTAACCAATTTCAGGATAAAGCAGAATTTTATAAGTATCTGCTGTGGGTTTAACTGCCAGTTCTACAGCTTTGCTCAAGTCTTGCAGAGGATAGCGATCGCTAATTAAAGCATCAACGTCAATCCGCTTATTAAATACTATATCAGCAGACAGAGATTGTAACCGAAAAGATGAACTATAACTGCCCATCAAATCAATCTCTCGGCGATAGAGTACATTGGGATTAATCGGAATTTCCACCTCGTCAGGAAACTCAGCAAAAAATAGAATTTTCCCGCCTTTGCGGGTACAGTCAAGAGCTTGAAAAAAGGCTTTTTCGCTCGGCACTGCTAAAATACTGGTATCAACACCCATCCCACCAGTAAGCACCCCGATCTTAGCTTGTAAATCGGGATCTCGCGCGTCAAAAGCTGCTTCTGCACCTACACTCAAAGCTTTTTCAATGCGAGAGGGCAATAAGTCAGTAGCGATCGCTCTTCCTCCGAAATACTTCACTAGCATAACAAACATTAACCCAATTGGCCCAGCTCCCACCACTAACACCGTTTGTCCGGGGGCAACTTGAGCTTTTTTAACTGCTTTCAGACAGCAGTTAGTCGGTTCTACAAAACTAGCTTGTTCAAAAGTAACACTTTCTGGTATAGGAATTAAACCACCATTGCGAACAATGTGGCCTGGTACTTTCACATATTCGGCAAAACCGCCGCCACTGGGTGCAAAACCCGCAGTTGTCGTGATATTTTTATAGGTTTCGCACATGGAAAAGTTCTCATTAAGGCAGTAGTCGCAGTGCATACAGGGTATGTGGTGCATGACGACTACTCGCTGGCCTACTTGCCAACCGGTGACGCGATCGCCTACCTTAGCAATTACACCCGCAGTTTCGTGTCCAAAAATGCGCGGCGGTTCGTAGAGAGGATAGCGAATTTTTTTTATGTCCGATTGGCATAATCCCACAACTTGTACTTGTACAAGCACCTCATCAGTTTCGATTTCAGGTACGGGAATTTCTTCGTAGCTTAGCTGATTGACACCCCGGAACACTTGTGCTTTCATATTTTTTCCTTTATTGCCCAGCGATATTTAGAATTTAACACTAATAGGACTTATGCTACTCAAAAGCGATATTCTTTTTTTAAATCATTCTTCTACCGCTAATAATCAGATTATTTATTGTAACCAATAGTCCGGACAGTTTTTAAGCAGCCAGAGTACCATAAGACAAGACTGAGGGGAGGTTAGGATGATTTAAAATCAAGTCCTTGTCTAAATCTAACTTGCTAATAAATGTATAAAGTAGATGCCGATTGAATTCCAGGCGTTTATAGGAGGCCATTGAAAACACGAATGGATGGGCAGACAAGTGGCGATTAGAGGCTTCATATTTGGCTAAATTTAAGGCCGCTAGGCTGGCATTAAAATGAAAATCAAGCCGTTGGCTATTCACAGATTGACAATCGGACAAACCAGTAAATTGTTTGGCATCCCGAAAAATGAATTCAATTTGAAAACGAGCTTGATAATACTCAAGTATTTGCTCAGCCTTGAGATTGATATCGGTACTAAACAATAAAACATTTTTGGTTTTACCGTTAGCTTGAAGCTCAGATATACAAGCCAAACGGATTTTGCATTTTAAGCAACAACTCCATACTAATAATGAATAAAGCTTAACTCCTGGCTTAATTTCTTTGACGAAAGTTAGATTTTTCAAATTATTGCAGTCAACTTTACCATCATATTTACGAGGAGCGCCGAATTTATTCCTTGCTCCGGTATAGAGGTAATTCAGGTTGGCATCAACCCTTAATCTACTAATCAAATTGAGATCTGACTCCCGAACAGCATCCCAAAATTTAGCGCGGTAATAATAGCCATCAGCCACCAAATAACGTACAGATTCTGGCAACAAAGAACGAGTATTTTTAAATGCTTTGCATAGTCGTCAACTCTTGTTATATCAGGTGTTAAGGTTTCAGATACCTGTTTTACTCCGTTTTTTTAAGTTTCTTTTCCGAGTAAAAATTAGGGAGTTTTTCGGTGGTTCTGTGGTCGGACGCGAAAGAGTTTGTTGCACGCTTAAACTATAGGAAATATGAGTTTCAATTTCGACAACAGAAATCACAGAAATTTCTAATCCTTGTTCAGCTTTTCCCGCAATACCATTATAAAAATAACCTTTTCCCTCAGTATGTTTACCACTTTTTCTCAAAAAAGAACAATCAATAACGGCAATAATTGTGCGTTCAGGATTCAAGGCTTTTTTAATAAAATATTTAGAGAATTGCTCCCAGTCAAACTTTTTTAAAAAATGCCGCCGATAAGTTTTTTCATTGGCAGGACTATAGCGGCCCAGATTGGTGAAGTTCACTTTGCCATAAACCAGCACGATTGTGGAAAGTAAAGTCATTATAAACTTTTTTTGGGCTTGACTCACCCCGGACATTTGTTGTAAGATGGATTCAATAATGTTCATAAGGCAGTCTGTTAAGCTCAGTTTTTTTAAGCTTAACCTAAAGAGTGTCTTTTTTTCTGCCTTTGAGATTCAAATTTTACTTACTTTTTTGTGGACGGGCGATCGCGTCTCTACTCCAAAACTGTCCGGAGTATTGTTGTAACTAGAGGGACATAAATAAACGCTATAACTTGTAGGGTGGGCGCTCGCCGACTAAAAATATTGTAACTTATAACTAAAGATGGTTGGCGGCGAGCGCCACCTTAAAACTGCCAATTACCAATTACCAATTACCAATTACCAATTACCAATGAATGAACTAAACGCTGATATATTAGTAGTTGGCGGTGGCACAGGTGGCACTGCGGCAGCAGTACAAGCCGCCAGCCGAGGAGCAAAAACTATCTTAATTAGTGAATTTCCTTGGTTAGGAGGAATGCTCACGACAGCAGGCGTATCCGCACCAGATGGTAACGAATTAGCAGCTTTTCAAACTGGTTTATGGGGTGCATTTCTTAAAAAGCTTCAACAACAACCTGGAGGCTTAGATCGTGCCTGGGTCAGCTTTTTTACTTACGATCCTCGCATTGGTGCTGAAATTTTTGCAGACTGGGTGAAACAACTACCAAACTTATATTGGATTGCTGGACAAACACCCCAAGAAGTGTTAAAAAAAGGCCATAAAATTGTCGGCGTTCGCTTTGAAGATTTTACCGTCCACGCTCAAATCACTCTCGATGCAACCGAGTTAGGAGACTTACTAGCAATAGGCGAAATTCCCTATCGATGGGGTTGGGAATTTCAAGCTGAATGGGGAGAACCTAGTGCTCCAATTGCTCCTAATATTCTAACAGAAACCTATCCCGTACAAGCCCCTACTTGGGTTGTGATTATGGAAGATTTCGGCGCAGATGCGATTGCGCCAGAAATTCCTGCGCCACCGATAGATAATCCCAGTCAATTTGTAGATGCTTGGGATAACTATGGCCCAGAGAAGTTTCTCAATTATGGCCGACTACCTGGCAATCGATTTATGATTAATTGGCCAATACGAGGGAATGACTATGGAGAAGGAGTTAACCGTTTAATAGAATCGGAATCATCGAGGCGCGAATTTCTCCAAGAAAGTCTATGGCATACCCAAAGTTTTGCCCGTTTTATTCAAAATCAATTAGGTCGCCGCTACGGTTTAGCAGAGGATATTTTTCCCACTTTCAAAATGGTAAAATCGCAAGATGGGGAAATTTTTACCGATCGCCAATCACCAATTACCAATTACCAATCACCAATTACCAATTCTGCCTTTGCACTGCATCCTTACTATCGAGAAAGTCGGCGTTTGCAAGGATTAGATACAATTAAGGAACAGGATATTTTGCCGATCGCTTCTGGAAATGCCGCTTCTTTACCAGTTAATGCTAACGGAGAATGCCTAGCGATCGCGATCGCCAATTACGCCAACGATCACCACTACACCAGTGGCAATATCCCCCTACAACCTAAATCTCTCCGTTGGGGCGGTCGTTGGACGGGAACGCCCTTTACGATACCTTATACTTGCCTAATTCCGACTGAAACAGACGGCTTGCTTACGTGCGAAAAAAATATATCTGTTTCTCACATAGCTAACGGCGCAACCCGCCTGCAACCCGCAGTTATGGGCATTGGACAAGCCGCAGGGATGGCCGCCGCACTATGTATAGAAAGAGGTATTGAGCCCAGAGAATTGCCCGTGAGGGTGCTACAAGAGGCGCTATTACAAGATCCGATCGCTCCCGCCGCGATCGTTCCCCTCTTTAATTTGACACCTAATCACCCAGATTGGCTCTATTGGCAACGCTACTACCTCGATCGCCCCGCAGAGTATCCAGCTAGTGGAAATTGCCCTTGTAAGGGGAGCGGGGGGGCGGGGGAGGCGGGGGGGCTCTTGAGCGGGGGAGCTCTTGAGCGGGGGAGCTCTTGAGCGGGGGAGCTCTTGAGCGGGGGAGAGGGGGAGCGGGGGAGAGGAAGAGGCTTTTTCCCCAATTACCAATTACCAATTACCAATTAACAATTACCAATTACTAATTACCAATTACCAATTCTCAGGAATTTTCCATCGCCGTAGCGAACAGGACTATGAACTGGCGATCGCATCTCCTCCAGCTTTAGCTGGTCAAACTTGGAGACTTGTCACTTTAGACCCTGAAGTTGATAGCTTCTTACAAACTTACGAAAGCAAGAAACCTCTCACCGTTTGCGGAAGACTTAACTTTGCCGGCCATTGGCTGCTGATAGAATCCGCAGTAATCTAATGGAGAGCAATTAGTTGAATATGACCGCATCAAATTAAGGAACACCGACGCTGTAAGGCTTTTTTTAGTAGAGATTGGTATTGCTTGTTATTGATGATGTAAGAGCCAAATCTTTCTAGGTGGGGGTTGGTCATCTGCGCGTCAAAGAGGACAAAAGAGCGATCGCGCAGCCGTTCTACTAATTTCACCATCGCTACTTTTGAGCCTTCGGGAATCCTGTAGAACATAGATTCACCAATGAATGCGCCGCCGATGACAATTCCCAGAATACCGCCTGCGAGTTCATCCCCTTGCCAAGTCTCGAAGCTGTAGGCCCAGCCTGCTTGGTTGAGAGCGTGGTAAATTTCCTTGAGTTGCGGGGAAATCCAGGTTTCCTCGCGGTTGGCGCAACCTTCAACTACGGCCTTAAAGTCGCGGTTAACGGCGGTGGTGAAGCGATTTTGATTGAGGGAACGGCGGAGCGATCGCGGATAGGTAAAGCGCTCATCTAAAGGAATTAGCGATCGCTCTCTGCTGGAATACCAATTTAAACTATCTTCACCTTCATTTGCCATCAGGAAATAGCCGGCTGCATATCCGTGGATGATTGAGTCAATATCTAGCTGCATCGCCATTCACTGGTATAATTGATTATACGTTTCAGTAAGCTTATCTGTTTAACGTTGTCCTGTAGCTTGCAAAAGCGTTATGAAAAGTTTTGATGCTTGCCCGATGCTGGAGAGTACCTTAAGAAAACTTCTCGATAAAACTGAGAAAACTTGGGGTTACTTCCAAATAAAAAAGAGAGACAATGTTTATATTTTACACCTTGCGGGCAGCAACGAAGATATGCTGATCTTCACTCCTAGTGAGGCCGCTCACTTGTATCGCCTTTATTGGTACGGTCATCCCGATCCTTCAGTGTTTGTAGAAACAAAATCTACTAAACTTTTTGATAAATCTACTCGTTCTTATCAAAGACATAAAGATTATCAAGTTTGTTACAAACTCAACTCCAACCCAGCAATTACTGCTGTTAATAAAATGTTGGCAGAGTTGATTAAAGAGCAGATGACTCTCTTTTACGCTCAAATGACAGGGAAAGATGAAAAAATGCCGATTGTTACTTTAGCTGCACAATAGTTTGTTAATTGTTAACTGTTAACTGTTAACTGTTAATTGTACTCCTTTGTTACTCCTAACCCGATGGTTGCAGTCAATGTCTGAACCGATAAATGCGATTACCTTACCTCCTGCCAAAAATCCGCAGCAGGAAGGGGAATGGTTGCAAGAAACCTTGCAGATATGGCTTGATTCCGAGTTTCTACCAGAACCCGTTAATTACCAAATTGCCCAAAGAGCTGCCCAAATCTATGTCCGCCAGCGGATGGAGGGTGAGAATGATTTGGGTTCTCTGGTAATTGCGATCGTTACGGAAATGCGGGCCTTTGACTTTTCTAAGAGTTTTTATGGCGAATTTGCGATCGCCAATGCTGTCAGCGACCTACTCCTCGATAGTCTGGGAATCGATCGCTGCTGCGGACAATGAAAGAAAATGGGAAAAATAGGGAAGATGGGGAGTTTTGAGTTTTGAGTTAAAAAGCCAGCAATTCTCCCTTCCCCTCTTCCCAAGCCAAACTACCAGCTTGACTTGACAACACCTGGAAGAAGACCTTGGTGAGCCATTTCGCGAATGACGTGCCGAGATAAGCCGAAGTCCCGGTAATAACCTCTGGGTCGTCCCGTAGCCCAGCAGCGATTCCGCAAGCGAGTCGGACAACTGTTCCGGGGTAGTTGTTGAATTTGGCGATGGATAGCAACTTTCTCCATCTGCGAGCCTGCGACACGGAATTGCTCCTTGAGGTCTTCCCGCTGGGCGGCGTACTTATCTACGAGCTTCTGCCGTCTTTTTTCGCGCTCGATCATGCTCTTTTTAGCCATGAACTGTTCTGGTATCCCTAAATAAAGTCAGTATTTTCCATTCTATCGCAGTTATGGACTGCCTGCTGTCGGCGGTAAGAGGAATAACTTGGGAACATCTCGATATTGCAGGAAGACCCCAGAAACCTGGTTTCTGTGTACTTCACTTATAGCAACCACCACAACGGTTAGGACACTCGCTCAGAGCATCGAACTTGACTCTCTTCCCCTCTTTCCCTTCTTTCCCTTCTTTTCCTTCTTTCCCTAGCCCCTAGCCCCTAGCCCCTAGCCCCTCTTAACCGCCTTGGCGGTTGCTATATTACCCACCAGCCAAAAACTTATCTAAATCCGGCACATCCACCCAAGTCCCAGTTACATTCGATTCGTGGGTCAAATCCATCAACAATTGAGAATAAACCCCCTCTTTCAAAGAAGGAACTAATGATTTGCCAGCATCTATTGCCTCAACCCACTTATCGACTACCCGCATAAATGCTGCAATTCTACCATCAGGATAAACTTGCGGAAACTCCAACCTTTCAGGAACTTTAATCTCCGCTAAAGATTCTCCTCCTTTACTTCCCCACAGACGAAAACCGTGTACATAATCCTGTTGATTATCGCTACCTAAAACTAACGTTCCATTACTTCCATAAACCTCTACCCAATGCCCGCGCCCTTGATAAGTAACAGAACTCAGACAAACTTGACAAGGCGTTCCGTCTGCTAATTCCAACATTAAAGTACAAGAATCATCAGCATCAACAGTTTTTAATTTACCGCCATCTTTGGGATCTGGGCGCGAGGTAATGCCTGTAATTAATTGCCCCGATAATCGCCGAATCGGGCCAAAAAGCCAACTAATATAATCAAAAGCATGGGAACCCGTCGCCCCTAACACACCGCCGCCTTTATCTTTTTGCGCGTACCAATTCCAAGGGCGAGAAGCATCGGCGCGACTCGATACTAACCAATCAATTTTAATTAACCGCTTTTCTCCTACATATTCCTCTGCTAACAATTCTGCTAGCATTTGCCAAGCTGGGATGAACCGAAACTCAAAATCCATCGTTGCCGTACAAGCTTTTGCTCTTGCCATTCGGTACAATTCTCTAGCTTCAATTGCTGTCAAAGTTGTTGGCTTTTCGAGTAACAAATGCTTGCCAGATTGCAATACTATTTTTGCCATTTCAGAATGCAAAAATGGTGGCGTTGAAATTGCCACTGCCTTGACTTCAGGCAAAGCCACTATATCTTCTATCGTATTAGCAGCATAAGGTATATTGTTAGCAGATGCGATCGCCTTCGCCTTATCTAAATCTCGATGATAAACAGCTACAACTTCCGTTCGTGGATGTGCTTGAAATGCGGGTAAATGTACTTTTTGACCGAAGCCAGTGCCTACAACGGCAATACTAATGGTAGATGACATAAGATAGTTATTTGAGAGAATAAATAGTAAGTAGGTAAATAATATAGGACTTAGGCATTACTTAGGTAACGCCGGCCTCTGGGAGGTCAAAGAACCGCCAGGAATTAGGCGTTACGGATAGTATACCAGCTATGTAATGCAGCTCTCTGGGGGGTATTGCGATCGCTCAGAGGGCTGTTGTACTGCGTGCGTAAGTCCTCAACTGAGGCTAATAGCGATCGCGATTTGTTGAATTTAACCTAAATTTAATCTATAATTAACCTTAATCCCTAGTCAGCAAAGTGACTAACCGTAGTTTTTTGAGTAATGAATTCAATATTTTTCAATTCTAGCGATTGGCAAAGTATAACTTTCAGGCTCAGTGTAGCTCTACTGGTCGGCGGCGCGATCGGCATTAACCGACAGCAACCAGGTAGACCGGCAGGCTTGAGAACTTTTATGATTGTAAGCTTAGGTGCAGCCATATTTGTCATGATTCCTTTGCAAATCGACAATGAAAATACCTCTTCCTCTACCAATGCTCTTAGCAGAACGCTCCAAGGTGTCGCTACAGGAGTAGGATTTCTAGGAGCCGGAATTATTCTCCAACAAAATCAGAATAAATTTGGTAGAACACAAGTTAAGGGGTTAACTTCCGCTGCTACAATTTGGCTAGCGGCTGGATTAGGAGCAGCCGCAGGTTGCGGTCTGTGGCGAATAAGCTTAATTGGAACAGTTTTTGCATTAGGAGTTCTCAGCGGAGTTAAGAAACTTGAGAAAGCTACTTTACTGCGCCGTCCTTATACTCAAAATCGCATCAAAACACGAGTGAAAGAAGCACCATCTAGCCAAGATATACAAGAGAAATAATTTAGAGGAAAATTAACTATGACCTATCTTGAAACTGCGGCAAAATTTTACAGTGAAGTTGCAGAAACTCCCCAAGTTGGACTTTGTTGCGTTCAAAGTAGTCCTTTGCAATTGCCAGGATTAATCATTCCTCAGTCAATGCAAGAGATGAATTATGGCTGTGGTACTACCGTCCACGCGGCGGAACTTGTAGGTAAACCAGTAGTTTTATATGTTGGTGTTGGCGGCGGTTTAGAAGCCTTGCAGTTTGCTTATTTTTCCCGGCGAAAAGCTGGAGTTATTGTTGTCGAACCTGTAGCCGCCATGCGAGAAGCTGCTCATCGTAACTTGCAACTTGCTGCTCAAGATAATGATTGGTTTGACCCTAGTTTTGTCGAAATTCGAGAAGGCGATGCTTTCGCTTTACCAGTAGCAGATGCTTCTGTAGATGTAGTAGCTCAAAATTGTCTATTTAATATCTTTGAACCTGCGGATTTAACTAAAGCTTTAAAAGAAGCTTATCGAGTATTAAAACCAGGTGGTAGATTGTTAATGAGCGATCCGATTGCTACTCGTCCTATTCCCCAACATTTGAGAGACGATGAACGATTGCGGGCGATGTGTTTATCGGGTGCTTTGACTTATGATGAATACGTACAACACCTGATTAATGTGGGTTTTGGTCAAGTGGAAATTAGGGCGCGGCGGTCTTATCGGTTATTGGATCGGGTGAGTTATAATTTAGATGCAGATTTGCTTTTAGAAAGTCTGGATTCTGTATCTTTTAAGGTATCAATTCCCGATGATGGGGCCTGTGTTTTTACGGGTAAAACAGCAATTTATAACGGGCTAGAAGAGTTTTTTGATGATGGAGAAGGTCATATACTTCAGCGGGGAGTTCCTGCGGCCGTGTGCGATAAAACTGCTGGGAAGTTAGGGGCGTTAATCCAGGATCGAGTGTTAATTACTGATTCAACTTGGCATTATAGTGGTGGGGGTTGTTGTTAGGTGTTTGATTAACAAAATAATGACAGAACTTAGGCAACTGGCACAATTAGTAGGGTGCGTCTGATACTACAACCCTGACGGTTTCGATCGATTTCTGTGTCTGACGCATCCTACAAGTAGATTCAAGTGTGACAATTGTGTAAGCCCTAAAAAATGAGATTGCCTATGCAGTTGAAAATCAATCCCTAATAGGGATTTAGTTTAATTGCGGCTCTAAAGCGGACATTGCTGGTTACGCTAAAGCAATTGTAGAGTTTCAATCCCTAATAGGGATTTAGTTTAATTGCGGCAACTGTCCCATTCTCAAGCTGCCTTCTGATGATGGTGTTTCAATCCCTAATAGGGATTTAGTTTAATTGCGGCTTTGCATTGGTCTTTGAAATGCCTGCTGTAGTGCCTGTTTCAATCCCTAATAGGGATTTAGTTTAATTGCGGCGCAAAACAAATGTCTAGCTTTATGGAAGGACTTGTATTCTATTTGGTTTCAATCCCTAATAGGGATTTAGTTTAATTGCGGCAAAATTCCCGTGATCGATAATACAGCCACGTGGAGTTTCAATCCCTAATAGGGATTTAGTTTAATTGCGGCTGATTCTCTGATAGTTTATCAATTGATTTCAGAAAAGTTTCAATCCCTAATAGGGATTTAGTTTAATTGCGGCGGAGGTTGTCACTACAGTTACTGATACCATTCCGTTGTTGTTTCAATCCCTAATAGGGATTTAGTTTAATTGCGGCTTATAGTCGGAAAGCACGGTTCAACTTTCTTATTGTTTCAATCCCTAATAGGGATTTAGTTTAATTGCGGCTTACCCTGATGTCCAATAATTCCAGTTATAGCCATATTTTAGGTTTCAATCCCTAATAGGGATTTAGTTTAATTGCGGCTTGAACTGTAACAGCTCCAGTTTGTCCAACCAAGTTTCAATCCCTAATAGGGATTTAGTTTAATTGCGGCAATAACAATAATAATTACCTTCTTTCAAGCCTGAAATATTCAGTTTCAATCCCTAATAGGGATTTAGTTTAATTGCGGCCCTCAGCAGAAATCTCTAAATATTGCAGCAGTTGGTTTCAATCCCTAATAGGGATTTAGTTTAATTGCGGCGCAAGTAGAAAATTTCTTTATTATCAAGGAAAAGCACGGTTTCAATCCCTAATAGGGATTTAGTTTAATTGCGGCTAGTTTATTTAGTTATTGTGTTTATAGGTTAGAAGTTTCAATCCCTAATAGGGATTTAGTTTAATTGCGGCTGATGCCAGTTAAATTAGGTACATCAGGCAAGGGAACGTTTCAATCCCTAATAGGGATTTAGTTTAATTGCGGGTAATACTCTTGAGAATGAACCTTGAATATTATCACGTTTCAATCCCTAATAGGGATTTAGTTTAATTGCGGCTCTAAATCTTGGGATAGGTTTCTTAAGCTTCGGTTTCAATCCCTAATAGGGATTTAGTTTAATTGCGGAAAGCAAATGGTACAGTCTTGATGATAGGGATGGTGGTTTCAATCCCTAATAGGGATTTAGTTTAATTGCGGCGCCGGTTTCTGAAAGCCTTACTATATTTAGTTTTCAAGGTGCGGTTTCGGGAATCTGATCTAAAAGTATCATTCCAGCCATCGACTTGTCAATACCCTCCTGCGATCTTTTTCTCAAATCCATACCCTGTAAAGGTTGCAGCCATTGCGGGAATCGTTTTTTTAGGTAAGGGGCATCAAACCCTTACAGCAGTTGCATTACAGCCGAAAAATTTGACACCCCAAAATTTACACCTACCGATTCCCGCAAACTAGACAAAATATACTCCTGTCTCAACCGTTAACAGTTAACAGTTAACAGTTAACCAAAATGCTTAATAATCGCATCCGCAAACTCCGAACACTTCAACTCAGGGACAGGCGGTTCCATCATTCGCGCCAAATCATAAGTCACTTCACCATTAGAAATCGCCGCCGCCAAACCCTTCTTAATCAACTCAGCCGCCTCCTGCCAACCGAGATATTCTAACATCATCACCCCCGACAAAATCAGCGAACCAGGATTAACCTTATCTAAACCCGCGTGTTTAGGTGCAGTCCCATGAGTTGCCTCAAAAATTGCACATTCATCCCCAATATTCGCCCCCGGCCCCATACCTAAACCGCCGACAATTGCGGCCGCCGCATCCGATAAATAATCACCATTCAAATTCATCGTCGCCAGAATCGAATACTCCGCCGGCCGCGTTTGAATCTGTTGGAAAATACTATCAGCAATCCGGTCATTGACCATGATCTTTTCCTTCCACTTCCCATCGCCATGACTTTCCCAAATAGCCGAGAGAACTTCCTCAACATCTTTGCAAATCTTGGCTTGCTTTTCAGGAGTTAAAGCATCATATCCCGGTTCAATCTGACGGGCATTATCTTCTAAACTAATCTCAGGATTCCGTTCCTTATTACTCAGAATCCAAGACTCCATCTCAGTCACGCACTCATTGCGAAACTCACTCTTTACCAATTCGTAACCCCAGTCACGAAAAGCACCTTCAGTGTATTTCATAATGTTGCCCTTATGCACTAAAGTCACCTGCTGCTTAGCCTTGGGCAACCTTAAAGCGTGCTTAATTGCCCGACGAATTAACCGCTGAGAACCTTTTTTACTAATCGGTTTAATCCCAATTCCCGAATCCAGAGGAATTTGTTTTTTCCCATGTTCAGGCGTAGCCGGAATTAACTCATTATTCAGCAAAGCAATTAATTTATTGCCGATTTCGCTGCCTTCTTTCCACTCAATCCCCAGGTAAATATCCTCTGTATTTTCCCGGTAAATAATCACATCCAGCAACTCAGGAGTTTTGTGCGGCGAAGGCGTTCCCGGATAATATTTACAAGGGCGAATGCAGGAATAAAGATCGTGATTTTGCCGCAAAGCTACATTCAGGGAACGAATACCCCCACCGATAGGAGTCGTCAAGGGCCCCTTAATTGCTACACCATATTCTTTAATTGCATTGCTAGTATCGGCGGGCAAATATTGGTAAGTACCGTAAACTTCGCAAGCTTCATCACCGGCATAAATCTTAAACCAATTGATTTTTTTCTTCCCACCGTAAGCTGTTTCTACCGCAGCGTCCATAACTTTCTGGGAAGCAGGCCAAAGGTCAACACCCGTCCCGTCGCCGCGAATGAAGGGAATAATTGGGTCGTCGGGGACGATGGGCTCCCCATCTTTGAATGTAATTTTAGAACCAGTTGTAGGGGCTGTAATTTTTTCGTACATACTTAGAAAGTGTGGATAGCAATGTTTTCTATTGTGTCACGACTTGGGAAATAGATATCAACAATTTATTTGAGATTTTATTTGTAATTTGTAGCATAGACAGCAGAAAAATCATTATCTTGTATTTTAGTTAAGGGGAAAGTGACAGTTGAATTTCTGAGGATTCTCCCAAAGCTTCATTAATTACTATTAATTTACCTTGACTATTACCTCCTAATTGTTGATTAGCATTGAGCAGTTCTATTCCGTAAATAGTTCCATCAGGAGCAATATCTATATTTAATTCTTCGCTAACTTGAACTGTTTCTACTTCTGTTGGTTTTTCTTTCAGGTAAATATAAGCAACATTGTATCTCGGATCGTAGGTCAGTTTCATAAGAACCTCTATTTAAAAATATTTGATAATTACAGTAATAACTAACCAATCTTCTGCAACCTTTTGAGCTATTGCTTCTACCTTCTTTGTAGCATATATCTTTCCTTGCCACTCTGCATTAAAGGGAAAGTTCCGCCTAAACCCCATTCTACCCAATTGAGCCGGAAATGTAGTACCGCTTTCGACCGTAGCAATAACTTCTGCCTCAGTTGCACCACGCTCAATTAATCTTGACTGAGCATGGGGATGTAGCCTAATGCTCATTTTTTTGCCTAACTAATTAATCAAGTAAAATTACTAAATTCCACCCCTCTTTACTCTTTCCGCATATTCTTCCTGACTACCCAAAGCGCAAACCAAATAATCAGAGAAAGCACTACAATCTTAGAAACAGGGCCCAAGTATTCATCAACTAAATCATAGTGATCTGCTAATTTATACCCCAGAAAAGTGAGAAAACTCACCCATAAAGTAGTGCCCAGAGTTGAGTAGATTAAAAATGGCACTAAGGGCATATTATTAATGCCAGCGGGTAAGGATATTAAAGTACGAACTCCTGGTACAAGACGGCATAAAAATACAGCTTTAGTACCGTGACGCTTAAACCACCTATCAGCTTTGTCGATATCGTGACCGGATACTGTAATCCATTTACCGTATTTATCAGCCAGATTTCGCAGACGTTCTTCGCCTAAGATTTTACCTGCATAGTACCAGGGAAATGCTCCTAAGACAGTACCAATTACTCCGGCCGCGATCGCGGGTGCAAACTGCATATCTCCTTTCGCGATCGTAAATCCTGCGAATGGCATAATTAATTCCGATGGAATCGGCGGAAAAAGATTTTCTAGAAACATCAAGAGTCCAATTCCTAGATAACCCAAGGATTGCATTGTATTAATTATCCACTCAGACATTTTTTTTAGTTAATTGTTAGTGGTTAGTGGTTAGTTGTTGGTTGTTACGTTGGTTGCTAATGCAATCTGAGGTGTTGCGAACGTAGTGAAGAAAACTAATACTATTTCTCTAAAATCATGCAAGACTCTTCGACCCCCCTAGCCCCCCTTGCAAAGGGGGGGACAAGAAGACTGTTGCATACTTTTTTGAAATTGGTATAAGTCCGAAGCAATCTCAATGGCCCTGCGATCGCTTCGCTTTGTCGCAATGACACCGTTAACAGTTAACAGTTAACAGTTAACCGTTAACAGTTAACCGCTAACAATTATGTGCCAGAAGTCCAAGAGTTCATGTACTCAATTTGTGCAGGAGTCAGGGTATCAATATTAATCCCCATTGCTTGCAACTTTAACCGTGCAATTTCTTTGTCAACATCAGCGGGGATAGAGTGAATACCGGCTTCCAATTTGCCTTTATTCTTGACCAGATATTCACAAGCCAAAGCTTGGTTAGCAAAGCTCATATCCATCACTGCGCTGGGGTGTCCTTCCGCAGCAGCCAAGTTAATTAAACGTCCTTCACCGAGTACGATTACTGACTTGCCATTCTTAAGGCGATACTCTTGAGTGAAAGGTCGCACAGTCCGCACTTCAGTAGCTTTTTCACCTAAAACTTTGAGGTCAATTTCAATGTCAAAGTGACCGGAATTACAAACCATTGCGCCGTCTTTCATTACGTCGAAATGTTCGCTACGAATGATGTGTTTATTGCCGGTAACTGTGATAAATAAATCTCCCACTGGTGCGGCTTCATCCATTGGCATGACGCGGAAACCGTCCATGACGGCTTCGATCGCGCGGATCGGATCGATTTCGGTAACGATCACATTTCCGCCCATACCGCGAGCCCGGAGTGCAGTACCTTTGCCACACCAGCCATAGCCTGCAACTACAATATTTTTGCCGGCTAACAGCACGTTGGTAGCGCGGATAATGCCATCTAAAGTAGATTGACCGGTGCCGTAGCGGTTGTCAAAGAAGTGCTTGGTATCCGCGTCGTTAACGTTCATTGCGGGGAAGGTGAGCACGCCGTCTCGGAACATGGCCCGCAGGCGGACGATCCCGGTGGTGGTTTCTTCGGTGGTACCGATCAGGTCGGAAATTTGGTTTTGACGATGTTGGATTAAACTAGCAACTACGTCGCTGCCATCGTCGATAATGATGTTGGGGCGGTGATCCAGGGCAATATTGACGTGGCGTTCGTAGGTGGCTGCGTCTTCGCCTTTGAGGGCAAATACTGGTATACCATAATCGGCTACAAGGCTAGCTGCTACGTCATCTTGGGTACTCAGCGGGTTGCTGGCGATCAGTACAGCGTCAGCGCCTCCGGCTTTGAGGGCGATCGCTAAGTGGGCCGTCTCAGTAGTTACGTGACAACAAGCCGCCAAGCGGATGCCAGTAAAGGGCTTTTCTTTGGCAAAACGGTCTCTAATTTGCCCCAAAACGGGCATTTCCCGGCCGGCCCATTCGATGCGTTGTTTTCCCAAGGGGGCAAGGGACAAGTCTTTGACTTCGTGCTTTAACTGGACAACTGTTGCCGTCATGTGATTTTTCAGAAAACGTTCAATGTTTAACTAGATTAACTCAGCGTGCAAAAAACTGGGAGAGCGAGCAAAGGATATTTGGATCTTTGAATCTCGATCGGCCCCTAGTCTGTAGTGGCGATCGCATTTGGCGCTGATTTTTTGGGTATCATCTTCCCAGGGTGCGATCGCACCTACAGATCCCGAAGACAAAAGCCCCGATCGAGTTCCCCGTCGCCAATTTTTAGCCTTCAGCCCTCAATAATTGATGTTTTTCACTGAATTTTTCATCAAACATGGTATTTTTTTTACATTTAGTAATATAAGGTTACAAAAAGTCATAAATTCTACGAGCGACATCATTATGAGTATCGTTATGATACGATATCGTACAAAATAATAACTACTTTCTTGAAGTCTTTGTAGTTTTTGGGTGTTTTCGCCATGTTAAAAAAGCTATTTCGGCAAAAAATTTTTAAGTTTCTGATCGGTGGTGGCGTAGCAGCAACAATAAATTTGCTTCTGATCTTTTGGATGATTGAAAAGCTAGGATTTAATACGCCTGTTTTACGCAATATCGCGAATGTAATATCAATTGAATTTTCGCTGTTAGCTAGTTTTTTCATCTATCGGATTTGGGTTTGGCCAGGAGGTGCGTGGACTATTCGAGAAGTATTGTGGCGACAAATTCCCTTGTACCATCTCTCGGCTGGCACTTCTGTCATTGCTCGCATCTTCCTTGTATTTCCTTTATTAGATTGGTTGAAAATCAATTATGCAGTTAATACCTTGATAGGTGTATTTTTGAGTGCGTCTATCAATTATTTAATCAGCGATCGATTAGTCTTTAAATCTCCCGTTCAATCTTCTAAGAGCCTACCCGATTTTTCTTCAGAAATATATTGTCCCGAAGGTTTAGCTCCTGCATTGGAAAATAGCTCTTCTCAACCAAGACAATATCAATTCCAAAAATTAACAAAAATCAAAGTTTTCTCAATTGTCATTCCTGCTCATAATGAAGAAGGTTGTATAGTCGAAACTGTTCAATCCATCACCCAATTACTAGAAGAAAAAGGGATTGATTACGAAATTATAATAGTTAACGATAACAGCCGCGATCGCACCGAAGAATTATCGCAGCAGCTAAATTCTCAAAATAGTAAAGTACGTTATATAAATAACTATTTGCCTAACGGCTTTGGTTTCGCTGTTCGCTGCGGATTAGAGAATTTTCAAGGAGATGCTGTCGCCATTGTCATGGCAGATAATTCTGATGCCCCGGAAAATATTATTGATTACTATTATAAACTGCAAGAAGGTTATGATTGTGTGTTTGGTTCTCGATTCATCAAAGGCGGTAAAGTTATTGATTATCCCACTCACAAGTTGCTCATCAACCGTTTAGCTAATTTATTTATTAAAATTCTATTTGGATTGAAGCTGAATGACACAACTAATGCCTTTAAGTCCTACCGCAGAGAAGTAATCGAAGGTATTTATCCTCTCCTATCTCATCATTTTAACTTGACAGTTGAAATGCCTCTTAAGTCCATTGTTCGGGGATATTCCTACACAATTATCCCGATCAGATGGCAAAATCGTAAAACAGGTGTATCTAAGCTAAAAATCAAAGAAATGGGAAGCCGCTATCTATTTGTGGTACTTTATATTTGGCTAGAAAAACATCTTTCTAGAGGAGATTATGTTCGCAAGCAACCTGAATTAAACAGCCTCAAAAAAATGAGATGATCGATCTTCATCAATCATTATTTAATCAAAAAATTGGTAGTTAAAAAAATGAATTATGCTATATAGTATAGTGATGTACGCAATACCAAATAGGTTCAATCTGATTATCTAGTTTTGTGGAAAATGACAATGCCTAGACTTTTACAAAGATTTGAAAGCTCTATTACTCATCAGTTATCTAAAACCCCGAAACTCGATGGACGTATCCTATTACTTGCAGTTTTAATTGTATATTTCCTGCCGATAGTTGTTGCTACAAGTTTTTTCTCTAATTACCCTAATTCATTGATTAAACTTCGTTTCATCTATCCATTAGTTCACAAGATGCTACCTCCCTTTGCCGATATGCGGGTAATCGCGGCTGGTGCTGAATGTATTCGATTAGGCTATGACGTTCTCGTTGAGAATCCCTGCGATCCTTGGAAGCGTCCGATGAACTATCCACGAATTTGGTCAATCCCTGCATCTTGGGGACTAGATCAAAGTCATACAGTTATTCTTGCCATCCTTTTCGGATTGCTATTTTTTATCTTAACCTTTGTTACTATCAAACGATTGAACTATATTGAAGCTTTGTTCTATGCACTAATTTTGTGTTCTCCTTCAGTAATGTTGGCTATAGAAAGGGGTAACAACGATCTAATTATTTTTAGTATTTTAGCTTTATCGTTACTAATAATGAAAAATAATGCCTTTATCTGGCGTTATTTCTCTTATATAATAATACTATTTGCTGCAATTTTAAAAATTTACCCCATTTTTGCTTTAATAACTTGTCTTAAAGAAAAAAAGCGAAATTTTACTTTTATTTTTATATCTATTTGGATCGCTTTTGGAATTTATATAATTACAGATTTGGAGAGTTTTAATCTTGTTAGTAAGACGACACCTAGAGCTACAAAGTTATCTTATGGGGGCAAGGTAATATTCGATATTATTTTTAATAATTTAGAGATATATTTTGATAATTTTTATAATGCTCAAATTCCCCAACTTTTTGAGAAAATCAAATTATTACTATTTGTCTTCACCATATTGTTATTCTTTTTCATGTCTTATTTATTAGCTAAGCGTACAGATGCTTTATCTCAAAATAATACACTCAATATCAATCAAATTGAAGCCTTTAGGATAGGAGCTAGTATATATATGGGAACTTTCTTAATAGGTAATAATTGGGACTATAGACTTATATTTTTATTATTTACTATTCCCCAAATCTTGGCTTGGTTAAAGACTGGAAGTCAGCTTACTTCCATCTCTAGTCTAGCATTAATGGCAATCATTTTAACCACTTGGTTGAGTAACCAAAGTCCCAAGATTTACTACTTAGATGAACTGCTCAATTGGTTATTGTTTCTATTCTTTACTTATGCGTTCATCTTAAGTTTACCAAAGTGGTTGAAAACTTATATATATTTTCAACCTAGAGAGTTTGAAACTAGCAATCAGTGAGGTAAAAAATATGAATAAACGAGTTTTGATAACTGGTGGTTCTGGATTTGTAGGCAGTTCCCTTGGTCTGGGACTAGCTCAACGTTATCCTGACTGGCAAATTACGGCCTTAGATAACCTAAAGCGACGGGGTTCTGAATTAAATTTACCCCGACTAAAGCAAGCAGGTATTAAGTTTGTTCATGGTGATATCCGAAATACAGAAGATTTAGACCCAGCGGTACTACAACCAGATTTAATTTTAGAATGCTCTGCCGAGCCATCAGTTTTAGCAGGATATGCTGCTCCTGGTTATGTCTTACAAACTAACTTAGTAGGAACCATTAACTGTTTAGAATTAGCTCGTCAAACTCAGGCAGATTTTATTTTTCTGTCTACAAGTCGGGTTTATCCCATTGCTTACCTCAATGCTATGGAATTTACAGAAGCAGAAACGCGCTTTCACCTCACAGAAAAACAGTCTTTATCAGGTGCATCCAGTCACGGTATTTCTGAAGAATTTCCTTTAGATAAAGCTCGCTCTCTCTATGGAGCGACCAAACTAGCCTCAGAATTACTGATTACTGAATATGCTGATGCTTACGGATTGAGAACTGTAATTAATCGCTGTGGAGTCCTCACTGGCCCCTGGCAAATGGGCAAAGTCGATCAAGGTATTTTTGCCTTGTGGATGGCATTTCACTACTTCCAAAAACCCTTAAAATACATCGGTTATGGAGGCACAGGTAAACAAGTCAGAGACTTTTTACACATAGCAGATTTACTAGACTTGATAGATTTACAAATTTACAATTTAGAAGCATTAAAAGGAGAGATTTTCAATGTTGGTGGTGGAATAAATAACACGCTTTCGCTTTATGAAACAACTCAGCTTTGCCAGGAGATTACGGGGCATAAAGTTCCGATCGATCCTATTGTAGAAAACCGCATCGGCGATGTTCCTATTTTTATTACAGACTCCCGCAAAGTGATTACTGCTACTGGATGGCAACCCAAAAGAGATGCTAAGATGACTCTGACAGAAATTTATGAGTGGATTTATGAATTTGAGGAATATGTCAGTGATATTTTTAATTAAAAAAGAGTTGGGTTTGGCTAGTGCTTCCCCCAACTTACAGTTAACGGTTAACAGTTAACCGTTAACCGTTAACAAAATTTAGTATTGAGGCACAGAAGGGTCAACTTCCTTACTCCAAGCAGTAATTCCACCCTTTACATTAATGCCGTCAATTCCAGCTTCTTTAAGGATGCCTAACGCCTTCGCGGATCTGCCACCCATTTTGCAATGTGCGATCAACCGATGGCCGTTCAACAATTCCTTAACCTTCTGAACACCGCCACCAGTTTCGAGATCTGGCAAAGGTACTAATACCGAACCGGGAATCTTAGCAATCTCATACTCGTTAGGATTGCGAACATCTAACAGCAGAAAATCACTCGCGCCGCTGTCGATTAACTCCTTAAGTTCCTTGACAGTCATCTCTGGAATTTCCATTTGTTGTAGATCCTCCTGTGCTTTTGCTTGAGGAATTCCGCAGAACTGTTCGTAGTCAATCAACTTCTCAATCTCTGGTCGCACTGGATTTGGCCGCAATTTTAACTCGCGGAACGTCATATCCAAGGCATTATAAAGTAACAATCTGCCGCTTAAAGTCTTACCTTGGCCTAAGATAATTTTGATAGTTTCTGTTGCTTGAATGCAGCCAACGACTCCGGGTAAAATTCCTAAAACACCGCCTTCCGCACAGGAAGGAACCATCCCAGGAGGAGGTGGTTCGGGGTACAAATCGCGATAATTAGGGCCATCTTGGTAATTAAAAACAGTAGCTTGCCCTTCAAATCTGAAGATAGAACCGTATACATTTGGCTTGTTCAGCAATACGCAAGCATCATTCACCAAATAGCGCGTCGGGAAGTTATCAGTACCATCCACGATGACATCATAAGGCGCGAGGATGTCGAGGGCATTTTCAGAACTCAAGCGAGTTTCGTAGAGGTCAACTTGACAAAAGGGATTGATTTCTAGAATCCTATTTTTAGCAGACTCAATCTTTGGCTTTCCTACCCAAGACGTTCCGTGAATTACCTGCCGTTGCAAGTTGGAACTGTCTACTATATCAAAATCTACGATGCCAATGCGCCCAATGCCAGCAGCAGCTAGGTATAGCAACAGGGGCGAACCAAGCCCACCAGTGCCAATGCACAATACGCTGGCAGCTTTGAGGCGTTTTTGCCCATCTAGCCCAACTTCTGGCAGGATTAAATGGCGCGAATAGCGTTCGTATTCTTCTTGTTTTAGTTGAATTTCACCCAGATTTGGATTTAGCATGACAGTTTATGTAGCGCAGCTCAATCTAAGATTATATCTAAATGTTTCGCATTACTTTGGCTATTTTAAATTTTCCTAATTATTTCTTAACCTGAGCTGATTGGAGGGTAATGATTTCCTCTGACTGAAAGTTACCCTCTCCGTCAAGGCTCCAATTGCGGAGGTCTTGGACTTTGCCTTGGTAAACTGAGGCTATGATGTAGGAGTATTGGGGCCAAGCTAAGGCGCGATCGCACTCGGAGGGAATTGCTGGATGTTCGGGGTGGGAGTGGTAAATGCCGATGATGGTAAGATGGCGATCGCGCCCCTGTTTCATCGCCTTTAACATCGCAGACGGCGCAATGACGAAGCGATCGCGCCTGCTACGCTCTAGCTTATCCCCGGATTCCATCTCTGGCAAAGCTTCCGCCACCTCTGGGTTCCAAGCATTTTCAGTTGGCCAAACTTCTACCAAGATTTTCACATCCCCAGCGATTTCTCCCATCAAGAAACCGCAACACTCATCAGGATAAGTGTTTTCTGCATGAGTCTGGATAGCTTGCAAATGTTTAGCAGTAACTTTTATAACCATATTTGATAACGCAAGGAAAAGGAAAAAGGAAGAAGGAAGAAGGAAGAAAAATTTAGTTATCTAGGAGATAAGGAAGAAGGAAAAATGTTTATACACTCAGCTTTTTAGCCATCCCGATCTTATGTTTAATTAGGTGGATTTAGTTATCTTGACGGTTGCTATATATGTCATTGCGAGCCAAGCGCAGCGCAGTTGCGAGGGTACGGATCTTGCCCGAAGCAATCGCAAGGTAAGGCTTTGAGCGCTCGCAATGACATATCCCAAGTAATTTGTTGGACATTGTATTAAGTCAAGTCCTACTTACTAAAATCAACCAGGAGTTTGCTGCAATTCTGGTCTTTCTTCAGCAACAATTGCCCCTGCCACTGGACAGACTTGCAGACAAATCCCGCAATCAATGCAAGTTTGAAAATCAATCCAATACCAATCAGTTCCCTTAACATTTTTGCCAGGCCCTTCATGAATACAGGCAACGGGACAAGCGTCTACACAATCAGCAACACCTTCGCAAATATTGGTAACGATAGTATGGGGCATATTTCCTTTGTTTGTTAGTGGTTAGTGGTTAATTATTAGTGTTAGCAGTTATAGCTACGATGCTCCGATGCTCCGATGCTCAGGACTAGGGAAGAAGAGAATAGAATTAAGGGTTTGAGGAAACCAGAATGCCCTAACCACCTTGCCGGTTGCTATAACTGTTAACCATTATTGTTAGCAGTTAACAGTTAACAGTTAACAGTTAACCATTAGCTAAGTCCCGGTTTCAATAGTCGGCAACCCTGCGGCATTAATCCAGACAACTTGACTAATACGGCGATTGCGAGCATATTCCCGCACTTCCTCGGCAGTTTCCCGCCCTCCTAAATCTACTTCAACTCGGACTAAAGGAGCAGACTCTCGAAGTTTTTGGGCATAGGAAAACGCCGCTGCATAAGCTTGGGGTGTTTCCGGTATTACTAACCAATCACTCCCAGGCGTTTCTCTGGGCAATTCTCCAGTATTTAACAGAATATAGTGCAAGTCTTCAATGTTAAATGAAAACCCGATTCCTGGGTAAGAAGTCCCTTCGGGATGATAGAGTCCCAACAGTCGATCGTATCGTCCGCCCTGTCCCAAAACTCGCTGTTCTCCCTCAGTATTGCTAACAATTTCAAACACAATACCAGTGTAGTAGTCAAATGTTTGAATCAAACTGAGGTCAAGATGGATTTGGAATGCGCCCTCCTGACTCTGACCAAGGGCAAGAGCAGTTTTAGATTGACATTCATTGAGCAAATCGACAAGAGATTTGAGATTATTTACCGCTTCTCGCTGCGATAAATCTAAATCCAGGTTAGCAACTATTGGTAGCACATCCTGTGGACGGCCTCGGAGGTCGAACAGCAAAAATGCCCTTTCCCGGAGTTCTGGGGACAGAGGCAACGTTTCTAGGGCAATACGGTCAAGATTTGCGATCGCACTCCTCACCCGATCTCGCACCTGCACCGGAAAGGGATCGAGAAGCTTCGCTGTCAAGCCAGCTTCCCCTAAAACCAAATGCCACCCACTCAACCCCAAGTTCTGCAAGCACTCGCACAGCAACAGCAAAATTTCCACATCCGCCGCGACACCGCCAGCGCCGAGTAATTCCACGCCAGCTTGATAAAATTCCTGCTGGCTACCGTGACCACCAAATCCCCGCCCTTTACGGAAAACATTCGCATTGTAGTAGAGGCGCTGCGGCCAAGCTGCGCTGTCCACCATGCGCGTTGCGGCTGCCCTAGCAATGGAAGCAGTCAACTCCGGTCGCAAGCCGAGTTCGCCATCTTCAGCATCTTGTAACTGAATTACCGTTGAACGTTGAACGGCTCCACCGGCCATTAAAGTATCCAACCGTTCAAGGGTAGAGGTAATAATTCGGTGATAGCCCCAGCGGTGAAAAACCTGCTGCAAGCGGCGTTCTATCGAGATTTTTTGGGCAACATCGAGGGGCAGTAGATCCCTTGCACCCGAAGGAGGTTGATGAACCATTCTAGAGGATTTTATTAATTGGTAATTGGCAAGTAAGGAAGAAGGAAGAAGGAAGAAGGAAGAAGGAAGAAGTTAAGAAGTAAGAAGTTAAGAAGTTAGAAGGCAAAAAAACTAACACAGAAAGCAGGCAAAATTTTCCCAGTTTCCTAGTTTCCCAGTTTCCCCATCTCCCCGTCTCCCCCTCTCAATTCTTCTTACCGCCGCCGAACAAGCCCCCGAAAAAGCCGCCGCTTTTAGGTGGATCGGTTTTTTTGCCAGATGCCGATTTTCCAGTGCTGGCCTGGGGTTTGGCTCCAGGCTTTTGGCCCTTCGTCGCCGTCGCTGGCTGTGCTGTTGCTTGTTCTAACTTTTTCTTGGCTTCTAAGGCCGTAGGTTCTTCGGGATTTAATTCTAAGGCTTTTTTAATCTCAATTTTTGCCATTGTTGCCTGTTTTTGCTCTAAATAACACATCCCTAGTAAGGCATGGCCTTTACTATGTTTGGGATCGCGATTTAAAGCTTCTTTTAATTCCAAAATTGCTTTAGCGTAGTTTTTGGTAGACATCAACCCCTCAACGCGGCGACAAGCTTGCTCTACAAAGGAGTCTTGGGCTTTCGGGGCTGCGGCTGGGGCTTTCGGTGCTGCTGAAGCAGGGGTTGTTGTCGCTGGAGCCGGCTGAGCCTGACTTGCTACTGGGCCTTTTTGCTCTTTCCGCAGTAGGTAAACCATATTCAGCTCGCTGATTTGAGCGATGATCTCCAGGCTGTCGCTGATGGATTCGTATTGCTTCTCAGCAAGTTCGGTGAGTGCTTTTTTGTAAGCTTCCTGAAAATCTTTGGCCGTAGTTAGCTGTTTGGCTGCTTCGCTTTCAAAGTGCAGGTTTTTTTGTTCTTTGATGGTGCGTTTGCCAATCATGTCCACTAGCAGACCGTATTCTTTGCGATCGCTTTCTTTGGAAAATTTGTTATAAGCGGGATTAACCACTTTTGACAAAAACTCATTCGCTTTGTTTTTCTCTGCTTGACTTTCAAAGGGACAAGTATCTGAGTGCAAGCGGCGAACTATTTTCATATACCGTTTGCGGATCTCGTTAAACTCAGCATCCAGGGGAACTCCCAGAATGGCGTGCTGATCTGTAAAGTCAAATTTGAACAACCCTTTTGTGATTTGAATAGACATGATATTTCTATCCCTTCCCTCGCTTTCCACTATACCTTTAATCTAACTTCAAAAATTAAACATTAAGAACTAAAAAATAAAGATTCAATGAAGAATTAAAATTTTAATGAAAAATCGAATTAAGAACTAAAAGGAAGCAAAGATCGCTTATGGGCGATCGCTTAGGATCGATCGCTTGCTTTGGGAACACTTGGCCACGATGATAGTGGAGGAACTCCCTGCAAAGCATCGCGGATCTGGTCGTGAATGCGACCGTTGCTGCCCAAAATCCGACCGGACTTAATCTGTAGGGGGCTACCATCATAAGCTGTGACTTGGCCTCCTGCTTCTAAGAGTATCACTATACCTGCGGCCATGTCCCAAGGTGAAAGTCCTCTCTCCCAGTATCCATCTAAGCGACCACAGGCGACGTGGGCGAGGTCGAGGGAGGCGGAACCGCTACGCCGCACGCCTTGGGTGAGGTGGGTCAGGTGACAAAATTCGGCATAGTTATTATCGGCTGTTTCGTGGCGATCGTAGGCAAAGCCAGTTACGAGTAAGCTTTTGCTCAATTCTGAGATTTTGGAGACTTGGATAGGGCGGCGGTTGCGGGTTGCTCCTAAGCCGGTGGCGGCTCGAAACAGTTCGTTATGAAAGGGGTCAAAAATCGCGCCGACTTGGGGCACGTCGTCAATTAGTAGTCCAATGGAGGCGGCTGAGAAGGGATATTGATGAGCATAATTAGTAGTGCCATCCAGAGGATCGATCGCCCAGAGGTATTTGCTGGTTCTGTCGCCGAGGGAGCCGGATTCTTCGGTGAGGATACCGTGTGTGGGTACGTGGCGGCGAAGTACATCGAGGATGGCGACTTCGGCGGCTTTATCTGCTTCTGTGACTAAATCACCAGGACGGCCTTTTTCTTGAATTTCTTCTAATTTGCCCCAGTATGCTTGCAGTACGGCTCCAGCAGCGAGGGCAGCTTCGGTGGCGATGTCTAAAAGGTTTTGCAGTTCGTCGGCGGACATAATTTAATTGTTAACTGTTAACTGTTAACTGTTAACTGTTACCTGTTAACTGTCAACTGTTAATGGGTAATTGGTAATTGCTAATTGGTAATTGCTAATTGCTAATTGCACATCCTCCCCATCTCCCCTATCTCCCCCATCCTCCCCATCCTCCCCATCTCCCCTATCCTCCCCATCTCCCCCGCTCCCCCGCTCCCCCGCTCCCCCGCTCCCCACTCTCCCCGCTCCCCGCTCCCCCGCTCCCCCGCTCCCCCGCCCCCTATTTCCGATTCTGATTTCTAAACTCTGCGGGGGTTTGGCGCATGGGTTGTTCGGGGTTCCAAATGCCGCGCCCCATGAGTCTGGCCCATTCCTGGGCGTTGGCGAGGCGCTGTTTGTGTTTGGTGTTGGGCGATCGCGCTACGACTAAAGCATATCCTTCTTTGACTAGCTGTTCGTTGAGGAGGTCTTTTCCTCGCCAAAGATAAGCTAGTTTGCGATCGTATCGATCTTGAGCTTGGGCATCGGATTCTAATAATATCTCTTGTCCGCCGATCAGTTGTTCTAGTTTTTGTCTGGCATCCGGGCCCCAAGGCTGCTGTTTTAAGTCGGGGGCTTCTATACCGATGAGCCGGACTTGCTCTAGTATGGGGGTTTGGTCGGCAAAGCCTGCGATTTCGATAGTTTGTCCGTTGACTACTCGCTGTACTTTGACAATTGAGCCTTGGGGGATTTCTGTTTCTGGGGGTTCTTCGCAGCTAGCTAAAAGTAGGCAAAGGGCGATCGCGAATAACCCATAAATAATTATCTGCGTTACTCTCCAGGCGATCGGCTCTGTCTGGTCAAGATTTTTTACTACTATGCCCATACTGCTTTAATCTTCATCTAGCGGCAATCCTACTTTGACTTTGCCTTTGCCGAAGTATTGGCCGAATTGGAGTTCGTAGACTTCATCTTCGTCTTGGGTTTCTACTTCTATGTCACAGCAGGGATAGCTGACGCACAATAGAGCATAACCCTGTTTTTGCAGTTCAACAGACAGACCCATTGCTTCTGGCTGATGGACTTCGCCGGCTAGGAGGCGCACGGCGCAGGTGGTGCAGGCTCCGTTGCGGCAGGAGAAGGGGAGATCGACTCCTTGGTTTTCGGCGCTGTGGAGGATGTAGCGGTCTTCTGGGACTTGGACGGTGCGGCGATCGCCTGTCTGTCTGTTATAAATCTTAATGCTGTAAGAACGTGCCATAGCGATTTTAAGGTTGAGATTTTTTCGAGGTGGATGCGGACAAAAGTATTGGTATAATTGGGTTTAGACTGTTTTATGAGTCTGTCGGTGAGGGCATAAATTTCACTGAAGCACTACCCTACCCACATTAAACAGCAAATTTATGCCAAAGTATCTTGCCAGATAGATGTTTGTTCTGCTACCATAGTTTTCTTGTGGCTGAAATTTTGATTTCTGCCTTGGAGAGGTGGCCGAGTGGTTGAAGGCGCAGCACTGGAAATGCTGTTTAGGGCAACTTAACGAGGGTTCGAATCCCTCCCTCTCCGTTATAAAAATACAATAAATCTATATCTCACTTAAGGTAAGTTAAGGTTTAAGTGAGATATAGATTTAT
The DNA here is from genome assembly GCF_000332155.1 of Kamptonema formosum PCC 6407. Classification (GTDB taxonomy): domain Bacteria; phylum Cyanobacteriota; class Cyanobacteriia; order Cyanobacteriales; family Microcoleaceae; genus Kamptonema; species Kamptonema formosum. The sequence goes on along the minus strand of NZ_KB235904.1, from coordinate 770,606 downwards.
TTTTTAACAGTTACAGTTATCGCAAACTTCTTGGCAGTTAATAAGTAAATCAACCCTATTTAAACCAGTAATAATTGGTAATATTTCACAACTAATCGATATTGTTACTGTTAGCTTAGGCATTTCTAGTACGACTAATTGTCCATGTGCAGAAGCCTTTCCAGAAATGCTCGTAGGACAAGCCGATAAAGCCGTCTACATTGCGAAAAATCATGGTTGTAATCGGTGGGCTTTCTAATAAACAGGATCTATTTTACGGATGTGTTATAGATCACACAAGCTCCCAAAAAAAACTATTAAGCTTGAGTAGAGAATAGATAATAGCAATGATAAAGACCTCTCGCTTCTTAATCTTATTTAGCTGTGTAGTTGCCTTCTGCTTCTGGCTAGGAAGTTGCACCAATCCCATGCCCGCGAAGGCAGTTTCCCTCAACTTTGCTTCAACTCCACCGTATAGAGATGTATTGATTGAACTTGAAAGACAATATCGGCAAGAAAAGTTTAATGTTACTATTAACTATACCTTTTCTGGAGCAACTGCACTGAGAGATCGTATTGAACAGGGAGAGTCATTTGACATCTTTCTAGTTACCTCTAACCTAGTAATAGATGATTTGCAAAAAAAAGGTCTATTGTTAGAGGAAACTATCAAAAATTTAGTCTCTACACAAATGGTCTTAATTGTTCCGGCTGATTCTTCGCTAGCGATCGGGGACTTTAAGGACTTAACTAGCGATCGCATTAAAACAATCGCGATGGGGACACAAAGGCTGGGAGTTGGTCAACACACCAAAGAGATTTTGACTAATCTAGGGATTTTTCAGCAGGTTCAATCTAAAGCTGTATGGGCGAATGTTGAAAGCCGGGAAATCACCAAAGCAGTGGAAAGCAAACAAGCAGATGTAGGTATTACTTTTCTACCCGAAGCTAAGTCATCTAAGAAACTCAAAACCGCCGCGATTGCTCCTACTGATTCCCACAAACCAATTTTTGCAAGGCTGGCTGTCCTTAAGAATAGCCAGAACCCTGTAGAAGCAAAAGAATTCATTGAATTTCTCACAAGTAGCAAAGCAATGTCAATATTTGAGAAATATGGTTTTACTGCTATCTCACCTTCGTCTAAGTCTTGAGCTGGAGACTATTTAATGAAACTTCGCCTCAAACTAAATCCCCAATTTTTGCTCCGAGTAGCGACAGGACTAGGTATTGCTACGCTGTTATCAATATCAGTTAGTGGACTAGCATTTTTGAGCGTTATGCGTACCTTAGAAGCTAATCGAAGCGTACAGAAAAAAGTAGAAACCATAGATCGACTCGGCCAGATTTTAAATAACCTTAGAGATGCTGAAAATGGACAGCGTGGCTATATATTAACTGGCGAAAATAGCTATATTGATTATTACACCAGTGCCGAACTCAATCTTGACCAATGCTTTGAATTACTCCGGCAATTTCTAGCGAATGAACCCGCAATAAATCGCCAACTAGATGACCTTCAGCCTTTAGTAGAAAATCGTTTAGAGCAAATAAATGATACAATTAAACTGCGGCGTAGCCAGGGATTAGATGCAGCTCTGTTGGAAATTAAGCGCAATCAGGATGCCCAGAAGCTGAGCAATCGAATTCGTGTAGCAGTGAAAAACATTGACGCACAAGAAAGGGCAGTATTATTCGAGCGACAGCAGGAAGCTGGTAGTAGTTTACAGCGGTCGATAATTGCTTTTGTAGGCGGTTCCGTCTTCAATTTACTAATTTTTACTTGGGTTTTTAGGTTGATTTATGACGAAATATTTAAACGGAAACAAACTGAAATTCAATTAAAAGAAGCCAAGGAAGAAGCGGAACAAGCTAAACTTGCTGCGGAAGTAGCCAACAGTGCCAAAAGTGAATTTTTAGCTAATATGAGCCATGAACTCAGAACTCCTCTTAATGGTATTTTGGGCTATGCTCAAATTCTAATTCGCTCAAAAAATATTCAAGAAAATGAACTAAAAGGCTTAGAAATTATTCAGCAGTGCGGTTCTCATTTACTTACCCTGATTAATGATATTTTAGACCTCTCTAAAATCGAAGCAAGGAAAATGGAACTAGCTCCTAATGAATTCCATTTTCTAGCATTCCTTCAAGCGGTCAGTGAAATTGTCCGCATCAAAGCTGAACAAAAAGGAATTGCTTTCATTAGCCAATTTGACCCCGCACTCCCGATCAGCGTACAAGCTGATGAGAAACGCTTACGTCAAGTTTTGATTAATCTTTTGGGTAATGCTGTTAAGTTTACGGATAGAGGCGGTGTTACTTTCAAAGTTGGCGTAATTGAATCATCTACGATTGAGCCAGAAGCAAGCACTCTCAATGCTGTTAACAAAATTCGCTTTCAAATCGAAGATACTGGTGTAGGAATGAGCGAAGAACAAAGGCAAAAAATCTTCATTCCTTTTGAACAAGTTGGCGAGACTAAACGAATGGCAGAAGGTACAGGATTGGGTTTAGCGATTAGTTCTAAGATTGTGGAAGTCATGGGTAGTAAGATTTGCGTGACTAGCCAACTAGAACAAGGTAGTCAATTTTGGTTTGATTTAGATTTACCTTGTGCTAATGAATTTACATTAAAACCTACTTGGGATTTAAAAGGGGTAGTTGTAGGCTTTACAGGCAATAAACGTAAAATATTAGTTATAGATGACCGCTGGGAAAATTGTTCAGTGATTGTGAATTTACTGACTCCCATCGGTTTTGAGGTATTTGAAGCTGCTAATGGTGCTGAAGGATTAGCAAAAGCCACTGAATTACTGCCCGATCTGATTATTACGGATTTAGTTATGCCGGTGATGGATGGGTTTGAATTGCTGCGTCGCTTACGAAATTCAGAGACATTAAAAGATACAATTGTAATCGTTTCTTCTGCGAGTGTTTTTGAGACAGACCAATATAAAAGTTTAGATGCAGGTGCTAATGCTTTTTTACCTAAGCCTGTACAAGTCTCAGAATTATTTGAATTATTGCAGAAAAAGTTAGATTTGTCTTGGGTTTATGCAGAGTCAAAGACTCCTCAATCTCCTCCCGAATCAACTCCTAAAATATCTGCTGTTGAATCTTTGGCGATTCCACCAGCAGCATTGATAGAAGATTTGTACGATTTAGCAAAGAAAGGTAATGTGAAAGGGGTGATCCAAAAAGCAGAAGAATTAAAAAAATTAGATGAGCAATGGATACCCTTTGCTGAGGAAGTATGTAGATTAGCTAAAGGGTTTCAGGAAAAACAACTTAAGTCATTCTTAACTAACTATTACAATCCGAAAGGAGAGAATTCTTTGGCGAGTTAATTAAGTTTCTGCAAAGGGATATCTTAATCTGAAATGAGGATATTGAGCTAATTTTAGCAGTGCGATCGCCATACTGTGTTTGCTGTCTGAAGCGATCGCCAAAATAGCGTCGATCTGGGTTGTCGGGGTCGTATCGAGATAGAAAATTTCAACATTTTATTTAACCTAAAATTTCTCACTATTTCAACTTAAACTCATCAAATTTCACAACCTCTGACTCCGGTTTCCGCGTATCAAAATAATAACTGCTAACAACACCCGCCGCCGTATCAAAAATACTAAACACTGTAAGATCGTTACTAGCAATATAAGGCATTGGCTGACCATCTTCTCCCAAAACAGGCGCAATAGTTGGCATTACAGGTTCTAAGCCATTTGAATCGCCAATAGGAACATATTCCTCCTGATAACCTGGAGGTACAAATCTCCGCCTTTCACCCATAGCCGCAGGATAACTATTCCCAACATTAGAAGTCTCTAAAAAGTGCATCCCACTAGGACTAATAAAGCGATTCCACAGATGACTATGACCGTAAAATACTAACTGCACATCAGCATTTTCTAACAAGGGGATGACATCGCGAATAATGTAATCATTTTCTTTTGGATATTCATAGCGAATCATTTTAATCTCGCCATTATCATCGCGGTCAATAATCTGCACGGGGTCAGTGTAAGCAGGTACAATATTATCACCTAAAGTATGGGGGGGATGATGAAACATCACAACCTTATATTTTGCCTGCTTAAATTCTTCACTATTGAGTTCTTCCTCAAGCCAATTATATTGAGCGCTACCCTTGACAATTGGCTCATAGATATGCTGTCCGTAACCCCAATTCTCAGGGTGATTAAAATCGCGATCTGGTTCCCGATATCTGCCTTTAGCGTCAGCATCAAGACTAGGAGTGCGCCACATATTTGTAATAAACAAAACTACTAAACGCACATCACCGAAAGTTACAGCATAGTATTTTTTCGGACTAGGTAAAGTAAAAATTTGCTCGTAAGTATCAGTGTTAAAAGAACTATCCTTTAACTCACCTATAACTAAATTTTCTTTTGCTCCTCTTGGCGATTTTGCACTTTCTTTATTATCTTTATTATCTTTATTCTCCCACTTGGGGTCAGATTTAGATGTTAATATTTTTTGAGTCGCAAAACGGGGGAAAGAATTATTAAACTGATCTTTTAACGTGCTATTTTTGGAAAATCTACCCATGACTTCGTGATTGCCAAGAGCAGTAAATAAGGGTGCATTTTGAATCAATTCACCACCCGTGTAAACTGTTTTAATCCCGTTTTTATCTAATTCTGCAAAAGCGCGACCTTGGAGACAAGGGAAAAAAGCACGACCGCGAAGATCGTCAAACCATTCTGAGGCACGACCAGGGATATTAGCTAAATCTCCAGCTATAAAAACAGCATCAATTCTATCAATTGTTTCAGTTGCTTTTTGCAGATTGGCAGCTACCATCGGCATCACTTGATGGTCAGATGTAAGTAAAATTTTTAGGGGAGTTTCTGGTGTTGGTTGAGGTGAGAGAGTAAAGGTGCGACTGGTAATATTTTGACCGTTTTCAGCTTCACTTTTGACCTGATAAGGAATGCGAACACCGGGAGTTAAACCAGTTACTTTTGCTTCGTGTCGCCAAATATCTCTAAGTATTAATTTATTGTCAACTGCGCCTTTTTTTACTGCCTCTGAAACGCTGGAATCTTGGTCTTCGTAAGTGCGGTTGAGTTTAGTTGTGGTGGCAGTTACAATTTGATTTAAGTTTTGACCATAAGCTACGGTGTGGCGGATACCGGCAAATTCAGTAAACCAGACAACTCTTACTGAATTTGCGGTTGGGAGTTGTAGAAATGGGTCGGTTAGTAATTGGGGTTGGGTGGAAAGAGCTTGCATGATTAGACTGAGGAAGATTACGATTAAAAATAGTACAGCAAAAATCCACAGATTTCGAGCTGAACCTCTGGGAGTTGAAAAATCCGGGGGCGTTAGCATAAGTAAAAGAACACAATTAAATGTAACGTTCTTATGACCTTATGGCAAATGCAATGAAGCAGTCCCAAGCTTTTGCGATTGCTTCGTTTCACTCGCAATGACAGGCAATATAAATCTTAACCTACTGGTTAATTTTAGATTGTAAATGCCATAATTTATGTCAAAATTAAGAAAGACGATCGCAAGTCAAAGAAACTATCTCAATTTGACAAACCTATTTTAAGCTAGAATAAAAAGTGCTTATCTGCTAGGAGCAGCCTAAGACGTAATTTAAACATTCTTGTTTCTAGTCGAGAGACGGCGTATATTAGCTGGTAAGTATTGTAGTATTTTGTGTAAACCTTATTATGTCATTAATTGTTCAAAAATACGGTGGTAGTTCCGTCGGTACAGTTGAACGCATTCAGGAAGTAGCAAAGCGAGTTGTGAAGGCGGTAAAGCTTGGTAACTCTGTAGTTGTCGTGGTTTCGGCAATGGGTAAAACCACTGATGGTTTGGTAAAATTAGCTAAGGAAATTTCCAGCAATCCCAGCAAGCGGGAAATGGATATGTTGCTATCGACGGGCGAACAAGTGTCGATCGCACTTTTGAGTATGGCATTGCAGGAAATGGGACAACCGGCAATTTCGCTAACGGGTGCTCAAGTTGGGATTGTAACTGAAGCTGAACACACTCGCGCTCGGATTTTACAGATTAAGACCGATCGCATTGAACGGCAATTAGAAAGCGGTAAGGTGGTTGTCGTCGCTGGTTTTCAAGGAATCGCGATCGCGGGGGATTTAGAAATTACGACTTTGGGGCGCGGCGGTTCCGATACTTCGGCCGTAGCGCTAGCGGCGGCCTTAAAAGCTGACTGCTGCGAGATTTATACTGATGTTCCCGGAATTTTGACGACAGATCCGCGCATTGTCCCGGATGCAACATTGATGTCTGAGATCACTTGCGATGAGATGCTGGAATTGGCGAGTTTGGGCGCGAAAGTGTTGCATCCGCGCGCGGTGGAAATCGCTAAAAACTACGGCGTACCGCTGGTTGTGCTTTCTAGCTGGAGTGACGAGCCCGGTACGCGCGTGGTGTCACCGCCAGCGGGATCGCGCCCTCTGGAGGGTTTGGAGTTGGCGAAAGCGGTGGATGCAGTGGAGTTTGACTTAAATCAGGCGGCGGTGTCGCTGTTGCGAGTACCCGATCGCCCTGGGGTGGCGGCGCGGTTATTTGGCGCGATCGCACTGCAAAATCTAGATGTAGACTTGATTATCCAGTCGATTCACGAAGGTAATACCAATGATATCGCTTTTACGGTGACGCAGAATTCGCTTAAGCAAGCGGCGGCCGTAGCAGATGCGATCGTACCATCTTTGGGCAAAAATTCTGACCCAGAACTGGGAGAACCGGAGGTAAGGGCGGAAGATCGGGCGATCGCAAAAATTAGCATTGCCGGCGCGGGGATGATCGGCCGGCCCAAGGTAGCATCGCAAATGTTCAAAACCCTAGCGGATGCTGGGATTAACATTCAAATGATCTCGACTTCCGAGGTGAAAGTTAGCTGCGCGATCGCTGCTGCGGACTGCGATCGCGCTGTTACCGAACTCTGCAAAGTTTTCGAGGTTGTCAGTTCTCCGCTGACCGAGGTTTCTACTACTCCTAAACCCCCTGCGGTGCGTGCAGTTGCTTTAGATATAAATCAAGCACGTTTAGCAATTCGCCACCTCCAGGATCGTCCTGGGATGGCAGCAAAATTATTCGGACTTTTAGCTGAAGAAAACATCAGCGTTGACATGATTATTCAGTCCCAACGATGTCGCAATATCGACGGAATTTTAACTCGCGATATTGCTTTTACTGTAGCACAAATGGATGTGGAAGCTGCTAGAGAAACGCTGGAAAAAGCCGCTAGTGAATTTGGCTGGGGTGAAGTCGCAGTTGATATCGCGATCGCTAAAGTTAGCGTAGTTGGTTCGGGAATGGTAGCCAATCCGGGAGTAGCTGCAAAGATGTTTGAAGCGTTATCACAGCACAAAATTAACATTCAAATGATTGCTACTTCCGAAATCAAAATTAGCTGCGTTGTGGATGAGGCACAAGGCGTAATGGCATTAAAAGCAATTCACTCAGCTTTTGCTCTTTCTGGTAGTGAAAAAATCCAAGTTCCGGCTTAATTTTTGTTTGTAGTAAGGGCTAAAGCCCTTACTATGAAATCATCTCTGATTTGATCGCTTTTAGGACTTACGCATTGACAAAATAGCTCAATGCGTAAGTCCTATGAGGGTTCCGGCGCTGAAGTTGGTGATGGCTCAGAGGACGGAGAAACGGAGGGTTCCGGCGCTGAGGTTGGTGATGGCTCAGAGGACGGAGAAACGGAGGGTTCTGGTTGAGGTGAGGATTCCGGTGACAATGGCGTAGATGGTTCCGGTGTTGATGTTGGTGATGGCTCAGATGATGGCTGAGTTGACGGCTGCGGTTGAGGCGAACCAGTTGGTGATGGCTGAGTTGACGGCTGCGGTTGAGGCGAACCAGTTGGTGATGGCTGAGTTGACGGCTGCGGTTGAGGCGAACCAGTTGGTGATGGCTGAGTTGACGGCTGCGGCTGAGGCGAACCAGTTGGTGATGGCTGAGTTGACGGTTGCGGTTGAGGCGAACCGGTGGGTGATGGCTGAGTTGACGGCTGCGGTTGAGGCGATGGAGTTGGCCCGACAGGAAGTGAAGCGCAGATTTTCTCATCATACTTAAAGTCAAAAACCAACGGGTACAGCTTCGGATTGCTGCTTGCTGGAAATTTATAAGTGGTAGCAGCATTTCTGGCTGCCAGATTGAGAATGCTATAACCTTGTGTTGCTAACAGTTCAGGAACAGCAGCGATCGCACCTTCCGGCTTGACAACTACCCCATAAATAACTCTGTCCTCAAGTTTTTGGGAACAGGCTTCTTTGGGGTAAGCCACTGGTACAGAAACGTACCGCGTCGGTTCCAAATTAGGATAAGCCTGCTGAAATCTGAGCAACAGAGAATTATATGTATTGACAAAAGCGATATTCTTTTCATCTGTTGCTGAAGTTGAGCCGCCTTGAGTACCAGCGTTCGGCGTTTGTCTAGCCTGACGTTCCGCCTCCATCTTTTGCCGCATTGCAGTTACTAAAGGACTTTCTGCCAGCCGATTTCTCTTAGTCGGATCTTGCACTGTTGGCGAAGGCGTTGTCGCAGCAGGATTTGTCCCTGAATCTGGAACTGTTGGGGGAACCTGTTTCGGATCGGGATTTGCAGCCGTTTTATTTGGGTTAGAGGCGTTTCCCCCTTGGGGAAAGTCTTCGGGTGTGTAGATTCTCGGAGGGTCAAACTGCGGTCTTCTATTATCTGTATTTCCTAGCCGCTCTAGGTCGCTTTCCATTTGGGGATCTGTTCGGCCTGGGTTCGGTTCTGGCAGAGGAAATCCTTGCAACGGTGGGGGTGGAATCACAGGATTTGGCTGCGATCGCAGGGAAGGCGGATTGATGAATGAGGGAAAATTTGGGGTTGGCGCAAATGCAGTTTGATTAGAGGGTGGGGGCGAATTTAATGGGGGTAAAGGCGCTGTGGGCGAAACAAAAGATGGCATCCCCGGCGGTAAGGAAGGTAACTGAATATCAGGGGGTTCCGGGGGCAAGGGTGGTATTAAATTAGGGGGTGCTGGAATGGGTGATATTGAAAATTGTGGTGGGGAGATTGGGGAAGGTAATGTTTGCGGTAAGCGCTTCATTTCTTCGGGAGTTAATTCCAGTACCTCAACTTTGCCGGCAGACTTTGGTTGTGGGGAAAATATGGATAGTACAGGGGCGCTTACTCCCAGTATTCCGTGAATGCCTACAGAGGCGATCGCTGCCCACCATGTCGGTTGGCGCAGTTGTTCAGTTAGACCAGTAAAGAGGGATGGAGAGTAAGACATACTAAATTGGGAATTGGTAATTGGTAATTGGTAATTGGTAATTGGTAATTGGTCAAATCGGTTACAGAATCCGTTGCCTAATTGATAATTTTTCTGCTATTGGGAGTGTTAATAATAATTTTGGATAATGAAATCAGCATCTTAGCATGGTTTATCTGGGAGTTGCCGGAGCTGATTTTAGGATGAGAGAGCGGTCTGGACTACCCTTGAGGGAAATAGGGTAATTTTAAGTGGGGCGATCGCGCAGTAGGTAATCAACTACTAGAGTGGGTAATGCGATTGGTTCTACCACAAAATGGCGATCGCTCAACTCATACCCCTGGAATAGCGCCGAAACCTACTGGTAGACACAACTTACTATTAAAACTACTACATCAGACTAATAGAGCGCTGTTTCCAATTTTGTTACGCGATCGTCTCTCTGAGTTCAGCCATATAGCAGTTGCCAAGGCAGTTAGGACATTCTGAATTTAAAACCCTGATTCTAAACCCTTCTTCCGTCTTCCCTAGCCCCTAGCCCCTAGCCCCTAGCCCCTATTAAACCGCCTTGGCGGTTGCCATACATCTTGATTACCACCGATATCGATGGCGCTTAAAGGGCGCACCCTCGAAACTGAGTACCTCTAGGGGGTAAATGGGGGCACCGCTTGCCATGTAATAAATCATTTCCCGCACTTCCTCTCCCCGTAGGGACAGTCGATCTAATTCTTTGAGAGAATACCATTGTGCGCCCAAGGTATATTCGTCAGGTTTGCTTTTGGGGGGGGTGCTGTCTTCTGGGCGGGCGACGAAAATTACTCTAACACGAGATCTACCCTTGGGCATGACTGTATGCTCAAAGCGGAGAATTCCTTCGAGTACGATGGGGATACCTGCTTCCTGTAAAGTGTTTCGCTGTGCTGCTTCCAGCAGGTTCTCTCCTGGTTCGACTCGGCCCGCAGGAAGATACCACTGCTGCTCATGCTTGCGCTCGTGTACCATTAGAAAACGGTTTTCTAAGTGAACGACAACTAGGGTAAAATACCATGTAGGAATTGGCTCGCGAGCCATAGAATCTTAGCTCAGTTGGATGTAAAGATCGGTAAACATATCCTGCAACTATAGTAGGGCTTTGGTGCGATCGCCAGTTTTCTAATATAAGATTTAGGCGAAGCGATCGCGAAACCCATAAACAGGGGGTTTTGAGATTCCTCCGTTTTTGAAGTGCTGTTGCTGAAATTTGAGGGGTGCGATCGCTCTTTACCTTTGCTGAGTCTCCACTTTATAATCGAGTACCCGCACTCAGCGATCGGGATACTGAAAGTATACTGATGGCAATATTCCCCCTATCTTTATTCCTCACTCACCGTTGTACTTAAACCTGCGGCTAAGTAAATCTGATGCGCTACCAAATGCCAGATAATTCCAATACCAATTACTCCCAAACCAACTAACCAGACTTGCCAATCCAGACAAAAAGCCAAAACTACGGAAGACAAAAGAGCTATCCAAGTTATTCCTATTGGATACAAACGTTCGTAATATAGGATAGGCAACACCTAGCTTAAAATCATAGCACAATTTACTCAAAAATTACTACCAAAAAAATCGATTGCATCCTTTAAAGCTGCAATAAATACATCAATTTCTTCACGAGTATTGTAAAAATACAAACTCGCCCTTGCACTAGCTCTAATACATAAATAACGGTGCAAAGGCTGGGTGCAATGATTACCAGCGCGAATCGCAACTCCCGCTTGGTCTAACATCTCAGATAAGTCATGAGGATGCAAATCTCCAACATTAAAAGCGGCTAAAGCTGCTCGACCTTCCCCATTAATATCAGGCTTCGGGCCATACAGCTTAATATCGGGAATTTCGCGCAATTTTTGGAAGAGATAAGCAGTCAATTCTACCTCATAAGCATGAATTTTATCCATACCAATGTTAGTTAAATAATCGACGGCTGCACCCAGAGCAATCGCCTCCCCAATTGCCGGAGTACCCGCCTCAAACTTATGGGGTAAATCGGCATAGGTAGAATGGTCAAGAAATACGTCGGCAATCATCTCACCACCGCCCATAAATGGAGGCATTGACCGCAATAAATCTAACTTGCCGTAAAGAAACCCAATGCCTGTAGGAGCGCACATTTTGTGACCAGAAGCTACTAGCCAATCACAATCTATTTCTTGCACATCTACGCTCAAATGTGGTAAACTTTGACAACCATCAATTAAAACTTTTGCACCATAATGGTGAGCGATTTGGCAAATTTCTTGGACGGGATTAATGCAGCCTAGAGTATTAGAAACGTGAACTACAGATACTAATTTAGTTTTGTCTGAAATTAGCTTTTTAAATAGTTCTAAATCAAATTCTTGGGTGTCGGTAAGTTCTACAAACTTCAGCACCGCGCCTGTTCTTTTTGCCACAAATTGCCAAGGGACAATATTGCTGTGATGTTCCATCACTGAAAGGATGATTTCATCCCCTGGTTCTAGATTACTAAATCCCCAAGAATAGGCGACTAAATTAATCGCTTCACTGGCATTGCGGGTGTAGATGATTTCTTGACGAGAAGCAGCATTTATAAAGGCAGCAATCTTGTCTCGCGCCGCTTCATAAGCATCTGTAGCTCTACCGCTGAGCGTATGCGCTCCTCGATGCACGTTAGAATTATCTTGCTGGTAATAATCCCGGAGAACATTGAGGACAGCTAAAGGCTTTTGAGAGGTGGCTGCATTGTCTAAATAAACCAGCGGTTGACCGTTAACGTCCTGTTGTAAAATTTGGAAGTCGGGGCGAACTTTAGATGCTAGGGTTTTTTCTTGAGTGATAGTCATTTTTTTGGTAATAGGTAATGAGGAATTAAAACTTTATGCTTCAGTACCGCCGGAGGTTAAAACCCCCGTCTAATAGTTAAAGTCGGTTGAAACCGACTGAAAACTTTAGTTAAAAATCGCTTGATGTTTAGTCCTCTTAATAGGACTTTAGCGATGAGACGGGGTTTTAACCCCAGCGGGTTGACAGCTTAGCAGGGAGGAAAATTAAGTACGACTCGCGACAATACGAGCCAGCATTACCCGCACCGCAGCCACAGGTAACTGATTGAGAATTTCGGCTGCAAAGGCATCAATTAACAAATGCCGACTGGTTGTTTCATCTAAACCGCGACTTTGCAGATAAAACATCTCATCATCTTCTAATTGACTGACAGTTGCACCGTGCGAACACTTAACATTATCCGCAACAATTTCTAACTGAGGCTTAGTATCAACCCGTGCTTTTGGTGATAGCAATAAATTGCGGTTTAGCTGTCCTGCATCAGTCAATTGTGCAAGCTTCGGTACAAAAACTTTGCCGTTAAATACAGCATGAGCTTTATCATCAACAATGCACTTATGTAGTTGGCGACTCATGCCGTGAGGATAATTAAAACCGATTACACTGTGAGTATCTGCCAACTGTTCGCCGCCAATTAGGGTTAAACCATTTAGCGTTGTCTCAGTTCCCTCACCTGCCTGAGTAACTTCTAAATTATGCCGCGATATTTTCGCACCCAAGCTAATAGCATGGCAGGTATAACGGCTATGTCGAGATTGCGATATCGTACTCTTGCCAATATGAAAGGCATCTCCACCTTCCCGCTGAATGCGAAGGTGATTAACAGTAGCATTTTCACCAACTACTATCTCTGTCATCGCATTCGTGAAAGTAGAAACATTGCCAATGGTTGCATAATCCTCAACCAATGTGATACTACTACCTGGTTCAGCTATTACTAAACAATGTGGCTGGCACATCACTGGAGTTGCACCAGCAATAGTAAAAAATAGCAAATGAATAGGAGTATCAATCGCCTTATCTTGGGGTACAAATACCACCGCCGCATCCACTAAACCCGCTATATTTAGAGCAGAAAAAACTTCACTTTGCTGCTGGTGCTTACTCAAATGCTCTCTAATTCGAGCATGGTAAGGGCCAGGTGCATTAGATAAATTTCCGGCATAAAACTCTAGCGCCAAAGTTGGCAGTAGGGAGGATTGAACGCTGGATAATTGGGGGGCATAATAACCATTGACGAATACTAATCGTAATGGCAAATCCTCCTTAGAGCTGACGGGTAAAGTGATATCAGACAAACCAATATCTAACTGCTTATTTTCAGCTACCTGAAAAGGAATTTCTAACAACGGCGACAAATTTGTAAACCGCCATTCCTCATCTTTTGTAGTTGGAAAAGCAGCAGCAAGCACGTACTCTGTTGCTATATCCCGCAAATCTTTTAACCCGTAAGCGCAAGTTTCACGCTTACCTTTACCAAGTTGGCGAAACTGACTAACTAAATTAGGTAAAAACTTTTCTCGATTAATAACTTGTGTAGTCATCGCGCCGCCACCTCTGATGCTTCAGCTTCTACTACCCAATCATAACCGCGTGCTTCCAATTCCAGCGCCAAATCTTTATTGCCAGTAGTCAGAATTCGCCCGCCTTCCATGACGTGAACATAATCGGGGACAATGTAATTTAACAACCGCTGATAATGGGTAATTACTAACATGGCATTCTCAGCATTTGCTAAGTGATTTACGCCAGTTGCGACAATTTTCAGCGCATCGATATCTAAACCCGAATCAGTCTCGTCTAAAATTGCTAATTTCGGTTCTAATAGCGCCATTTGCAGAATCTCATTCCGCTTTTTCTCGCCGCCAGAAAAACCCTCATTCACGCTGCGGTCGAGAAAAGCTGGATTCATCTTGACAATCTCCAGCTTTTGCTCTACTAAATCTTGAAAATCAAAAGTATCAAGTTCTTCTAATCCCTGATGCTTGCGACGGGAATTGTAAGCTACGCGCAAAAAGTCAAGATTACTCACTCCCGGAATTTCCAAGGGATATTGGAAAGCCAAAAATACACCCGCTAAAGAGCGTTCTTGCGGTGATAATTCCAGCAAATTTTGTCCCAAGAAAATTACCTCGCCACCCGTGACTGTATAAGCAGGATGACCAGCTAAAATTTTAGAAAAAGTGCTTTTCCCAGAACCATTTGGCCCCATAATCGCGTGAATTTCACCTGCTTTAATTTCTAGGTTCAAACCTTTAAGGATTTTCGTCCCATCAACATCAGCCGTTAAATTCTGAACTGACAATATAACTTGACTATTTTCAACAATCATTTCTCTTTTTTTCTCCTTTGCGCCTTCTGCGCCTTTGCGGTTCAATTTTACTTCACTTAAGAAGCATTCTAGTAGTTGCTTTTTTCATCTAAATTAACCCTCTTGATGAGGATGAAGGTGGGCAAAGCCCACCCAACAATTAACCAACACTGCCTTCTAACTTCAAGCTCAATAACTTGTCAGCCTCCACAGCAAATTCCATCGGCAATTGATTGAAAACATCCTTACAGAAACCGCTAATCATCATCGAAATCGCATCCTCTGGGGAAATTCCCCGTTGTGCAAAAAAGAACAATTGATCCTCTCCAATCTTGGAGGTAGAAGCTTCATGCTCAACCTTCGCGGTGTGATTTTGCACTTGAATATAAGGGAAAGTATTAGCCTGAGCATTATCGCCAATCAACATGGAATCGCACTGAGAATAATTCCGAGAACCCTTAGAATTGGGGCCCATTTTCACCAAACCACGATAGCTATTGGATGATTTTCCCGCCGAAATCCCCTTAGAAATAATTGTACTGCGGGTATTTTTGCCAATATGCACCATCTTAGTACCGGTGTCAGCTTGCTGCTTGTGATTGGTCAGGGCTACTGAGTAAAATTCTCCCACAGAATTGTCACCTACGAGCACGCAACTGGGATACTTCCAAGTAATTGCCGAACCGGTTTCAACTTGCGTCCAAGAAATCTTAGAATTGACTCCCTGACACAACCCGCGCTTGGTGACAAAGTTGTAAATGCCGCCTTTACCATTTTCGTCGCCTGCATACCAATTTTGCACTGTTGAATATTTGATGTCAGCATTATCTAATGCTACCAATTCTACAACAGCGGCGTGTAATTGGTTAGTATCAAACATCGGGGCGGTGCAGCCTTCCAAATAGCTAACACTGCTACCTGCTTCGGCGATAATTAATGTGCGTTCAAATTGCCCAGAATCGCCGTTATTGATGCGAAAATATGTAGATAATTCCATCGGGCATTTTACGCCTTTGGGAATATAGACGAAGGAACCGTCGCTAAATACGGCAGAATTGAGGGCGGCGAAGTAGTTATCACCTACGGGGACAACACTACCGAGATATTTTTCTATTAGTTCGGGGTAGTCTTTGACTGCTTCGGAAATCGAACAGAAAATTACGCCATCTTTGGCGAGTTTTTCTCTAAAGGTGGTAGCGACGGAAACGCTATCAAAAACTGCGTCAACGGCAACGTTACTAAGCCGTTTTTGCTCAGACAAGGAAATGCCTAGTTTCTCGAAGGTTTCTAACAAAACTGGGTCAACTTCTTCGAGACTATTTAGCTTTTTAGGTTTTTGCCGGGGTGCCGAATAATAAATGATTTCTTGGTAGTTGATGGGGGGGTAGCTGACGTGGGGCCAAGTGGGCTCGGTCATTTTCAGCCATTGCCTATAGGCCTTGAGCCTAAATTCCAGCATGAAGGCGGGCTCATTTTTCTTGGAGGAAATCAGGCGGACGACATCTTCGCTTAGGCCGCGAGGGATGGTGTCTGACTCGATTTCGGTGACAAAGCCGTATTTATAGGGCTGATTGACTAAGGTTTGGACGGTAGCGCTCATTATCTTGTGTTCTCTAGTGTTCTGGACGATTCTCTGCGGATGGCAGACGGTGAAGGCCGTCTGGGTAGAGCTTGTTCTGGGGGAAGGCTCTGGGTTAAACAACAGATTTGTTGCTTAAGTATATTTTAAGCTACATTAACAACAGCGATCTTGTCAAAGTCAAAGAGATTATATTAAGAGTTACCAGGGATTACTTGTCATTGCGAGCCAAGCGAAGCAATCCCAGCCGCAACGAGATTGCTAAGCCCTAACAGGCCGGCTATGCCAACGCTTGGCTCGCAATGACGTATTTTCGTCAAAATGTGTAAATCCTGTATATTTTTGTAAACAAGATGATGACGACTACTCAGCAGCATTCCACGAAACAAGATATCCTGCAATATTTGCTTAGGGAAGGTAAGGGGACGGCCCTAGAGTTGGCGGAGTCTCTGGATGTAAGTCCGCAGGCAATTCGTCGCCACCTCAAGGACTTGGAAACTGAAGGGTTGATTCAGTATCAATCGCTACAGGTAGGGATGGGGCGACCCCAGCATATTTATGAGCTTACAAGTCAAGGGCGCGATCGCTTTCCTAACCGTTATGGCGAGTTTGCAGTTTCCCTTCTTGATACTTTAGCCGAAACTGTGGGCCGTGAGGGTGTGATCGCATTGTTAGAAAAACAATGGGAACGCAAGGCGATGGAATATCGCCGTCTGGTGGGAAAAGGTTCTGTAGAAGAACGGGTAGCGAGGTTGGTAGAACTTCGCAGGATTGAGGGCTACATGGCTGAATGCTATCCTGTAGATGATAGCGATACTCAGAATCAGGGTGCGGGGAATAAATTTATATTTATGGAACATAATTGTGCAATTTCTAATGTTGCTGAGACTTTCCCCAGCGTCTGTGGTAATGAGTTAGAAATGTTTGCAGAGGTGCTGCCAGATTGTACGGTACAGCGGACTCACTGGATTATTAATGGTGAGCATCGGTGCGGTTATTTGATTACCAGTAAATGAGCTAAAAGTGCCAATAGTTCACAATCATATCTATATCCATTACTAATTACTGAAGCTCGAATTACTATGCAACCTTTAGCGCAATTTTTAACAGCAGAAGAGTGTGCGGAAGTTGATATTGCTCTGCTCTCAGCAAAAGAGAAATTTTCGACACGGCTAGCGATTTATGCTTTGAGAGTGCTTAAACAAATAGCACAAGAAACAGGTTTAACTGTGGAAGCGATAACGAATCAGCAGGTAGCAAATTGGATTGAGAAGGATGAAAGTATTAAGCAAGAAATAGAAGTTGATGCTAGTTTTAAGAGCTTTTTTACTAATTTGGTGATTTCATCTTTGCGACCCTTAAAGCAGATTTCCCTAGAAACTGGGGAGTCAATGGATAATTTAACAGTCAAACAAGTGGTTGCGTGGTTTGAAAAAGATGGTAAGATTAGGAGAGAACAGGGTATTGATGCGGCGTTTTTGAAATTGTAAACGGAGCAAAGCTTTATATGGCTAGTCGTGCTGACAAATCTTCCAAGCTAATTGACAAAGCTACGGTTTTAGCCAAATCTGGCAATTGGGGAGAAGAGGCCAGGAAAATAAATAGTTCGATTATTGAGTTAGACCCCAAAAATGCTGATGCTCATACGCGGTTGGCGCGGTGTCATGTTTTATTGGGAAATCTCGATAGTGCGGAACAAGTCTATGAAAAAGTGCTGAAAATTTATCCTGAGAATTTAGTGGCTAAAAATAATCTGTCTAAGCTAAAAAAGAATCGACCTTTATTTACGGGAGATAAACTCCTCTAGTTAGTAACGATAAGTGAACGGGCGAGCGCCGGATTTGAGAAGGATACTAAGATTCGGCGCAAGCTAAAGGGCAGTTATTTTTAGATTAAAATTACGAGCGGGAGAAATAAACGGAACTATCCTGTTATTTCTCCTATAATTCCTATGAAAATTAACTTAAAGTCATGGGGTTTTTAAAATATTCTGTAAAATTTAGGGCGGACAAAAGTATATATAAAGAGGAAATCTCTCATATTTTTTAGTCGTCTTAGTAAATATTGATATTCTGCGATCGAGAGGTGCTGCCAATGCTAATGCTACTATTCTATGTAGGTAAAAACCTTTACGCACTTGATACTTCTCAGGTAGTTGAAGTTATACCTAGAGTAATTCTTAGGAAAACTTACCAAATGCCTGATTACGTGGCAGGTATGTTTCAATATCGCTCTGCGATTGTACCAGTCATCGATCTGTGCCATTTAATTCAAGGACAGCCAAGTTGCTCCTACTTAAGCACTCGAATTATCATGGTAAATTACGTTGGGAAAGATAACGCTAAGCGTTGTATTGGATTGATGGCGGAACGAGTAACGGAAACATTAAATAAGCCAGATAGCGATCTTGAAGATGCCGCCACCCACTTAAATGAAGCTGCTGGTTATTTAGGAGAAATGATTATGGATGATAAAGGTATGATTCAGCGTATTAGGTTAGAATATTTGCTGTCCGATCCCCAGCACCAATATTTACTAGCAGGAAAGAACGATGACCGTAACGCTCCAAGCTCAAATTGAGTCACTCCTGAAAGATAAAATGGGTTGGTCTGCGAGCATTCTTGGCTCTAAGGAAATTGCCAGAGCTGTAAAAAAACGGATGCTAGCTGAGGATTCGCCCGATCTACAAACTTATCTACAGCAATTGCAAATATCAACCCAAGAATTAGAAGAACTAATTGAATTATTAATTGTACCGGAAACTTGGTTTTTTCGAGATTGGGAACCATTTACTTTTTTAGAGCGGTATGTCAAAGCAGAGTGGCTACCAATGCAATATCACCGCATCTTGCGCGTACTCAGCGTACCCTGTTCTTCGGGAGAAGAGCCTTACTCAATTGCTATGACCCTCCTCAAGGCCGGTTTGACACCTAACCAATTTCAAATTGATGCCGTAGACATTAGTAAAAGATCCTTAGATAAAGCTCGAGAAGCCGCGTACAGCCCCAATTCATTTCGGGTAAAGAATCTAGAATTTCAGAATCTCTATTTTACCAAAGTTGCCAATAAATATCACTTGCATGACCTAGTTAGAACTGCTGTTAATTTCATGCAAGGAAATCTAGTTGCTCCGAATTTTACGAACGGCAAAAATCCTTATGATGTCATCTTCTGCCGCAACGTCTTAATTTATTTTGACGATGCAGCTAGAGCTAAAGCAATTGGCACTTTAAATAGTTTATTGAAAAATGAAGGGCTGCTGTTTTTAGGACACGCCGAGCAAGCACAGATATTAGCATCTTCGTTTATCTCAGTACAACATCCTTTTGCTTTTGCCTACCAAAAAAAAGACAAAAATAAAGGCAGAGCGAGAAATGAAGAAAGAGTGCAAATTAGAAATAAGCACTTAACATCTACCTCAGATTTTAGTCCTCGCTCAGAGCGAAAAAACAACTTTCCTCAATTCAGGGAGAACGATTTCACAGTCAAAAGACAAAATGCTACACTCACAAATCAGGAGTCTACAGAATTGAGAACTGCTTTCTCGAACGGTCAAAAAATATCTGCTAAAGAAATAATTTCTGGTCAAAACTTAATTAACCTGCCAGTTTCCAACCTTGAAAATGCACGGAAGTTAGCCGATACAGGACAGTTAAGCGAATCTGGTAGAATTTGCGAAGCTTATCTCAAAGAAAACAGTACCAGCGTTGAGGCTTATATCTTACTAGGGCAAGTTTATCAAGCTAAAGGGATGGAAAATCAGGCAGAGCAATGCTTTCAAAAAGCAGTTTATCTTGAACCTAACAACTCTGACGCACTCCTGCATCTGGCTTTACTTAAAGAACAGGGTGGGGATCTTGCTAGAGCAGCCGTCTTACGGCAACGTATCCAGCGCCTGCAAAAGCCTTAGATAAGTAGACATCGGTTAGCTAAACTGATAAAGTTTGACTGACTACTGAAAACTGATAACTGACAAACAATAAAAATTGGCTCAAAATTAAATGCTTGGAAACTTAAAATTAAGAGAACGTCTACTCGTTGGATATGCAATACCCACCATTGTGTTCATCATATTTGCCACAATGGTTTTTTTTAATAGTCGGCAAACAGCCGAAACTTTCCAAAGTGTAAATACAGCCCAAAATATGATTATTGAAACCGATGATATGATTTTGAGGGTTTCGTTGATGGCTAGGCAAGTTCGCGGTTATCTACTGGTTGGCAATGCTGAGGGTGCTTTACAATCTTTTGATAAAGAAGAAAATAATTTTGAGGAGGCAGCTAACCGTGCCCAAAGGCTCATCAAAACAATAGGAGAGCGAGAACAGGAACAAAGATTTGCAAGAATGCTTGAAATCAAAAATCAGTTTCAAGAGTTGGCTAAAAGAACTTTCGTTCTGAAAGATCAAGGTCAGCAAAAACAGGCAGTAGATTCGTATTTGGCAGAATCTAAAAACATTCTTGGAGAATTCGACAAATTGCTCCGGGAATTTCGCCAAGAACAGCTTGACATATTGGCAAAACATATTGGGCGCACAGAAAGTGCTCTTAGTTCCCTAAAAATTGCATCTATAGTCATTCCCATAATAGCTTTAGCTATAGCTTTGACGGTGGGATTTCTAATTTCACAAATTGTAGAGGGAATAATTAGCAGAGTTGCTCAGGTACAAGGACAGGCAGAAAAGGTGGCTACTGGGGATCTGAGCACGAAAGTGGAAGTTTTTGATAATACTAAGGATGAAATTGGAAAATTACAGCTTGCTTTCGTTAAAATGACTGAAAACCTGAATTCATTAATCCGCCAAGTTCAACAATCCGGAATTCAAATTACCTCTTCTGCCACCCAAATTGCAGCTTCAGGCAAGCAACTAGAAGCAACAATCACCGAACAAGTTGCTTCCACCAATCAGGTAGCCGCTACAGCCAGAGCAATTGCTACCACTTCTGGACAATTGGTAAAAACAATGGATGAAGTTGAACATACATCTAATATAACTGCACAGTCGGCTGGTGAGAGTCAAAAAGATTTGATGCAGATGGAAAAAACGATGCGGAAGTTGGCAGATGCTACAGGGAGCATTTCTAACAAACTTGGAGTAATTAGCGATAAAGCCAATAACATTAATAGCATCGTTACTACGATTACAAAAGTAGCGGATCAAACAAATTTACTCTCATTAAATGCGGCCATTGAAGCGGAAAAAGCTGGGGAATACGGAACTGGGTTTGCGGTGGTGGCGCGTGAAATTCGCCGTTTAGCTGACCAAACGGCAGTGGCGACATTAGATATCGAGAATATGGTCAAAGAAATGCAAAGTGCTGTTTCTACAGGGGTAATGGAAATGGATAAGTTTACCAAAGAAGTAGAGCTAGGAGTGGAAGATGTTCGTAATATTGGCACAAAATTAGATACAATTATTGACCAAGTGCAAAACCTAACTCCTCGCTTTCAACAGGTGACAGGCAGCATGGAAGGGCAGTCACAGGGGGCGCAGCAAATTAGCGAGGCAATGGTGCAGCTCAGTGAAGCTTCATCGCAAACAGCTCAATCCTTGCGTGAGATTAACGGTGCTATTAGCCAATTAAATGAGGCGGCACAAGGCTTGCGTCAAGAAGTCTCTCGTTTTAAAGTTGCAAGTAGTTGACTTTAAAAAATCAATACAAATGTAGAGTTTGATAGCATTAAACTTCCCAGGCAAATTATCATGTTTGACAAAATGAACTTCCGAACACGCCTCATCTTTACTTATTCGATTCCCGCAATATTATTCATATTGTTGAGTGGGCTAGTATATGTAAATGCTTCTCGCTCACTTGAACTTTATAAGCACACAAGAATAGGGCGGAATACCCTTCTAGGGACAAAGGAAATGATGTTGAGAGCTTCCATGATGGCTAGACAAGTTCGCGGCTATCTACTTGTGGGAAATGCTGAGGGTGCTTTACAATCTTTTGAGAACCAGAAAAATCTGTATTTGGAAGCTAGGAAAGAGGTAGAAATACTAATTTCAGACAATTCCAATGCCCAACAAAAAGAAAAATTCACTAAGATGATAGAGCTAGAAAATCAATTTGAAGAACTATCGAAAAGAACTTTCCGTTTGAGAGATGAAGGTAAGCTACAAGAGGCGGTAACTACATATCTGGCAGAATCGAAAAACAATTTAGGAGAATTCGACAAAATAAATGAAGAATTTACCCAAATCGAGCAAGAATCTTTGAAATCGATGAGTGAGGAAACAGAAAGAGCGATTAAGTTAATAAGTTTATCATCTATAGCCATTACAGCCATAGCCCTAGTGGTGGCATATATGATCTTTAACCTAGCGAAAAACTTGAGTGCATTAATTCAACAGATACAGCAAGCAGGGATTAAAATTACTAGCTCTAGCACCCAAATCGCAGCTTCTGGGAAGGAACTTGAAGCAACCATGACGGAACAGGCGGCCTCCACTAATGAGATAGCTGCCACAATCAAGGAGATTGCTGCAACATCTTCACAACTGGTGAAGACTATGGATGAAGTTGAATATACATCGCAAGCTACGGCTCAGGGGACGGTGAATAGTCAAAAAGAATTAATACAGATGGAAAAAACTATGCGGATATTAGCAGAGGCAACTAATACGATTTCCTCAAAACTGGGGACAATTAGTGATAAAGCTAATAATATTAACAGCATTGTTACTACTATTACAAAAGTAGCGGATCAAACTAATTTACTCTCGCTTAATGCGGCAATTGAAGCGGAAAAAGCTGGGGAGTACGGAACGGGGTTTGCTGTGGTGGCGCGTGAAATTCGCCGCTTAGCCGATCAGACAGCAGTGGCGACATTAGATATTGAGAACACGGTAAAAGAGATGCAAAGCTCAGTTTCAACAGGGGTAATGGAAATGGATAAGTTTACTAAAGATGTAGAGCGAGGTGTGGAAGATGTCCGTAATATTGGCACAAATTTAGAGTCGATTATTGGGCAAGTACAAACCTTAACTCCTCGCTTTCAACAGGTCAGTACCAGCATGGAAGGACAGTCAGAAGGGGCAAATCAAATCAGTGAAGGAATGGTGCAGCTAAGCGAAGCTTCTTCGCAAACTACTCAATCTCTACGTGAGATTAACAATGCGATCGCAGACTTGAATGAAACGGCACACGGCTTACGTCAGCGAGTCTCTGGTTTTAATGTTGGTTAGAGATAATGATTCTACAGTAAATTAGGTAGAAATGAAAGTAATGAGTAATGATTGCTGGAACAAAATAGGAGTTGAGGGCGATCGTTCCTGCGAGCAACTCAAAGCAGTAATACACTGTCGGAACTGCCCCGTTTATTCTGCGGCTGGACGCAGTTTATTAGAAAGGGAAGCACCACCAGAGTATGTAAATGAGTGGACAGAGGTACTAGCAAAAAGTCATCCAGATCATTATCAAACACCACTTGGCGGGACTATAGTTCCTTCAGGAGAAACTATATCAGTTGCGATCTGTCTACTAGGTGGTGAATGGTTAGCTCTGCCAGTAAGGTTGCTTCAGGAAGTAACAGATCCCTGTGTTATTCATACCTTACCTCACCGCAACAGCGAACTTTTTATGGGTTTGGTCAACATTAGAGGTGAAATTCTAATGTGTGTTTCCCTCCAGCATCTTCTTGACCTGCAAGCTAACGTTAACTCTTCAGAACGTCCCACTTCTGTTGCTGCTAAAAGGATGATAGTTGTGGCAAAAAAAGATAATCGCTGGGTTTTTATCGTTGACGAAGTTTGCGGTATTCATCGCTTCCAGCTCGGAGAATTACAAAATACACCCGTAGTGATTTCAAAAGCATCAGAAGCTTATACAAAAGGGGTAATTCTGTGGCAGGGGCATAAGGTGAATTACCTCGATGCTGATTTATTATTTTATACCTTAAATAGGAGAATATTATGAGCGAGAGTACAATGCTAGATGTATTCCAGCAAGAAGTGGAAGCCCAAATAGCCATATTAAATCAGGGTTTCATCTCTCTGAAAACTGAACCGCAGTCTGGTCAAAAGCTGGAGCCATTGATGCGTGTTGTTAATGCGATCCAAGGAACCGCTAGGCTTGTTGAAATTGATGCTGCTATTAACCTGGCTCAAATTATAGAAAATTGCCTCGATCGCGTCCAAAAGCAAAGCTTTATACTAGGTAATACTGAAATTGACGTACTACTAGAAGGAGTTGATTTACTTTTCAATATTAGCCACCTCAAGGAAGAAACTTTAGAGAGTTGGATTTTAGAAAATCAAGAAAATATCGATACACTTACAAATAGTATTGACACTCTACTTACATCAAGCGTGCAATCAGTTTCTCAGCCAAAAGTAGAATTTAAAAGTTTGCCTACAAAATCAGAAATCCCAAGTTTAGAAGTAGGTTTAGAAGATGATAGTAAGAGCCAACAGATAACAGTTTCCCCTAATATACCTGCTGCTATAAAATCTTCCCCCATTTCTAATCCAGAAGAGATCGGAGATGAACAAGTAACAGTTACTAAATATAGTCAAGATGCTCTAGAGCTAGATGAGATCTCAACCATCGGTGACACTTCAATGGTGGAGTTATTTAAGCTGGAAGTAGAGGCCCAAGCCGCTGTTTTAAGCGAGGGACTGCTAGCCCTGGAAAGTCAACCAGGCTCTCCTAAAGTTTTAGAGTCTTTGATGCGGGCAGCCCATTCTGTTAAAGGAGCTGCACGTATTGTTGCCCTGGATGCTGCTGTTAATTTAGCTCATGTTATGGAGGACTGTTTTGTAGCAGCACAAAACCAAAAGATTACTCTGGAAGCAGAGGGAGTTGATGTGTTACTGCATGGAGTCGATCTGCTGACAAATATCAGTCAGCAAGGGCAAATTTGGGTTAAGGAATATCAGCAGGATATTGAAACTACCAGAGAGGAAATTTATGCTCTTTTGACACCCGGAAACTCACCAGTTCAAAGGACTCAAAGCTTACCTTCACAGCAGAAAAATCAGGGACAAACAATTGGCATACAAAAACAAGAAATCGTTGTTGCCACTCCCGGTACTATCCAAACACAACCAAAGACTGAAAATAAGTTCGATGAAACTAACTCCATTATTAATCCAATATCTGGCTATATAGATCAAGCAAAATTGCCCGCAGCAGATAGTAGTGCTAGCGATCGCGTTGTACGGGTAAGTGCCGAAAACTTAAATCGGATCATGGGTTTAGCTGGCGAATCTCTAATCGAAGCAAATTGGCTTCAGCCTTTTGCAGATTCCCTAACTATTCTCAAGAAACGGCAACTAGAATTGTCAAAAATTTTAGAGGTTTTTCAACAAAATTTAACAGTTAATCACCATCAAGATACAGAGAGCTATTTAGAAGCCGCTCGAACAAAAGAGCGAGAATGCCGTCAGATTTTGAACGATCGCCTGATAGAATTAGAATTATATGCCCGTCGCACTAGCAATCTTTCCGATCGCCTCTATCAGGAGGTAATCCAATCTAATATGCGCCCTTTTGCCGATGGTGTGCAGGGATTTCCCCGCATGATCCGAGATTTAGCTCGGAAGCTCAATAAGCAAGTAAAATTTGAAATTATTGGCAAATCTACACCAGTAGATCGTGATATTATCAAAAAACTAGAAGCGCCCCTCACCCACATTTTAAGGAATTCTATAGATCACGGTCTTGAGCTTCCTGAAGAGCGCATAGCCGCAGGTAAACCAGCAGAAGGAACTGTGCGGTTAGAAGCAGTCCATCGAGGAGGAATGCTATCAATTACCATCACTGACAATGGGAGAGGAATTAACTTTGATTGGCTGCGCCAAAAAATTCTTAATAAGAACCTAGCAACACCCGAAATAGTAGCTCAGCTCAGTGAAAGTGAACTGATGGAATTTCTATTTTTACCAGGATTTTCTACCGCCAAACAAGTCACAGAAATTTCTGGTCGCGGTGTGGGTTTAGATATTGCTAAAAGCATGGCGCACGAAGTTGGAGGAACGGTCAGAGCAAGTTCTACTTTGGGAAAAGGTACGACTTTTCACTTCCAATTGCCTTTGACTCTCTCAGTTGTTCGCACCCTGTTAGTAGAAATATCCGGCGAACCATATGCCTTTCCTTTAGCGCGGATTGAGCAAATTGTCAATGTGAATAAAGAAGAAATTTCCTCAGTGGAAAATCGGCAATATTTCACTATGGACAATAAGAATATCGGCTTAGTAGCTGCTTATCAAGTTTTAGAATTGAAGCAACCTCCGCCTCCTTCTAATACTTTGTCTGTGGTTGTGATCAGCGAACAATCAGATTATTACGGACTGGTGGTAGATCGATTTTTGGGCGAACACGATTTAGTGGTAAGACCATTAGATCCCCAGCTCGGTAAAGTTCAGGATATTAGTGCTGCGGCTCTAATGGGAGACGGTTCTCCTATCCTAATTGTTGATGCTTCTGACTTGATGCGTTCAGTTGATAATTTGCTTAACAACAGTCAATTGAACCGTGTTATTAACAGTTCTGATAAATTTGTTGTAGAGGGCCCCAAGAGTATTCTGGTCGTGGATGATTCAATTACGGTGCGAGAAATGCAACGAAAATTGTTACAAAACAAAGGTTACAATGTTGATGTTGCGGTCGATGGAATGGAAGGTTGGCACGCGGTTTCTACAAATCACTACGATTTGGTAATTAGTGATGTTGATATGCCGCGCATGAATGGAATCGAATTTACCACCAAGATTAAAAATAATCCTAAATTCAGTTCAATTCCAGTGATTATTGTCTCCTATAAAGACCGTGAAGAAGACCGTATACGTGGCTTAGAAGCTGGAGCAGATTATTACTTAACGAAAGCTAGTTTTCAGGACGATACATTGGTAAACGCCGTTTACGATTTAATTGGTCATTAGTTAGTGCTTGGTGGTTAGTGTTTAATTGTTGATTGTTGGGTATTAATACTACTAATCTAGCAATTATGTAAAACCATTTATAACACTGCGAAGAGGCAGCAGTACGATGAGCGTAAGTCTGATAATTCTAACAACTAACCCTAACAACTAACAACTAACAACTAACAACTAACAACTAACCAATAATATGAGAATTGCAATTGTAAACAACATGGTGATGGCAGTAGAAACGCTACGGCGCGTCTTGATGACTGTCAAAGAATATCAAGTGGCTTGGATAGCTCGTGATGGTGCTGAAGCAGTTAGCAAATGTGCCCAGGATACTCCTGACATAATTCTGATGGATTTGCTCGTGCCGATCGTGGATGGAGTAGAGGCAACTCGCCAGATTATGAAGAATTCTCCTTGCGCGATTGTAGTAGTAACAGCTAGCGTTGAAAAAAATGCTTCTAAAGTATTTGAAGCAATGGGATATGGAGCATTAGATGCCGTTAGTACACCAGTTTTAGGAGCTGGCGGTAATCCAGAATCAGCTCAAGCTTTGCTTGCTAAAATAGTGACTATTGGTAAACTAATTGGTAAATCAGCACCAGCTTATAAATCTAGAATCCCTATCCAAAGTCCTAAATCTATATTTTCACCTCTAGCATCCCGAATTCCTCCCTTAGTTGCGATCGGTTCTTCTACTGGAGGGCCAAATGCTCTCGCAAAGATCCTTTCTCATTTACCAGCAAACTTTGGTGCAGCAGTAGCTATCATCCAGCACGTAGATGCACAATTTACTCCTAGTTTGGTAGAATGGCTGAATGAACAAACCCCTCTGAGTGTGGAGTTAGCATCCGAAGGTAGTCGTTTAGAAGTAGGAAAGGTATTAATTGCCGGGACAAACGATCACCTTTCATTACAACCAAATTTCAACTTAAGTTATACGAAAAACCCAATTGATTATCCCTATCGCCCTTCAGTTGATGTATTTTTTAAAAGTGTTGCTCATTACTGGCATCGGCAAGGAACTGCTGTGCTACTAACAGGAATGGGCCGAGATGGAGCGGAAGGGCTAAATTTATTACGGGCAAAAGGATGGCATACCATCGCCCAAAATCAGGCAAGTTGTGTGGTTTATGGAATGCCGAAAGCCGCAGTAGAATTAGGCGCTGTGGTGGAAATTTTACCCCTAGATGCTATCGCTTCTACTTTAATTAAGCAATTAGCAATGAACCGTTAGTTACTTCTTCTTACTTTTTATATTCTGGTCAATATCTCAAAAGGAAGTGAATTCAATGATAGCAGAAATGATAGAAGATCCGATTACCGTCTTGCTCATCGACGACCAGCCAATGATCGGCGAAGCGGTTCGTCGAATGTTACTTCCCGAAAAAGATATCACATTTCATTACTGTAACGACCCTACTCAAGCCCTAAAAGTGGCTAGAGCGTGTCAGCCTACTGTCATTTTACAAGACTTAGTTATGCCAGAAATGGAGGGACTGGTTTTAGTGCGCTTTTTGCGAGCAAAAAATGCTCCCACGAGATATGTTCCCTTAATTGTTCTTTCTAGTAAAGAAGAACCGCTAATCAAAGCTAAAGCTTTTGCATTAGGTGCTAATGATTATGTAGTTAAACTCCCCGATAAAGCGGAACTGATCGCCCGTATTCGATATCATTCTAAAGCTTATGTAAATCTTCTCAAGCGCAACGAAGCTGAAGCTATCCTCCAAGCGGAAAACTTTCGGATGGCTAAAGAGCTAGATATGTTGCGTCAAATGCAACAGATGATTCTACCTACATCGGACGAACTAGACGCGATTGAAGGTTTAGAAATTGCAGGGTTTATGGAACCTGCTGATGAAGTAGGTGGCGACTACTATGACGTTCTTTATGTAGACGGTGTTGTTACTATTGGGATCGGTGATGTCACGGGACACGGACTCGAAAGTGGTATTTTGATGGTAATGACGCAAACAGCAGTCCGCACTCTTAAAGAAATTCGAGAACTCGATCCAGTTAAATTTTTAGATGCA
The DNA here is from genome assembly GCF_000332155.1 of Kamptonema formosum PCC 6407. GTDB lineage: Bacteria > Cyanobacteriota > Cyanobacteriia > Cyanobacteriales > Microcoleaceae > Kamptonema > Kamptonema formosum. The sequence goes on along the minus strand of NZ_KB235904.1, from coordinate 741,736 downwards.
CTCAACCGCACTATTTATAAAAATGTGACTCGGATGAATTCTGAAAAGAATTTAACATTAGTCATTCTTACTTATACAAAAGGTAGAGTCAGCATCAGCGGTCAGCATGAGGAAACTCTTGTAGTGCGAAAAGGCGGTCATGTTGAACGCATTAATACGATGAATTTAGGTTTTCCTATTGGATTAGATGAGGAAATTATTGAGTTTATCAATCATACTACGATTGAATTAAAAGAGGGCGATGGAATCGTGCTTTATACGGATGGAATCCCGGAAGCATATAACATCCAGAAAAAACAATATGGGCTTGAAAAACTATGTGAAGTTATTAGTAAAAGTTGGGATGGCTCTGCCGAAGAAATTAAGCAAGCAATAATTGACGATCTTAAAGAATTTATTGGTTTACAAAAGGTTTTTGATGACATTACTTTAGTGGTGATCAAACAACAAGAACAATATGAGGAGATGGAAGCATTGGAGGAAGAGGAACCTATAGAGGAAGTGACGGAAACGGTGAAGGCAAAGAAGAAATTCAACTTTTTTGGGAAATGATATTCCCAGATAGAAGGCGAACATTTTGTTGTCAAAGTTTAAGCTTAAATCTGTTTTATCTTACTTAATTAGGTAGTAGAAATGAACCAATTTTTTGGATGCTTTATTGATAACTTACCCCAGCATGATTCTTTGGAACTGATCTTTACTCAAAGTTCTCTGCTCAGCGAACAAATATGGCGCAATCATCGTTTATCTGCTCATTTTGTAGCTAATTATTTCGCGAATCTTTTGCCAATTGATGAAAATGAGGCTCAGGGAGAAGAACGCATCAAAGCCATACAAACTGCTGTGAGTTATATTGGGAATGAACTATTAGAAAATGCGATGAAGTTTAACGAATTTAGCAGGCACGAGCGAGTTCAGTTTGGTATTCATTTTGTGAAAGAAATAGAGATAGTCACTCCGATCATTTTTACTAAAAACAGTATTACTTATGAAAAAGTTGAGCAATTTCAAGCTTTTATTGAAGAATTACTATCGGCAGATCCTAATGAGTTATATATTCGGCAGGTTGAAAAAGCAGCCGAATCCGAACAAGATGAAGCTTCTGGCTTAGGCTTGCTGACCATCATCAATGATTATTCAGCCAAATTAGGCTGGAAATTCGAGCCAAAATCTACCGATCCACAAGTTATCCTAGTTACTACAATGGCTCAAATTGTTGTATAATATTAACTAATAAATTTAGACCGCTGAAGAAAAAAATAGACAACTTATGAGCAATCAAGAAGTCAAGGGTGAGGACTATAAAGTTGAATACGATCCAGCATCGTCAACAGTTTATTTTAAAGGGGAAATCAGTCTAGGAGGCCCCAAGGATTATGCTCCAATTGTTAAGTTGCTTGATGAAGCGGCTAGTTTAGCATCCTCAACCTTAACATTAAATGTAAAAGAATTAGGATTCCTCAATAGTTCAGGGATCAGTATGCTGTCAAAATTTGTACTGGGTATGCGGAAAAAGAAAACTCAATTGATAGTTTTAGGTTCAAAGACAATGCCTTGGCAAGCTAAATCACTGAAAAACTTAGAGCGATTGCTTCCAGGTTTAAAACTGGTAGTGTAATAAGGTAAAATAGTTAGGAGCGCTCGCCATTTTTCTGAGAGTTTTTATAGATTTATCAATTTCAAATTTGAAGAATTTAGGCTATTAGTCGCTCCAGCTAATAATATTAATTATTGTTGAGTTCCCGGTTCAAAAATTAAAGTAATTTATTTGAGGTAGTAACTTCTATGTTAGAAAATCTATTCCATCAATTTGAAACGCTGAATATAGCGGTCAAGTTCCTGTTTATTTTGCTAATTAATGCTCTGGTAACAGGAGTATTATATGTATTCTTGTTTTATATTCTGCGCCCAATTTTTCGTAAGCTTGAGCAGGATATTGCTCTAGTTACCTTAAGTGTTTCCTCTTATCCCATCCTGATCGTCTGCGCTATTTATAGTCTAAAGTTTACTGTTGGAACATTCGTGTCTGCCGATCTTCTTGCTGCACTAGAACATCTCCTAACACCGATTTCAATTGCCACTATTAGTTATTGGTTAGTGCAATTATTTATTGAAGTTTTTATCTATTACCTAAAAGAATACACTAAAAAAACTGAAGCGATGTGGGATGATGTCTTGCTTCCCATCCTCTCAGCCGTTGTCCCTGTGATTATTTACCTGGTTGGCAGTGTGCTTTTGCTTAGCTCCTTTGGGGTTGATTTAAGTGGAATTTGGGTAGCCTTGGGTGGCGCTACTTTTGTTCTCGGTTTTGCACTTCAGGATATTTTATCTAATTTTTTTAGTGGGGTTGTTTTACTCATAGATACTCCTTTTAGATTTGGTGATATTTTGCTCCTTGAAGATGGCTCAATTGGAATGCTGCGCCGGATTGGTATTAGGGTAACTCAGCTTTATATATTTAGTAACCATTGTGATGTTTATATTCCCAATAGTGTTTTGCAGGGTCAAAAACTAACTAATTTAAGCCGTCCTACTTCTTTATACTATCACTCTCTCGAAATAGAAATACCCTCTGAGGGTAATTTTGAGGAATCGAAGAAGCTGATGCAAGCAATTGTGTTAGCTCATCCAGATACGTTAGGGGACATAGATGCTAAATTGGAGGTAATTAATAATTACTATAACGCTGAAGAAAGTGATGTGAATCTATGGGAACAACAAGAAATTGGCAAATTGCGGTTACTGGCTGAACAAGAAGTAAATTTAAAATTAGAGGAAATTGAACAAGCTCTTGAATCTTTAGTTGTGACTGTGCAATTTGCAGAAAAAGGAGGTTTAACTCAAGATGAAAGAGAAAATGTTCAACAGGAATACCAAGCAATTTTAGAACTCATAGGTTTTCAAATGAGCGAGGAAACGGAAGGTCGCAGTGCTGTTGTTAATTTTGAAGAATATAATGAAGAGGGACTGATTGAGCTAATTAGAGAGTGGTATCGAATTTGGCTCAGAGATCCTAATTTGCTGGATGAGGATCAATTCTTCATTTCAGATGAATGGGAACGAAAGATTAATTTGCTCAAGCGGAGGGCGCAACGATTATCTCAAAAAATTTCTAATCCTCAAGCTGACGAAACTCGTTTGGATGATTATGTGATAGAGATAATTAAATGGCTGAAAGAGAAGTTGAAAGTGCCGAGAAAAAAATGGCAAGAACCGCAAATCAGGATGATCGGAATGAATCACGAGGAGTCTTCGGTGTATCTTGAATTAAATATTAGCTTTTTTGTGGATGATATTAAACTGGAAGATGGGAAAAGGGGCGATCGCGTTAGAAGCCAAATTTATCAAGAAATCTTCCGCTGTCTCCAAAATACTTACATGAATTGGAATGGTATTAAAGAGATAGGTGAGACACAGGAGAATGGGAATGCTGTCGATGCTAGCATTACTCAGAGTCCTGTCAGCAGTTTTGTACAGACTGGACTCGATTCCACGACTGCTAAACAAGGCTTTGCATTTTACTTGTCGGTAGGTAGGAATAAATCTGGGGCCAAGTCGGGAAAAGCTCTTGATAAGTAATGCTGGACTTTGGTGATGCGATCGCGATCGCTCCCTCCTGAGTAGGTTAGCTAAGGCAAGATCGGGTTAAATCGCCTGTAGAACCGCAGCAGCGATCGCTCCTTACTAGGCCAGCTAAGCTAAAAAAGCAAAACCTATTACTGGAGAGAACTTCAGCCAATTTTAAAAAACCTTTCAAAAAGGGGTTGACAGAGCGGGGAAAACTTGGTAGTTTATTAAAGGTGAAGCGTAAAAAGATGTAAAGCTACTGAAACAGAAAGAAGTAAGTAACGCATCTAGCTCAAGCCCCAAAAGCATTGAAAGTTTAAAAAGCTTTCCTGGTGCCAATGGCGCGGTGGAACCACACCGATCCCATCCCGAACTCGGATGTTAAACGCTGCTGCGGCGAAGATACTTGGTGGGTAACTGCCTGGAAAAATAGCTCGGTGCCAGGATAATATAAAACTAAGGCTCTTTTCCAGCAATGAAGGAAAAGAGCTTTAGTGTTTTGGTTAGTTGTTAGTTGTTAGTTGTTAACTGTTAACTGTTAACTGTTAACTTCCTTCTTCCTTCTTCTTCCTTCTTCCTTCAATAATGATTAAACCTTTTTCTCCGCTTCCTCCTTGGATTGTATTGGATTCGCTGTTACAAAGTTGGCTGGTAGAGGATATTGGTAGAGGCGATCGCACCACATCCGCTTTATTTCCCCCCCAAAGCATCCAGAGCACAGCTAAATGGATAGTTAAAGAGTCAGGAATCATTGCGGGATTACCGATCGCCGCCAGAGTATTTCACCTTTTAGATAATAGCGTCAAATTTATCCCCCAAGTTTCAGAAGGAGAGTGGTGTGAAAAAGGAAAAATTATTGCAGAAATTGCGGGCAATTTTGATGCCTTGTTAACAGGAGAAAGAGTAGCATTGAACTTAGCTATGCGTCTCAGTGGCATTGCTACTTTTACTCGAAAATATGTAGATCGCATTGCAGATTTACCTGTACAACTGGTAGATACTCGCAAAACAACACCGGGGTTGAGAATATTAGAAAAGTATGCTACTCAACTCGGTGGGGCTCGAAATCACCGGATGGGATTAGACGATGGAGTAATGATTAAAGACAATCACATTGCTGCTGCGGGGGGAATTGGAGAAGCGATCGATCGCATTCGAGCAACTATTCCCTATCCTTTAACAGTAGAAGTAGAAACAGAAACCCTGGCAGAAGTAGAAACAGCTTTAAAACATGAAGCAGATATAATTATGTTAGATAATATGTCTGTTGACTTAATGCGTCAAGCAGTGGAACTCGTTCGTCAGCATAGCAACCGCATCAAAATTGAAGCCTCTGGTAATATTACCTTAGAAACAATTAGAAGTGTAGCTGAAACTGGAGTAGACTACATTTCAACCAGTGCTCCTATTACTCGTTCAACTTGGCTAGATTTAAGCATGAAATTTGTTAATAGTTAACAGTTAACTGTTAACAGTTAACTGTTAACTAACTGAAAACGGCTATGAGTGCGTAATCCTGCTAAGATTTAGCTTAGTAGCTGAGGATAAACTAATGCGCTGGATTCGGTACGTTGCGATCGCCCTCGTCAATGCCTTCGGTGTCGTGGTTGGTATCGTCTGGGTTGCTGTCCCCCACACACTCGCTCAATCTTCGATCGACTCCACGATCCAAACCTACCAGCTTCAAGAGACGACTCCGAGTGTGCGATCGCTACCGGAACTTTACAAAATTCGCGATCGGCTCAAAGCTGACCTAAATAAACTCACCCAAAATAGCGATCGTACTCTGTTTCCAGAACCCTGGAGAGAGGAAATCCAGCGCCAACAGTCTGAAAATTCGCGCCGAAACCTCCAAGCGGTTGAAGCTAGCATTCTGATTGAAGAAGAAGCAAATAATACTTGGCAGCAAGCTGCTAAACTTGCAAGGCAAGCTGTGGAAATTGGACGCATACCGAGCCCTAACGCTGCTACCTGGGAGCGATCGCAACATTTGTGGCAAGCAGCAATCGAAATTTTGCGCCAAATTCCTCAAGAATCTTTCCTCGCGGATAAAGCAATTGAAAAAACTATCGAATATCAGGGATACGTTGCGATCGCCACTTATGAATGGCAATTAGCGCGATCGATTGAGGAAGCTAAAAATAGAGATCGGTTAGAAAAACTGGCAAAAGCAAATGTTAGCAAATCCGCCACTGTTACCCCACTATCTATCCCCTCAACTAGCGTCACACCCCCTCTAGGTTTTTCCTTTTTGGGGGATACAAACAGAGATGGTATAATTGACCAGCGAGACGAACAGAAACGTGAAAAATGGTCTTTTTCTAGCGGGGCCCTGATACTATTTAATCATGATGATGACGATCGCAAAGGAATTCCCGATTGGCAAGATCGAAAAGTAAATGGAGAGCGCGATGTACAAGATTTAGCTCCCATTACCTTGAAACTATCAGAAGAATTTGTGGGTTCTCAAATATTTCTCACCGCTGACACCGCCGCCCTCCGCCACGTTAATATTTTTCAAAAGACCAATGACGGCTGGAGAATTGTAGATATTTCCGGCAAAGAGCCCCTAGTTTTTGACCGCGAGATGGTCTTGGGTGTAGAAGCTAAACAGTTTCGAGATCGCAACTGGAGTGGCGTAATTGCCCTGAAAGCCACCGCCGTTAAAAATGGTAAAGAAATGGCTGCGGACACAATTCAAATGGGAGTATCGCCCTGGATCGTGTCGCCCAATACAGCACCAGTTAAGGAAATTCATGTCAGCGATCGCGGCGTGCAAAATTCGGACTTTGTAGCTCAAATTAAGCAAGCCATAGAACCCACAGATACGAAAACAAAAATCATTCCGGGTGACAGTATTTGGCTGCAAGAAACTAAAGAAATTGGCTATGTTCAAATTCCCGACAAATCGGGGATTCGCACCTTCAATTCCGCCCTAAAACGTGGAGGTGACAATCAGAGTAAATCACTCTTAGGTCGCGACTTCGGAACTTTTGAAATCGGTCAATCGCGAGGGCTAGATCCTCTCAACCAGTGGGCAGATGGGTATGGTAATTTAGAAGTAACACCGCCCCTGGCTGGATATCCAATGGGTCGAGTTTATTATGGCAATTCTGGCACAGCAACACTCAATCCAGAGGTAGTTGATTTTATTAAAGCTCAGCAAGTTCAAGGGCCACCAGTTGATATTGATACTTCTTGGCTTTTAATTCGCAATGCTGATGAAATCATCAGTTTTATTCCCAATAATTCGGGTCAACCATTATTAATGGTTGTCAGTCCTGAAGCGGGAGTAAAATTGTTGGAAGAACTCGCTAAAAAAGGCTACAATGATGCAATAGTTAATCGCGATTTAAGCACTCAAACAACTGTTCGTGCTGCTTTGAATAATAAATCGCTAATTCAGCATAATCTCTATTTGCAACAGGAAAAAATCAACCCACTGTTGTCAAAATTGAAAAAAGAGTTTCAACTCACCGACGATCGCATTATCCAAGTTCCAGCGATGTTCGGTTACAGCGGTTATGCTTGGTGGCCCAATATGGTTAACTCTGTAGCAGTAAACGGTCAATTGTTAGTTTCTAACCCTCGCGGCCCAATGATTGACGGCCAAGATTACACTCAGGAGAAATTTCGCCAATTAGTAGCACCTTCCGGGATTACGGTTAACTTTTTGGAAGACAAGTATTATCACGAACTCAGAGGTAATACTCACTCTGCTACTAATACGATACGTCAGGGAGAAGTCAAGCCTTTTTGGGAGTTTTAGTCGCGATCGGGAGAAAGCAGAAGGGTTTAACGATCTAGATAATGTTTACAGGGTAGAAACAACGATGCGGAAGTATAATGATAGTCCACCTCACAGATTAAATTACTTAACTCAAGGAAAAACGGCGGATGTTTAATCAATTAAGAATGAGAAATCGAATGTTACTTGGGTATGCAATTCCGGGATTTATCTACCTGGCATTGTCTGTATTAGCTTACATAACAGCAAATCAAGTATTTTATGCTTTTAAAGAAGTTGAGAGGGTGCAGAATATTATTATAAATACTAACAATATGTATAGAGGTTCAGATCAAGCAGTGCGGAGCTTTCGCGGCTATATAATCAACAGAGATAATAATTTTATAACTCAATATCAAACAGGATTGGACTTATCTCGTAGTGCGGCTAATAGCATAAAGCCACTAATCAAAAACCCGGAACAGAGAACCCGATTAGACAAAATGGTTGAATTTGTTAATGAATATGCAGTTTTTAGTAATGAAATCATCGCTTTATTAAAGCAGAATAAAAGAACTGAAGCTTTAACTTTATTTAACCAAGGAAAAGGGACTCAATTTATTAATCAATTTGAGGCATTGAGCATTGTATTCACAGAATCTGAACAATCTATTCTAAAAGCAGAAATGACAGAAGCAAAAGCTTCTTTAAACTTTTTAATCGTCTTGTTGATAGGAGGTTCAGCTTTTTTGGTACTGTTTGGTGTACTTATTGCTTGGTTAATTTCTTCAGGTATTGTCAAAACAATTGATCGGGCAATCAATGCGATCGCGACTTCTTCAACTGAGATTGCAGCAACAGTGGAGGAACAGGAACGTATGGCAACTCAGCAAGCAGCTTCAGTTAATCAAACTACCACGACAATGGATGAATTGGGTGCATCTTCAAGAGCAACTGCACAGCAGATAGAAAGTGCTGCCAATGAAGCAAAGGAAGCTTTAAACCTGGCTGGAGGCGGAACAAAAGCTGTAGGCAAAACCTTAGAAGCGATGGCAACACTAAAAATTAAAGTGTCGGCTATGCAAGGACAGATTATGCAATTGAGAGAACAAACCGATCAAATTGGTAATATCTCAACTTTGGTAAGCGATCTGGCAAATCAGACTAATATGCTGGCACTAAATGCAGCAGTTGAAGCAGTGCGAGCAGGGGAACATGGCAAAGGGTTTGCAGTTGTTGCAGCAGAAATTCGCAAACTAGCCGATCAGAGTAAAAAATCAGCGGATAAAATTAATCTTCTGGTTGGTGATATTCAAATGGCGATTAATTCTACAGTAATGGTGACAGAGCAGGGAACTAAAACAGTTGAAGCAGGAGTAAATATTGCGGAGGAAACAGCCCAAGCTTTTGTAGGTGTCGCAAATGCAATTAACAATGTGGTTTTGAGCTCTCAACAAATTTCTATGAATGCTAAACAGCAAGTAATTGCCATCGAACAGGTGGTTGATGCGATGAATTCTCTTAATCAAGCAGCGGCCCAAACAGCTAGCGGGATCGGTCAAACTAAAGTGGGTACACAGAAATTAAATGAAGCCGCACTAGACCTTAAAGCCGTAGTCTAGATACTTGCGATATCTACCATTTGGCATTTTTAATTACCCCATTCCTTGTTAAAACTGGAGCGCATTACTAATTGATATAATGAAATTAAGCACAAAGCTCTATTTAGGCTTTTTTATAATCCCAGCAATGATTTTGATGGCGATCGCTATTTATTCTATTTCTTCCTTTGAACGGATAGATCGGCAAATCGCCACCATCTATGATGACCGGGTTGTGCCTTTGCAACAGATCAAGCAAGTTTCAGACAGTTATGCCATCGTGATTATCGATAGCTTTAATAAAGCTGAGGTGGGTTTAATTACCAGTGATGATGCACTCCAAGCTATTAATAAAGCTCAGATAATCATTCAGGATAGTTGGAATGCTTATCACAATACTAATTTAACTTTGGCAGAGGAAGCTATTATTGCTGAGACCGAGGATTTATTCATTCAAGTCAATAGCAAAATAGCTCAGATCGAGCCAGTGTTAAAAAGTCAAAATACATCTCAATTAGATGCCTTAGAGAGGTCTTTATATAACTATACTGACCCTTTAACTACCCAGCTTCAAGAGTTGATAAATTTGCAGATCCGGGTAGCTAAAGAAGAGCGAGAAAAAGCTAATTTAGTTTATGCAGAAATCCAGCTTGTTTTTAAAATATTATTGGTTATTTCACTATTGATTGCTTCTCCTATTGGCTTTATCTTCAGCCGTTCTATTCTGACTGCATTTAAACATACTCTCAATGCCCTTGTGGCAACTTCAACAGAGATGGCTGTTGCTGCCGAAGAACAGGATCGAATTGCCGCACAGCAAGCCTCTGCTGTGAATCAAACTACTAGCACGATGACTCAATTAACGGCTTCCTCAAAAGTTGCGGCCCAGCAGGCTGAAGCAGCCGCAGAGGGTGCTAAACAGGTCTTAGATTTAGCTTCCGGAGGAACTCAGACAGTAGCGCGATCGCTCTCAGAAATGGTTGCTCTTAAACAAAAAATGGTAGTGATGCAAGCGCAGATTTTCCAACTGAGCGAACAAACCGATCGAATTGGCAGTATTTCAAGTTTAGTTAGCGATTTAGCTAACCAAACAAATATGCTGGCACTCAATGCTGCGATCGAGGCTGTACGCGCCGGGACTCATGGTAATGGATTTGCGGTTATTGCTGCCGAGATTCGCAAGCTAGCAGATCGAAGTCAGAAATCGGCTACTAAGATTAACGATCTGGTTGAAGATATCCAGAAAGCAATTCATTCAACAGAAATAGTAACGAGGGATAGCACGAAAACACTTGAAGAGGGAGCTAAAATATCCCAAGATACAGCAGAGACTTTTAGTGGTGTCAAGGCAGCAATTGATGAGTTTGCTGTCAACGTTCAAACTATCTCGCTCAATGCTCAACAACAAGCGATCGCGATTCAGCAAGTAGTAGAAGCTATGAGAGTTCTCAATACAGCAGCAGCCGAAACTGCAAGCGGTATCCGCCAAGTCAAAATCGGTACGCAAAACCTGAATGAAGCGGCCATAGTTCTTAAAGCTCTAGTTTAACTAACTGTTGGTTAAATGTTAGTAATTACCAATTACCAAATACAAAAATGATGATCGAAGATGAAGAACTAAGAAATGTCTTTAAATCTGCAAGCGAAGAGCATTTACAGAAACTTGACGACGGATTTCTGTATTTAGAGAAACATCCAGATGACTCAGCCAAATTAGAAGAATTGCTGCGAGAAACCCACTCACTCAAAGGCGATGCTGGTATGTTGGGCGTTAAAGATGTGTCAACATTAGCTCATCAAATGGAGCATATTTTGGGAAGCGTTAAACGAGGCGAAACAGTTTTAACTCCCGAAATTAGCGATCGCCTTTCTCAAGGTTTGGAAGCCCTTCGCCAACTCGTCAATGAAGCCGTAACAGGAGAATCTTCCGGTATCAATGCCTTTTATATCCTCGCCTCGATGATGGGCGCTTCCACTTCACAGCAGAGGAATAGGGAAACGTCAGAAAGTCAGCAGCATGAAAAGACAAATGTAGAAGAACAAACCATCACGCCACCGGGAAAAGAAATTATAAATCAAAATGTTGAGGAGGTTGTAAGCGATAATTTTTTGCTTTCACCGATAAATTCTGTAGAGACGGTTTTAGCCGATAACTCTTCACTTTTGGAGGCGAATGCTGTAGAGGTGAATTTAACTGATAGCTCTTCGCTATTACAGACAAACTCATTAGAAATTACCCCTAATTCTGTAGAGGCAGGTTTAGCGGATAATTCTTCGCGATCGCAGACAAACTCACTGCAAAACTCACCCCTTCCAGCTTCTCCCACTTACCGCATTGAAACTATTCGCGTTCCCACGCAAAACCTTGATGCTTTAATGACGCAAGCAGGGGAACTCACAGTTACTAAAATTCGACTCGCTCACCGATTATCCGAAATCGAAGAAATTACAACTTTATGCGAAGATTGGAGCCGAGATGCCTTTCTCAATCGCTTTGTGCTTAACCAGGTGGAAACCCCAACCAATATCTCTGCACAAAATGGTGCAATGGCGCAATTGCAGAAATATCACCAATACGCCGAAGAACGTTTAGAAAATTTGGGGATTCTCATCAATAGCTTGAGAACTGAAATCTATGAAGATACTGCCAGATTAGATTTAATTGCGGGGGAATTAGAAGAAGGAATTCGCACTTTACGGTTGCTACCTTTGTCTACTATTTTCAATATATTTCCTCGGATGGTTAGGGACTTAGCCAGACAGGAAGGCAAGCAAGTAGAATTAATTATTGTAGGCGGCGAAACCAGAGCCGATAAACGCATTCTGGAAGAAATGAAAGATCCTCTGATGCACATGATTCGGAACGCAATCGATCATGGCATTGAAACACCAGCGGAACGCGAACAAAAAGGTAAACCCAGTCTCGCAACCCTTCAACTCAGAGGCTACAATACTGCTACTAATATCATAATTGAAGTCATCGATGACGGCAGAGGATTAGATATCGAACAAATTAAAAAAACGGCAATTAAACGCGGTATTTACACAGAAGAAGAACTCGCTGTAATGACAGCCAACCAAATTCAAAGCCTAATTTTTTCTTCGGGTTTTTCAACTCGCACATTTGTTACCGAGGTCTCTGGCAGAGGCGTAGGTTTAGATGTAGTTCGTAGCAATGTAGAAGCTCTAAAAGGAACTATTCAAGTAGAATCAACAGTCGGACAAGGATGTACTTTGCGGCTGTCTCTAGGCACTACTTTAACTACTGCTCATGTGCTAATTGTAGCTGTTAACGGAATTTATTATGCCTTACCTGTGGAATTTATTCAGACAACTCGACTGGTATCACAGTCTGATATTTTCCCCCTTGAAGGCAGGGAAACAATAGTTTTAGATGACCATCCAGTATCAGTTGCTAAACTTGAAAACTTGATCCAAATAAATAATAAAGCATGGCAGTTATGGAATAATAAAAAGGGAGAGAGACAAGGCAATACTAACCATAACACTTCCCGTCCACACTTATCAAGCACTAATCATAAACAAATGTTTTGTATTATTCTAAAAATCGGTGAGGAACGGTTGGGATTATTCGTGGATGCTCTGATCGATGAACAGGATGTCGTACTCAAACCCCAAAGTCATTTGCTCAAACGAGTTCGCAACGTTGCAGGTGCAACTATTTTAGGTACTGGCGAAGTTTGTATGGTGTTAAATCCTCAAGATTTGATTAAGTCTATACGGAAACAAGCTGTATCCCGTACCTCGTTACTTAGTTTAACTGATGCCGGAAGCGAGGCTGTCACGACAAAGCAAGTTATTCTGCTAGCAGAAGACTCCATTGCTACCCGCACTCAAGAAAAGCGGATTCTCGAAGCTGCGGGTTATGAAGTTGTGACAGCGGTAGATGGATTGGATGCTTATAATAAGTTAAAAACTCGCACTTTTGATGCTGTGGTCTCAGATGTACAAATGCCTAATTTAGATGGTTTAGAGCTAACTACTAAGATTCGTCAGCATAGAGAATATAGCGAATTGCCCATTATTTTGGTTACGTCTTTAGCTTCGGATGAAGATAAAAAAAGAGGTGCAGAAGCAGGGGCAAGTGCCTACATTACTAAAGGAAATTTCAATCAAGAAGTATTGTTGCAAACTTTGAGCAGATTGGTGTAAGTAGTCGGACATAAATAAACACTATAAATTGTAAGGTGGGCGCTCGCCTCTCTCAAGAATTAAAAATGGAAAATTAAAAATTGAAAATTTAATTAATTTCATTTTTAATTTTTAACGTTTAATTATGTCCGACTACTTAGCACTCATTATTATAGTCGAATTTCCGATATGATTTTAGCTGTGAATACAGGAATTACATATCGCTAACGTCCAGCAACCGTCTCAACGCTAAGAATACCGCTCCGAGAGCGATGCTACAAACAATTTTGGGTAATTTTTAGAATATCTAAACTTACTCTGCGACTGTAGGATACAGTAGTAACTAGCACTGAAAAACCAGCCAAAATCGACTATGATGGCTCCTATTCGGGTTCTGTTAGTAGAGGATTCCCCCGTTGTCCTCATTGTCCTTAAAAGAATATTTGCCTTGTCACCTGAAATTGAAGTTGTTGGAACCGCTTGCAACGGTTTAGAGGCATTGGAAGCGATCCCCAAAGTCCAGCCAGATGTGATCTGTACTGATTTTCACATGGCTCAAATGGATGGTCTGGAATTCATCAAGGAAGTGATGGCTAAGTTCCCGCGACCGATTTTAGTAATCAGTGCTTCAGTTCAGGCAGAGGATACTTATAATGTATTTCAGTTGCTCGAAGCTGGAGCAGTCGATGTTTTTCCTAAACCTACAAGCGGATTAGTCTCTGATTATGAAAGGCTCAGGCTGGAATTGACTGGAAAAATTAAAATCCTCTCAGGGGTTAAGGTATTCACGCGGCATCAAAGGAAAGGAGGAACTCTTGAGCAGGGGAAAGGGGGAGAGCGGATAATTACCAATTACCAATTACCAATTACCAATTACCAACAACCAATTACCAATTACCAATCCAGAGTTATTAAAGTTTTAGCTATTGGCGCTTCTACTGGTGGCCCCCAAGCTTTGCACAAGATTATTTCTCAGTTACCAGGTAATTTTCCAGTGCCAGTAATTTGCATCCAGCACATCAGTGAAGGATTTTTAAAAGGTTTGGTAGATTGGTTAGCTTCTGGGTCTAAACTACCAGTTAAAATTGCTAATAGTGGGGAAAAACCGCAATCAGGTACTATTTATTTCCCCCCGGAAAAACGCCATTTAGAGTTAGACAAAGTAGGTCGATTTATTTATTCTACTGCGCCGCCTGTAGGGGGGCATTGTCCCTCCGTGACGGTGACATTTAAATCAGTGGCTAGTTTCTACGGTCGGGCGGCGGCGGGTGTGCTGCTGACGGGAATGGGGAGAGATGGTGCGGAGGGAATGTTAGCGATCGCGCAAGCTGGAGGTCTGACAATCGCCCAAGATGAAGCTAGCTGCGTAGTCTTCGGAATGCCAAAAGAAGCGATCGCCCTCAATGCTGTCCAGCACGTATTGCCCATCGGCGAGATCGCTCCTTTGCTACTCAGTAAGATCTAACTAGGGGCTAGGGGCTAGGGACTAGGGGAATAAGGGAATAAGGGAATAAGGGAATAAGGGAAGAGAATCAAGGGTGGAAGGAAATCAGAACTTCCTAGCCACCTTGGTAGTTGCTATAGTTAACAAACAGTTAACCGTTAACAGATATTGACAAACTTACCCACAACTACGCGCAGTTTCTCAGCATCGAAAGGCTTGGTCAAATATTCCGTTGCCCCCGCCAAACGTCCCTGTACCTTATCAAAAGCTCCATCTCGCGCCGTCAGCATCACGATCGGTAATTTATGAAACTGAGGTAAACTGCGTACCGTGCGGCAGAGTTCCAACCCATCAATACCCGGCATCGAAACATCCAACAACAACACGGCTACCTTTTCATGGTAAATCATCGACAAAGCATCCACTGCATTGTCCGTTACCAACACCCGAAAATCTTTGCCTAACGCCTGTTTCACAAGTCCTTGCATAACAGTGCTATCATCCACTGCTAAGATAGTCGGCATCAAACTTTCACTTCCAGGCATATTTATTCCCTCACTCTATTTATAGTTCGCGATATAACTAACTACAGTTGATATAAATGCTTAGAATACCTATTTACCATTCGATAGCGGTAAATTGTCTATTCACATGATATGATGTAATAGCCATCGTCAAGAACTAGCTGATAATTCCCTACTAGAGATTGAAATCAAACCGCGATTGAAATTAAAAGATACTAGGCTGGCTCATCCCTGTTCTTCCCAAGCGTTCGCTCCTCTATGCCGCTACACTAGCACTATAATTATATTAAATTATGTAAATAAATTTAACACTTCTGCAATCTTCTCACTTAAACGTAGCAGTTACCACCTTGAAACTCGGTAGAGGCTGGCTGAAATTGGTAGAGATATTGTTGGCGATCCTCACTCCTGAGCCGATAACCTAGCGGTCGTAAACTAAAGATGGGTCAGTTAGAATATAATCAAAATAATAAAAAAATTAAAAAGAGTTTTCAATTGTATCTATATTTGGTATCAGTGGTGTTCTTGCTCAAACGAGTATAACTTCCAGGGTCATTCAAGGCGTTAGAGGCAATCTCAGTTTCACTCGTCCCAACTCTTCTCCAAAATACAGAATTAAACCTAATGCTTGTCCAAAAGTTATTAAAAAAGGTAGATTTCCATTTGGAGGAGAAGTTATAAATGAAAGCACTATCGCTAAGTAATCACAAAGTGTTCAGGCTCGACGACCTCCGTCTATACCAGCTCCTTGGCTCTGCTCCCGAAGCTTCCTTCGACGATCTGACGATCTTGGCTGCTCATTTATGCCAAGCTCCGATCGCTTTCATCAGCTTTATTGATGCTAACCACCAGTGGTTAAAGTCAGAAGTTGGCATGGAGGAAGGAACCGCACACCGCTACCTAGATTTCTGCGAACACGCCATTAGGCGGAATGAGGAGAGACAAGAGGGAGAGCAGACTTCCCCTTTGCTCCCCCAAACAGAGACAGCATTCGCAAGTGCAAATACTCACAACCACTTAGCGATCGTGCCGGATGCCTCAACAGACAAGCGGTTTGCCAATCACCCTCTCGTCACCTCCAACCCCGGCGTAAAATTTTATGTGGGTCTGCCGATTGTCGCTCCCGAAGGACTAACTGTAGGCATATTGTCTGTCATGGACTTTACGCCGCGAGAATTGACAGAAAATGCTAGAAATGCACTTCAAGCATTAGCTCGGCAAGTGGCTGGCATGGTAGACTTACGGCGTAAATTAGTCAATCTGGGAGGCAAAGTTCTCAGGCTCGAAGACATCATCAACGATCGCAAAGAAGTTTGGGAGGTAGTGCGATCGGAGCGCGATTTCTTTTCCACCGCACTTAACACCGTCGGTGCATTAGTCGTGATTCTCGATACAAATTTTAAAATTGTCCGCTTTAACCGCACCTCCGAGCGCGTAACTGGCTACTCAGCTTCCGAGGTAGAAGGCAAATATCTCTGGGCATTATTCGAGGTTGCTGAGACTTCAGAATTAAAATCTACTTTTGAGGCGCTTCGCAATAATAAAGACAGCAAGTTAGATAGACAACTACCCAAACAATACGAAAACTACTGCCAAACAACCGACGGCTCTCGCCGCTGGATTGCCTGGTCAAATACAACGATCGAAGACGCAAAAGGTACTGTAAAATATATAATCTGCACGGGGATCGACATCACAGAGCGGCGAGCGGTGGAAGCGGAAATTCACAAATCCCAAAAGTTACTCAAATCGATCGTCGAAAATATTCCCCATACAATTTTTGTCAAAGAAGCGGAAAAACTGACATTTGTTAGCTTCAATCAAGCCGGAGCAGAACTGATCGGCTATGAGAAAGAACAATTAATTGGCAAGAACGATTATGATTTCTTCCCCAAAACAGAAGCAGATTTTTTTATAAGTAAAGACCGAGAAGTTTTAGCCAATGGTCAGATGTTAGATATCCCGGAAGAACAGATCCAAACTAAAAATAAAGGTTTGAGAATACTACATACCCAAAAAATACCTATTTTCGATGAAACAGGCAAACCAGAATATTTATTAGGCATTTCTGAAGACATTACCGAAGGCAAACAAGCAGAGGAAACTCTGATCTTGCTGGAGCGTGCGATCTCAGCCAGCAGCAACGGCATCGTGATTACCGACAATACTCAACCAGACAACCCAATTATTTACTGCAATGCAGCCTTTGAAAAAATGACAGGCTACTCCCGCTCAGAAGTAATTGGACGCAACTGCCGATTTTTACAATCTACAGATGCCGAAAGTGAAAAAGCCCGCCAAAAAATTCGGGAGGCTCTGCGCTTGGAGCAAGAATGTCATGTAATTTTAAAGAATTATCGCAAAGATGGGACTTATTTTTGGAATGAACTAGCAATTTCCCCAGTCAGAGACTCAAGGGGTCGCTTGACGCATTTTGTTGGCGTACAAACTGATATCACCGATCGCAAACAAGCAGAAGAAGCACTCAAAGAAAGTGAGGAACGCTACCGCTTGTTAGCAGAAAACTCCACAGATTTGATTTCTAGGCACACACCAGAAGGAATTTACCTCTATGTTTCCCCAGCTTGCCATACTTTACTGGGATATACGCCGGAAGAAATGCTAGGACGTTCAGCTTACGAGTTTTTCCACCCAGAAGATTTAGCCGCGCTGCAAAAAATCCATCTCCACACCTTAAACTCTAGAGAAATTTACACAATTAGCTACCGCATTCGCCGCAAAGATAGTAGCTATATCTGGTTTGAAACTACTTGTCACTCGATTTGGGATCTAAATAGCGAGAGAGTACAACAACTGGTAGCAGTCTCGCGAGACATCACCGAACGCAAGCTTACAGAGGCTTCGTTGTGGGAGCGATCGCGCCTGTCAATCTTGGAAGCTGAGGTAGGCGCAGCATTAGGAGGTGGTGGGACAATATCCGCAATCCTGAATCTGTGCACAGAGGCGATGATACAGCACCTTGACGCTACAGGTGTAGGTATCTGGACTTTTAACCAACAGGCCAAGCAGTTAGAGTTGCAGGCTTCGTCAGGAGTGGGGACGGGGGATTGGGCGAACTTCTGGTATCCTGAAGAAGGCAAAAGGCAGAAGGCAGAAGGCAGAGGAAAGGGGGAAGAGCAAACGCAGGAATTGTTGACTCTTTTAACTCAAAATGGCGTTGGCGTTGCCTACCCGCAAGGTTTAACCTTGCCAGGAACGAACTCATCTCTGGACGCTCAAAACTCTCTAAACTCTTCTAATTCAAAACCGGTAAGCATTGCGGGTACAACGAAACCATCTCAAAACCGGGAAGCATTGTCTGGTGGGAAGCAATCTCTGACCAATCAAAACTCCTTTGCTTCCGCAGCAGTCCCGATTACTTATCCGTTAATTGTGGAAGAACGGTTAGTGGGGGTAATGGCTCTGATCGCTAGTAAACCTGTGACGGAAGGGGTGCGAGAGGTACTGGGGTGGGTAGCTTTAGCGATCGCAGTGGCGATCGATCGGGTGAAAGCGCGGGAAGAACTTAATAGCCGCCGCGAGGGTTTGCTGTTCCGTCTGGCGAGTCAAATTCGGGATTCCCTCGACCTCGATACTATTTTGGGAACGGCGGTGAATGAGATTCGCAGTTTGTTACAGATCGATCAGTGTCATTTTCTGTGGTATTTGCCGGGAGGGACGCATCAGTTGAGCTTTGCTGTCACCCACGAGGCGGGGAATCCTAAATTACAGCATCGGCTTTTGGAGTATCCGCCGGCACAAGTGAATTTGCTAGCCGAGAAAATTCGCGATCGCCAGACGGTAAGGATTGATGATGTAGAATTGGACACTGATTTAGACCCCGAAATCCGGGCTTTTTTACGCACTACCCAGATCTCATCGCAACTGCTGCTACCATTGGAAACGCGATCGGGTCAATTGGGGGCGGTGGTTTGCAATCACTACAGCGGCCGCCGGGATTGGAAGGATTCGGAAGTGGAATTACTGCACGCTGTGGTCGATCAATTGGCGATCGCGATCGACCAAGCAGAACTTTATGCTCAAACCCGCGCTGCGGCCTTGGCGGCTCAAACTCAGGCTTTCCACCTCAGCGATGCTTTGCAGAGTTTGCAGCAAAAAGAAGCTCAGCTCATCCAGAATGAAAAAATGTCTTCTCTGGGTCAAATGGTAGCAGGTGTCGCCCATGAGATTAATAATCCCGTTAATTTTATCTATGGCAATCTGACTTACTGTGAGGAGTACGTTAAAGATATCTTGCAAGTGTTACGCATTTATCAGAAACACTACCCCAATCCGGTTCCAGAAGTTAAAACTTTGACCGAAGCGATCGATCTAGATTTTTTGGTCGAGGATTTGCCGAAAATCTTATCTTCAATGGAGATGGGTGCTGAACGGATTCGCCAGATTGTGCTCTCTCTGCGGAATTTCTCGCGGTTAGATGAGGCTGAAATGAAGCCGGTGGATATCCACGAAGGAATTGAGAGCACTCTACTGATTTTACACAACCGCTTGAAATCTAAGGGTAAGAATTCGGGAATAGAGATAATTAAGGAATTGGGGATTTTGCCGAGAGTAGAGTGTTATGCGGGACAATTGAATCAAGTGTTTATGAATGTGATTGGGAATGCGATCGATGCTTTGGAAAATCAACCAGAACCTCGGACAATTAGGATTATTACTGGGGTGATGGCTGGGGAGGAGTTTTCTCAATCTGCTTTCCCCAATCCTGAATATGTGGTGATTCGGATTCAGGACAGCGGGGCAGGAATTAGCGATAAAGTCAAAAATCGGCTGTTTGACCCCTTCTTTACTACGAAGCCCGTAGGTAAGGGTACAGGCTTAGGCTTGTCGATTAGCTATCAGATTGTGGTAGAGAAACACGGCGGCATTTTCAAATGTATCTCCGAGCCGGGGCAAGGAGCGGAGTTTTGGATTCAGATCCCGGTGCGGCCGCCATACCATCTCCGACCTCAAAGTTAAGCAGGAGTGGGAATTGGCGCAGTTTTGGAGAAAATTTTAATTTAGATCGGCAAATTGCTTGACACCTGCTGTGTAAATGCTAGAATGACAAAGGTTAAGTCATTGGGGCGTCGCCAAGTGGTAAGGCAGCTGGTTTTGGTCCAGCCATTCAGAGGTTCGAATCCTTTCGCCCCAGTTTTAGATGATTCCTCTTTTATCACTAGAGGGAGAGAAAAGTTTCAGCAGCAAGCAAACTTGGAACAGAAAAAGATCCGATGAGAGTAGGACTTACGCGAAAAACCCGGTTTCTGACCAAAATCGTCGCTTTTTTCGAGAAATATTGACGCAGAAACCGGATTTTTGACGGAGCGTGCGTTAACGAATTGCTTGCAGAGGTACATCAAGAAGTGAAAACTTTTCCCAATCTTCTGAATCAAAATGCCACCATTCAGTTGATAGAGATACAAATCCCTGGGCTTTCATCACCCTTTCAAGTAATTGACTATTTTTCCTAGATTGAACGCTGCCACCTAAATAATCTCTATGAGCTTTTTCAGTAAAATCATCGAATCCTGTAGGCATTTCTAGTTCTTTACCACTGCGATCTACGAGGGTAAGATCGACAGCCGCACCCCGATTGTGTCGCGAACCTCTAGCAGGATTGGCAACGTAGCGCGAATCTGGCATAGCTGCCCACATTTGCTTAGTAACTGATAGCGGTCTGTAGCAGTCATAAACTTTTAAACTGAGTCCTATTTTTTGCACATTTTCTTGAACTCGCGACAGCCTTTGAGCAACACTTGCTCTTAATGCACATCGTGCGACAGAATACAGCTTTCTCTTTAAGAAATTATTGGTGGTCGCATAGCGGATATCTAGGCGTATATTAGGGTTTACTGTGCGGATATCGATCGTTCTTGCCCAACTAGGAACTTGATAAAGTGGCATACTTTCAGTTGGTTTCGAGATGGGTGAAGCTTCATCATTTATTACTGTAGGTGGATCGGTGGCTCGGACAATAGTCAAGTTTATACTTATTACAGATAACAACACGACCAGAAATATTATTAAATATTTACCAAAGTTACTCAATCCAAAGTTACTCAATTTCATAGTTAATGGTTAGTTATTGGTTGTTAGCTGCGATCGAAAAAGTTAATAAAAAATAAAAATGAAAGCATTGTTATCTTTCATTTTTAATTTTTAATTAGATCGTTACTCAGATCCCTAAGCGCTGATAAATTTGGTCTAAATGCCTTAGTTGATACTGCGGATCGAAGCAATCTTCAATTTCTTTTGCTGTCAAACAAGCAGTAACGTGACTATCTTTGGCAATTAGATCGTGGAAATTTCCTGAGTTTTTGTTCCAGGCTTCATGAGCACAGGATTGGACAATTTTATATGCTTCTTCCCGGTTCATTCCCTTTTCTACCAGGGCTAAAAGTACCCGCTGGCTAAAGATAACTCCTCCGTAAATATTCATATTCCGCTTCATGTTTTCTGGATAAACCAGCAAGTTTTTTACTAAGTCGGTAATTTCCGATAACATGAAGTGCGTTAAGGTCGAAGCTTCTGGCAAAATTATTCGTTCTACGGAACTATGAGAGATATCACGTTCGTGCCATAAAGCAACATTTTCTAGAGCTGCTACGGCATGACCTCTGATAATTCTTGCCAGTCCTGTCAGCCGTTCAGAGCGGATAGGGTTGCGTTTATGAGGCATAGCTGACGAGCCTTTTTGCCCTTTAGAAAAGAATTCTTCAACTTCCAGAACATCTGTTCGTTGGAGGTTCCGAATTTCTACTGCAAAACGCTCGATAGATGCAGCGATCAGAGCTAAAGTTTGGACATATTCGGCGTGGCGATCGCGCGAAATTACCTGAGTAGATGCAGTATCAGGTTCTAGTCCCAGATTTTGGCAGGAAATAGCTTCTACTTTGGGGTCAATATTGGCATAGGTTCCGACTGCACCGGATATTTTACCAACAGCAATAGAGGAGCGAACTCGCACCAATCTTTCGCGATTACGGCAAACTTCTGCCAACCATCCTGCTAGTTTAAAGCCAAAAGTAATAGGCTCAGCATGAATCCCGTGAGAGCGTCCCACCATCACAGTATCTCGGTGTTTTTGAGCCTGATAGCGAATAGCTTGACTCAAACATTCTAGGCGTTCTAGTAAGATATCAGCACTCTTTACCAGTTGCAGAGCTAAAGCAGTATCTACAACATCAGAACTCGTTAAACCGAGGTGAATATAGCGGCCTGCATCGCCTACATATTCATTCACATTTGTCAAAAATGCGATGATATCGTGGCGGACTTCGGCTTCAATTTCTAGGACGCGCTTAGGGTCAAAATTAGCCTTAGCTTTGATTTCTTCGACTGCTTCGGCGGGGATGTAGCCGAGTTCGGCTTGTGCTTCGCAGACTGCGATTTCTACTTGCAGCCATGTTTTGAGCTTGGCTGTGTCTGTCCAGATTTCGCCCATTTCGGGCAGAGTGTAGCGATCGATCACGGTTGGGGCCGCAGAATACAACTGTCTTATTGTACGTCTGATGGGCAGGCAATTGATCTTTACAAATATGTGACACATCGTCCGTAGACTGATAGTCCATATAAATTCACAATTGGCACATGAATCAATCGAAAAAAAAGATTCTTCGTGCTTTAGGTCATCTCGTAAGGCAACGCAGGACAGCTTTGGGAATTTCGCAAGAAGAACTGGGACTGCGGGCTAACTTAGACCGCACTTATATATCTGGAGTCGAACGCGGAGTAAGAAATCCCTCCCTGACAGCACTTACAAGTCTTGCTAAGGGTCTAGACCTAACCGTTTCTAATCTTCTTAACAATCTAGAAATAGTGGTGGAAAACATAGAATGAGCAATCAAGATTTAGCAAGCACAATTAAAGCTCAATTGAGACAAGACTCAACCCAATTAAAAGTTTTTAATCTTCTGTCTGACCAACAATGGCATTGTCGAGAGTGTGAAGGAAAACAGATAGCCTCATCTCAATATGCTGGCGGTGGCGGTATTCAAGAATTGCAACGGAAACATGAGGATAGCCAATTTCATCAAAAGCCTCGCAAATTGCTTTTTTAACAGCACCTTTCTGTATTGTCAAAATTCCTGGGACATTTTCCATAACAACATACCAAGGATGTATTTCAGAGACAGCGCGGACAAACTCTTTGAATAGACGATTGCGAGGATCGTTGGGGTCACGTTTTCCCGCAACGGAGAAACCTTGACATGGTGGCCCACCTACAACAAGATGGACTTTGGGGGAATTGATTTGACTTAACCATTGTTGGGGAGAAAAGCTTTTTATATCCCCACAAAAGTGATGGCACTTAGGAAAGTTTTTTTGATGAGTCGCAGAAGCGATGGGATTAGCTTCAACACTTGCTACAGGTTGAAAACCTGCTTGTACTAAACCTTGTGTCATTCCTCCTGCACCGCAGAAAAGATCGACAAAGGTATAACCTGATGCAGGCAACAACGGCGATTTGATATCAATGAATATCTTGTATGGATCGCTGTCATCTGTTTCTAGTTGACGTTTAATGCGTTCATAACGTCCTAATTTTACTTGTTTTTGTCTTGGGGCTGAAATTGGATTTTCGTCACTAGAAAACAAAGACAATTGTATTGCTTCCATCTTACATTTTATTGTTACTGCATCCTATCTATTGTACGATACTGAATCGCCTCCGCAACATGATTACTTTTCAAACTTTCATCCCTCCCTAAATCTGCAATAGTCCTCGCCACTTTCAAAATGCGATCGCTGGCCCTCGCAGACAGCCCCAATTTCCGAATTGCCCCTTCTAATAAATTCCGAGAAGCATCATCTAACTGGCACCATTTATTAATATGACGGCTCTGCATTTCCGCATTACAACGCAAATTAGATTCTAATTTAAACCTTTCCCGTGCTCGCGATCGCGCCTCCTGTACTCTTACTCGCACTGGTTCCGACTCTTCCCCCGTAGACTGACGGGTGATTTCCTCTGGTTTCAAACGATTCACAGCTACTTGTAAATCAATTCTATCCATCAAAGGCCCAGAAAGTTTTGCCCAGTATTGCTCTCTTTTTTGCGGCGAACAAGTACACTGTTGAATAGGATCGCCGTAATAACCACAAGCGCAAGGATTGGTACTAGAAACCAAGGTAAATTGTGCGGGAAATACAACAGATTGTCTAGTCCTAGAAATTGTAACTTGACCATCTTCTAGCGGCTGCCGTAAAAACTCCAAAACATCCCGTTTAAATTCCGTCAATTCATCTAGAAAAAGCACACCTCGGTGAGCTAAAGAGATTTCCCCCGGACGAGGAAAACTCCCACCACCAACAAGAGAAGGGCCAGAAGCAGAATGATGAGGACTGCGAAAAGGGCGATCGCTAATTAGCCTTCCTCTATCCTTCAGCAACCCCGCCACAGAATGAATTTGAGTTACTTCTAAAGCTTCATCAAAACTCAGTGGTGGTAAGATTCCAGGTAAACGTCTTGCTAACATAGTTTTACCACTACCAGGCGGCCCAACAAAAATTAAATTATGCCCACCAGCGGCAGCAATTTCTAGAGCCCTACGAGCATGAGCCTGTCCTTTTACATCCTTTAAATCTAAAGTATTAAATTGTGTAGTAGCTAATTCTTTCCTAGCATCTACTTCCATCGGTGAGTAGCAGTTTGGATTATTCAAAAAATCTGTAACTGCAAATATATTCTCGAAACCATAAACAGATAAGCCTTCAATCAATGCGGCCTCTTGTGCATTCGCAGCAGGCAAAATCAATCCCGCAATACCCATTTTTTTTGCCGCAGCAGCAATGGGCAAAACTCCAGCAACAGGGCGCAAACTTCCGTCCAGAGAAAGTTCTCCTAAAAATAAATAATCTCCTAACAAATCTGCATTAACTTGTTCCGAAGCTGCTAAAATTCCCACTGCGATTGACAAATCAAAGCTTGGCCCTTCCTTTCGCAAATCTGCGGGAGTTAAATTAATCACTATACTCCGCATTGGAAACGCATAACCAGCATTTTTCAGAGTTGCTTTTACCCTTTCTTTGGCTTCTTGGACAGCAGTATCAGGTAGACCCACCACCACAATTTTAGGCAGTCCTCCCGATACATCAACCTCAACGCCTACCTTTACAGCGTCTATGCCAACAATAGATGCGCTCCAAACCCTAGCTAACATTATCCTCAATCCTTATGCGCGTGTCTTCGATCACCTTGTATTATGTCGCATTTTTGTTCGCTGTAGCGCCACCTCTAGGTAATTCTATTACGGACTAGAGGCAACACTATAAATAATTTTGCATAAATTATATTATGATTAACAATAACAATTGAAGATTGAGAAATGACTTTATCTTCTTCCTTCTTACTTTAAACCCATGACAACTCACGATACCCTTTTCACCAAGATTATCCGCCGAGAAATTCCCGCAGAAATAGTTTATGAGGATGACTTGACCCTTGCTTTCAAAGATATCAATCCTCAAGCACCCGTCCATATCCTTGTCATTCCTAAAAAGCCTATTCCCAAACTAGCCGATGCTGAATCCCAAGACCACGCACTCATGGGTCACTTATTGCTGACTGTCAAGCGGGTTGCTGAAGCGGCGGGACTCAGTAATGGCTACCGCGTTGTCATTAATACTGGTGCTGACGGCGGCCAGACTGTAGACCACCTGCATCTTCATATTCTGGGGGGCCGTCAGATGGCATGGCCTCCGGGTTGAAGATTCATAAGTTAATCTAATCAATTTCACAACTAAATTTAATGTTAAAGGGGGTTTACAAACCGAAATAAAAGCGTTAATCTTATTTACATGGCGGAACACAAAACCGCTCTGAACCTTGAAAAATACATAAAGCAATCATAAGCACATGACAACTACCTTACAACAGCGCGAAAGCGCTAACGTTTGGGAGCGCTTCTGCGAGTGGGTAACATCCACCGACAACCGGATTTACATCGGTTGGTTCGGCGTTCTGATGATCCCCACCCTCTTAACCGCCACCATCTGCTACATCATCGCCTTCATCGCCGCTCCTCCCGTTGACATCGACGGTATTCGCGAGCCCGTTGCAGGTTCCTTAATGTACGGAAACAACATCATCACCGGTGCTGTTGTTCCTTCTTCTAACGCGATTGGTCTGCACTTCTACCCAATTTGGGAAGCAGCTTCTCTCGATGAGTGGCTCTATAATGGCGGCCCCTACCAGTTAGTGATTTTCCACTTCCTGCTTGGCGTGTTCTGCTACATGGGTCGCGAATGGGAATTATCTTACCGCTTAGGTATGCGTCCTTGGATCTGCGTAGCTTACTCTGCACCAGTAGCAGCAGCAACAGCAGTATTCTTGATCTACCCTATCGGTCAAGGTTCTTTCTCCGATGGTATGCCTTTGGGTATCAGCGGAACTTTCAACTTCATGATCGTGTTCCAAGCTGAGCACAATATCTTGATGCACCCCTTCCATATGTTAGGTGTGGCTGGTGTGTTTGGTGGTTCTCTGTTCTCTGCAATGCACGGTTCGTTGGTGACTTCTTCTTTGTTGCGTGAAACCACTGAGGCTGAATCTCAAAACTACGGTTACAAGTTCGGTCAAGAAGAAGAAACTTACAATATCGTTGCAGCTCACGGCTACTTCGGTCGTTTGATTTTCCAATACGCTTCATTTAACAATAGCCGTTCTCTGCACTTCTTCTTGGGTGCATGGCCAGTTGTGGGTATCTGGTTTACCGCTTTGGGTATTTCCACGATGGCTTTCAACTTGAATGGTTTTAACTTCAACCAATCGATTATCGACTCACAAGGTCGTGTGGTCAATACTTGGGCTGATGTGATTAACCGCGCTAATTTGGGTATGGAAGTAATGCACGAGCGTAATGCTCACAACTTCCCTCTCGATTTGGCGGCTGGTGAGTCTACTCCAGTTGCTTTGGTTGCTCCTGCTATCAATGGCTAGGTTTTAGTTGTTGGTAACAAGAAACGCTCTCATTCGTGAGGGCGTTTTTTGTTGGAATAAAATTTGTTTCTTCATATTTTATTCTTCCTCCTCTGATAAAATCACTGACTCTAAAATTGTCCATTCCCCTGAACAATATGTTTAAGAGTCGTCAAAGTTTTCAGGCCAATCAATCCTCGCCTATAGCCCTTTTGATTAGACATTCCCAAAAAGATAGCATCTCCCCGATTTTGATAGCGTGAAAATCGAGGCGAGGCATTAATAAAAGTAGAAGCACTATTAACATCCAAGGCAAATTCGCGACTTTCCTGGTAAGATTCTGTCGCGATACTATCTGCATGACCACTGCTATACCGATTAATCCATGCGATCGCAGCCTCTAAATCCTCTACAACCTTAAACGCTACTGTTTTGTTTAAATAAGGCTGATTCCACTCCACCACCTCAGCCAGTCTCAACTCAGGAAAATCCGCCACCAAATCGGCATCCCCCCTGATTTCAAAGCCTTTCTCCTTTAAACTATTCCACAGTCGCACTAAAGAAGAAGGCTTTTGATTTGGGTCAATCAACACTTTCTCGATCGCATTCACTGGATCTGGTTCGCTTTGATGGCTATCTAAAATCATCCACCTCGCCATTTCTAAACTACCAGTAGGCGACCAATAGAGATAACAATTACCCATAGCCGACCTCAACGCTGGCGCGGTAGACTGTCGCACTACTTGCTGTACTAAACTAGGGCGACCGTAGGGAATTATTAAATTTATATATTGGTCTTGGGTGACTAAATCTCGAATTGACGCACCGCGATCGGCAGGTAATATTTCTAAAGAGCCTACAGGCAAACCCACCTCATCGATCGCTGACTGTAAAGCTTCCGCAATTACCGTATTCGAGTGACTCGCCTCAGTTCCCCCTTTGAGAATTAAACTATTAGCACTTTTCAGACACAAACCCGCTGCGATCGCTGCTAACTCCGGGAATGCTTCGTAAATTAAAGCTATTACTCCCAGGGGAATCTGTTGGCAGTACACCTGACATTGATCTGCCTGGTAAGAAGCACTCACCACTTTGCCAATTGGATCGGGCATTTCTCCTAGTCGCTGGAGAATCTGCACTGTTGTTTGCACCCTTTCTGGCGTGAGTTTTAGCCACTCTACAATCAATTCGGGGATTGCCATCTCCCGACTAGCTTCTAAATCCAGAGTATTTGCTTCTAAAATGTCATTCTGCCGAGCTTTAAGTTCCCGCGCCATCGCCTGCAAAGCCGCAGCACGAACAGTCCCCTTAACCCCCGCCAATTCTAATGAGGCTTGGTAAGCGCGGCGAGCAGCACTTATCGAAGCTTGTGTCGAGGTAGAATCTTCGCTTGTCATCACGCTAACGTCTGTAAGCCAGCCAGACCATAAGCGCTGGCAGCATCGCTAGCAGCACCGCTACCATCGCCCAGAGAATGATATTTGTACCAGGCGATCGCAGCGCCAAGGGCAGCCAAATCACCAAGGGTACCAAAATCATTACCAAAGCCAACGGCAAGTAGTGCGCCTTCAAACCCGGATGCGCTCTGTTCCAATGGTGGCCACTCCAACGCCAAGCTTGCTTATAAGGATAGTTAGTCGAGAGCTGTTCAATTATATAGCCGCTCTCATCCAATACAAAAATTTGCTGACAGCGATTGCATCCAAAGGCTTCTGTCAGCGCGATCGGTACCAAACGACCTCGCCGCCGGCAGGGGCAAGGGTAGTCACCATTTAAATCAATCTTTTGAGCTTTCTGAGATGGCACGAGCGATCGTAGAATCAAAAGCGTTTATGCAGAGACGATCTTAAAGATATCGAATATGATTCTATCATAAGCTTTCCTTCCTTCACCAAATGTTAAGGTTCAAGGGAAAAGCCTGTAAATAGAACTCCCAAGTTTACTTCTTAACTTAATATTGATATCATTCTAAAGCGGGTGACGCGATTCGAACGCGCGACATTCACCTTGGCAAGGTGACGCTCTACCACTGAGCTACACCCGCATTGATTGCGGTAAATATAATAATCTCAAAATCAGCTTGATTTGTCAAGTCTATTTTAGAAATTTTTTCCAGCAATTTTGTTAGCAGTAGGCAAGAGGGGGAGGTAGGGCAGTGCAAAGATTTGTGAAGGCACATTTCCCGCACCCCATTCTCAACCAATATGGCGTTATTCCAAGATTTCCGGCGCAATTGCCCGGTTTCCGGCAATCGACAAAGCTTGAGCAGCAGTTGGGGCCCCAGCAAGTTGACTGTGGGAGTCCCCACCTTGACCCTTAATTTGACGCATCAAACTCGCCATTTCCAAAGCCGCCATTGCATAATCCCAGCCCTTATTGCTTTTAATTCCTGCTCGTTCCAGAGCTTGCTGCATCGTATCCGCCGTCACAATACCGAAAATTACCGGTACCCCAGTCTGAAAACTAGCAGCAGCAATACCCTTAGACACCTCAGCCGCCACAAAATCAAAATGAGGAGTTTGACCTCGAATCACAGCCCCCAAACAGATTACCGCATCGTAGCGGCGAGTGAGAGCCATTTGGTGAGCAACCATAGACACCTCAAAACTTCCTGGCACCCAAACATAATCCACCTGAGTACCGTGAGGATTCGGATCTACACCATGACGCTTTAAACAATCTTGAGCACCTTCCAACAGCTTGCTAGTAATCAAATCATTAAAGCGACCGATCGCAAATGCAAACTTAAAAGATTCTGTCTCAGTAAAATTCCCCTCAAAAACGGCCATGTCAGTAGTTGTTAATTAATTGGTCAAGTGCGGAAGTAGAGACGTAGAGAAGCGAGCAAGAGGGAAGAAACTGGTAAAGTGGGGGAATATCTCAAAACCGCGCCACAGTCTTCCTTCTTCCCTCTTCTTTCTTCCTTCGCTTGGCTCAAACCACCAAAAAGTTCAAAGCCGCCACAGCAAGCACAAGAACGATCCAGATACCAGAACCAAGGTAAAGTAGGCTTTTAGATTGGTTCCAGTTTTGAGGAGAGGCATAGGCGACGGGTACGCCAACAACCATCACAAAGGACAACACAACCAAAGCCGTTAAAACAAGTTGAAACAAGATTGATAACAACATTTTGCTCCTTTTCGATACAAGAGTCCCTAAGTAGAAATACTCCAGGTGGTTTGCGCTAAATTTTGATTAGTTGCTCTGTGACAATCCCACGCCTTGAAGTTGTGGAAGTGTTAGCTCAACTCTTTGCAAATATAGCCCTCAGTAGTAAGCTACCAGAAATTCGGTTCTCTCAGTTGGCGTTTTTGGATTTTGAGCGTGAAGTTAATTTTGTGCCACACTACAGCAGATTTTGACGCTCTTGGAGCCGCAGTCGGGCTTTGTGTGCTACATCCTGGCAGCAGGATTGTCCTGACTGGAGGGTGCCATCCCACTGTCCGAGATTTTTTAGCTCTCCACCGAGACGAGTACCCGTTAATCGAACGTCGTTCGGTCAATCCAAAACTAATTCGTTCTATTGCCATAGTAGATACTACAGCTCGCGATCGCTTGGGAAAAGCTGCTGAGTGGCTGGATTTACCCCACCTACAAGAGATTACTGTCTACGACCATCACCTCAACATCCATCTGGACATCCCAGCTACAACTACCCACATAGAACCAGTAGGCGCTACTACCACTCTGATTGTAGAAAAGCTCCGTTTAGCAGAAAAGAGCGGGGGGGGCGGGGGGGCAGGGGGGCAGGGGGAGAGGGGGGAGGCGGGGGAGGCGGGGGGAGGAGGGAGGGGAGTGAGGAAGGTTAAATCTTCCCTATCTTCCCCATCCTCCCCATCCTCCCCATCCTCCC